>SSGN01000161.1 GCA_008016945.1 Flavobacteriales bacterium
ACTACGGATACCGATTCCAGGCATTCAACCCAACATCCTACGACCCGACGAGCGATCCGGCCTACCAGTTCCGGCTGCGGCAAGGGCTAGACGCCGCCGAGAACTCCCAGGCGGCTCGTGGCCTGCAGGGATCCGGCGGCGCGAAATTGGCTCGCCCACAAGCCGTGCAACGATCTGAGGATCAACAGATCTTGAACATTTCGACCAGTTCGCCGCACCACCCGATGGAGCCGCCGTCGGGCTCTCCGATCGTCCTGAGGATCCGGCGAATAGCCCTGACACAGCCGGAAATGATCGTGGAAAAGTCCACAGGTGAACGAACTAGCTATATTTGCCGCCCCGCCGACCGTGGTGGGACACCTTGGAGAGGTGGGTGAGTGGCTTAAACCAGTAGTTTGCTAAACTGCCGTACGGGTTATTCTGTACCGGGGGTTCGAATCCCCCCCTCTCCGCCAAGGCCCGGTCATCGGGCCTTTTTTTCGGGGCGTAGCGTAGCCCGGTATCGCGCCTGCTTTGGGAGCAGGAGGTCGTCAGTTCGAATCTGGCCGCCCCGACAAGAGCCGATCTCAGGATCGGCTCTTTCAGTTTGAATGATGGCTATTCCAATGGCTTTGTGACCTTTGCCGTCCCGACCCTGTAGCTCAGCTGGATAGAGCAGCAGCCTTCTAAGCTGCCGGTCGTTGGTTCGAATCCAACCAGGGTCGCCGCTCTTCACGTGGATCTCCGCTCGTAGGCCCCAAGGTGCTCGGCCACGGTGGTTGGCACTGTCCGCGGGTTTTCAACGATCATTTTTTGGGGGCTGGCCGCGTAAAGTCCCTCTTTTCAGGGGCATACACAAGATCGCGGAGCATATCCGGGGCTCCATCGGGTACACGATCGAACTGGTCGAAATGTTCAAGATCTGTTGATCCTCAGGTCGTTGTAGCCCTTGGGAGTGGGCCAATTTCGCGCCGGTTTCCCTGCAAGGAGCCCCCGACCTGAACGATGAGATCATTGCTTCCTTCTCTGCTCGCCACGCTATTCACGGCTACCCTGGCCCAGGCCACGGTGTACTACGTATCGCCAACGGGCAGCGACACCAACAACGGCACCAGCCCAAGCACCCCGTGGCGCACGCTGGCACGGGTTCAGCAATACTCTTCTACGGCGGCCGCTGGGGATCAGGTGCTTCTCCAGCGCGGTGCCACGTTCGTGGGCCAGCTCACCTGGTACGGGTCGGGTACGGCCGCTGCGAACATCACCATCGGCGCTTACGGCACCGGCGCCCTGCCGGTGATCAGTGGTGCGGTGTCCGTCACCGGCTGGACACAGCATTCGGGGAACATCTACAAGGCCTCGGTGGCACAGGCCGTGAAGTATGTCTTCGTGAACGGCGCCTTGCAGACCCTGGCACGCTACCCGAACACCGGTTGGCTGCGGGTGAACACATCCACCAATACTTCGCTCACCAGTACCGGCATCACACAGTCCAGCGGCTACTGGAACGGCGCCTCCTTGGTGATCCGCAGCACCAATTGGTGCTACGAGAACCGGGTGATCGGCAACCACAGCGGCAGCACCATCAGCTACCCCAACATCACGTACAGCACCGGCAATTACGATTGGGGGTTCTTCTTGTGCAACAAGCTGAGCGAGTTGGACATGGCTGGTGAGTGGTACCACGATCCGGCCACGGGGACCTTGTATCTCTGGGCCCCGGGAGGCGTGAACCCCGGTACGCTTTCCGTGGAAGCCTCCGTGTATGACCACGGTGTGTTCATCGAATGGCAACGGAGCCGGGTGCGCGTACAGGACATCGCCTTCAAGGGGCAGCGGCTCACCGGCGTGTACAACACCGGCAGCTACAACACCGTCACGGGCTGCACCTTCGAGAAGAGCTACCATGGCATCCAGAGCTATGGCGGCAACAACACGTACAGCGGTAACACCTTCCAGAACACCTACGCTGCGGCCTTGGCGGTGATCGACAACGGAACCACCGTGTCGGATAACTCGCTAACGGACATCGCCTTGGTGGCCGGATTGGGCGAAACGGCCTTCGGGTACCATGGTATTCGAGTGGGTGGAGGTACCAACGTGATCCGCGCGAACCGGATCCACAACACCGGCAACTCCGGGATCTTCGTGGGGGAGACCGCCACCGTGGAGCGCAACGTGATCTCCAATTTCTGCGCCACGGTGAACGATGGTGGTGGGATCTATTGGGACAACGGCCAGAACATGATGATCCAGGACAACATCATTCGCGATGCGATCGGGAACATCGAGAGCGCGGCCACCAACTATTCGGTGAACGGGCGCATCCTGCCAGGCATCTACTTCGGCAATGCCGTGATCCAGAACTGCACCGTACAGCGGAACACGGTGAGCAACTGCTCCATCGGGATACAAGTGGACCACACCATGGTCTCTCAGAACAATCAGGTGAAGGACAACATCCTGTTCAACAATGGGGTGCAGTTGAACATCACCGATATGAGCAACGTGAACGGCCCCGGAGCCACGGCACCCTACTACAAGGCTTCGTACAACACGGTGTATTCGGGCAACCAGATGTATTCACTGGCACCTGACCAGCTCTGCATGCAGGTGTGGAACTACTACCTGCAGGGCAACGTCGATTTCGGGACGTTCACCAACAACAAGCTCTTCAACCCCTACAACGAGATGAGCATCAAGAACTGGAATCTCGGGGTGGGCGTTGGCCGGACCTATTCCTTGGAGCGCTGGCGCAACGAACGGAACGAGGAGGTCGGCAGCACGCGCAGCCCGCTCCGTTCCGCCTTGTACAGCACGGTGTCCGAGGTGAGCACGAACCTGGTGCTCAACGGCGACTTCGTCACGCACGCCAACGGTTGGGGAGGCTGGCCCACCAATGCCGTGGTGACGCGCGACCTCACCTACCTGGACAACGGGGCTTTGAAGGTGGTGTTGCCCAATGCCAGTCAGAGCGCACAGTACAATCTGTGGAACCCCGATCAGTTCGGCATGCAGAACGCACAGTGGTACCGTTTCCGGTTCAGTGTGCAATCCAGTACCCCGGGGCTGTTGCTGGCCAGCGTGAAGGGGGTGAGCCAAATGGCCAGCGGTTATGCGATCCTACAACGCGAGCTGCCCTACGACACCGAGCGCCGCGATATGGAGATCTACTTCCAGAGCGACCGCACCGAACAAGCCGTGACCATGTTCTCGCACTTCTTCCCGGAGAACACCTACTGGTTGGACAACGTGCAGCTGCACCGTGTCACCGTGGCTCCTCGACCTGCGGCCAATGAGCACAAGTTGTTGGCCAACGAAACGGCCACGGCACAGACCTTCAGCCTGCCCGCCGGTTGCTGGTACGACATGAATGGCACATTGCTAACGGGCCCGCAGACCGTTGCGGCCTACGCGTCCAAGATCATCTACAACGTACCGGGCACCGGGTGTGCCGCACCGGTGGCCACCACCCTTGGGGCGAAGGTGCTGTTGGGCGGGGCCTTGAACTGGACCACCGGACAGATGCGTGACGACTTGCGGCAGGCTTCGCTGATCCCATCCACCGAGCCCTACTCGAGCCTGCTCGGCCTTGAGCTGGAGAACACGGGGGCCACGGTCACTGGAAGCTTGCTGTCCGCCACCGGCGCCGAGGCCGTTGTGGACTGGGTGTTGTTGGAACTGCGGAACAACGATGCCGGCCATACCGTAGCGGCACGGCGTGCGGCCTTGGTGCGCGCGAATGGCCAGGTGGTGAGCCCTTCGGGAGAAACGGAGATCCCGTTCACCGCCAACCCCGTGGGCAAGCGCCTGGTGATCCGCCACCGCAACCATCTGGCGGCGATGACCGCTGCGGCCATTGCCAGCAACGGCCAGGTGATCGACTTCACGGCGGCGAACACCACGTTGTATGGTACGTCCGGCCAGAAGGTGTCGGGCAGCTTCAGGGCCTTGTGGCCGGGGGATGTGAACTCCAACGGCACGGTGAGCTATACCGGATCCACCAACGATCGCGATCAGGTGCTGGGCACCATTGGCGGTATGGTCCCCACGGCCATGATCAACGGCTATAGCCGCAGCGACGTGAACATGGACGGTGTGGTGAAGTACACCGGGACCAGTAATGATCGGGATGTGGTGCTCGACGTGGTGGGCGGTACGATCCCCACCGCGGTACGCGTGGCCCAGGCCCCGTAGATCAGATCCGTTCCAGGGAGGCAGGCGGCATCCAGCCCACGCTGCCATTGGCCAATCGCACTTCGCTCCATGCGTTGTCCTGGTTCAGCACCTTCACTTTCGTGCCTTTGTGCAGCACGAAGAGCACCGTTCCTGCATCACTTGGTTCGCTGCGCACGTCCACCTTGGCCGTCATGATGATGGCTTCGCTATCGTCCGTGACCTCGTGGTATCGGAACCAGGCGAACAGCAAGGTGAAGAGCATGCCGATGAACAGGACCCCGCTGAGGCCGAACACAGCGCGCCGGATACGGCGATCGCTGGCGGAGATGGCGATGGCCAGGGCCACGAAGAACGCGAGACAGACCCACAACGATCGCCGGGCCCACTGGTCGCTGTCCTTTCCACCGCGGATCCGCCCCCAGGTGGCGCCCAGGCTGAAGCTGGGCAGTTCGTCGATGCGGTCCACTACTTGCTGGCGCGCCATCTCCAGGTTCGTCAGCACATCGGCATCGCCCGGTGCGAGCCGTAATGCCCGCTCGTAGAAGAGGATGGCGTGCGGGATGTCGTTGAGCTTGAAGTGGCAGTTGCCGATGTTGTACAGCAGGGCGGGAGAGGAGAAGGCGGAATGCGCCGAATCAAAGAGCGTTAGAGCGGCGGCATGATCCCCGGCGGCATAGGCTTTGGTCGCCCGTGCCACGAGCGTGTCCGCATCGGCAGGTGAAAGTGCGAGACCGGGCAGGGCGGTGGCCAGAAGCAGGCAAAGAGCGATGGTCCTCATGCGCGTAAGAGTTGTTCGGTCCGACCGATCAGGGCCACCGCCTCATCGTACAGCGCCTGTCGCGGACGGTCTTCCACGGGGGCATACCGGGCCATGTCGCAGGCCTGGGTCAACGCGACGTATTCCGCTGCGATCGCCTCGCCGCCGGCATAGTGTCCGAGGCGTTCGGTCAGTTCCGGGGCGTTCAACCCGGCCTGCCCCAGCCCGAACTTGTCCGCCACGTAGCCATGGAGTGCTTTCCCGAGCGCATCGTAGAAGGCCTTGCGGTCGCTGCTCTGGAGGGCGAGGCTGGCCTCGTTGAGGCGCTGGCGGGCCACCCGGTCGGCCTGTTTGCGGCGCCTTCCAGCCACATCGTTCAACGCACCCTGTCGTTTTCTGCGCCAAGCCAGAAAGAGCACCAGGCCGATGCCTGGGGCCACCATGCCGGCCAGCCAGGGCCACGACCCGAAAAGCTGGCCGTCCGCAGGGCGCAAGCCCAGGTCTCCGCTCCGGATGTACCGGATATCCTTGCCCAGGACCTGCACATCGCTTTTGTTGGGGCGTTGTACGGTGATCGTACCTCCCTCACCGGGGCTCACGTGGATCGCCATGGCCGGCACCTCAACGGTGCGGTACGCGCCGGTGCGTGTATCGAAGAAGGAGAACACGAACGGGTCCAGTGCGAATTCGCCCTCGTGCCGGGGAATGATGAGGTACTGATAGCTGCGCTGGCCGGACATGCCGCTTCCGCTCACGGTGATCCTGTCGTTGACCTTCGGGTCGTACGTGTCGAAATCGCTGGGGAACCGAAGGGCCGGAGCCTCCATCAGCTTCAGGTTGCCGCGGCCGGTGTAGGTGATGGAGAGTTCGATGGCCTCGTTGGCCTTCACCTCGGTGCGGTCGGCTTTCACCACCAGGTCCAGTTCGCCCACCGCACCATTGAAGGCGGCCGGCGCGTTCGGCGGAAGGGCGGTCACGGTGAGTTCGGCCGCATTGCTGCGCACTTCAACGGCCGTTCCCCGGTTGAAGAAAGACCGGTTCACCACGCACTCCATGGTGAAGGGTGCGAGCTTCAGTTTGCCGGGACGCTGGGGGAAGAGCACCTGTTTCTTGATGACCGCCGTGCGGTACTGAAGTCCGTTCACGTTCTTCAGTTGTGGGTCCCAGTTGGTCTCGCCCAGTTCCACGTTCTCCGCCCAGAAGCCATCCATCTTGGGCATTTCCAGGTTGGTGGTCTCCAGCCCGGAATACCGTGAGTAGAGGGTGTAGGTGGCGATGACCTGCTCGCCCACGTAGGCCTTGTTCTTGCTCAGGGAAATGGTGGTGAAGAGGTTGGGGTCCCGGCTCTGGCCCTGCGCGGCGTTGGGGTCGGTGCCGCCCGATGTGTTCTTCGAGACCTCGATGGTGATCGGTTCCGTGGCGATGATGCCTCCACCGACGCGCACCCGGGCCGGGCCAATGGTGTACTTGCCTGGGCTGGTGGCGGTGAGCACCCAGGTGCGGCTCACGGAACCGCTCATCCGGCCATTGAAGATGGAGAAGCTGCTGTTGTCGAACGGCCCTTGCACCACCATCAAGCCACCCAGGTCGGGAACCTCGATCCGTTCCCGTGAGTTGGTCAGGGTCACCGTGTATTTCACGTACTCGCCGGTGGCAATGGTGTTGCGGTCCGCCTGTGCCTGGAAGGTGATCTCCTGGGCATGGGTCTTGGCCACCACCATCAGGGCGGGCAGCAGGATCAGGAGGTGTTTCAACATGCGTACCATCACCAATCTTTTTCAATGGTACGACGAACGGCCGGACGACGCTTCGCCCGCACCTTGTCCTGGACATCCTTCTCGGAGCGTTCCAAGGCATCGAGCATACGCATGGCGTCCTGCGGCGCGATCCCGTCGCCTTGCGGGTTGCCCTTGTCCTGCTGTTGGCCGGGATCGTTCGGTCGGGGCTGTCTGTCCTCCTGCTTCTGTTGGTCCTGTTGCTGGTCCTGTTGTTGCTGGTTCTGTTGCTGATCCTGTTGCTGATCCTTCTGCTCTTGCTGATCGGACTGGCCGTTCTTCTGCTTGTCTTGCTGGTCCTGTTCCTGCTGATCCTTGTTCTGCTGCTGTTGCTGCTGCTGCTGCTGTTGCTCTTGTTCTTGTTTCTTCTGTTCGTCCTTGATCAGTTCCTCCGCGAGCTTCAGCAACTTCGGGTCGCCGGGGTATTTGCGCAGACCTTGGTCCAAGGTGCGTAGCGCTTGCATCTTGTCCTGCTTGATGTACTGGTGCGATGCCTGGTTGAAGAAGGCGTCGGCGGTCATGTCCTGTGCCCGACCCACCATGCTGCAGGGCCAGGCCAGAATGAGGAGGAGCGTGCGGAGCTGGATCATTTCGCTTGCGCGGCCTTGGTCACCACGTCCAGTTTGTTCATGTATTCCTGTTCCTTGGCCAGGCTGGGCTCGGCCTTCAACCCTTGTTGGAGCACGGCCAATGCCTCGGCGAACCGGTAGGCGTCCACGAGTTCATCGGCCTGTTGCATCAGCTGCTTGGCTTTCTCGCTGAGCACCTCGTTCTTGTTCTTCTCGTTGTCCTTCGCCTTCTGTGCGGCCTCCTTCACTCGGGCCGCGATCCGCTGTTGCACCGAGGCCAGGTCGTACCGTGCTTCCTCATCGTTGGGCGTACGTCGCAGACAGGCCTTGTACGCCACAGCGCTTTGTGCCAGGGCCGAATCCACCAGATGGTCGAGCCGTTGGATCTCCTTCTGTACGGAGTCGCGCATCACCACTTGCCGCAGCTTCAGTGCGATGTCGTTGCCCTCGATCCGCATGTTGCTGAGCGCTTCTTCGTGGCTGGCTACCGCGCTATCCGCATGCATGGCGATGGAGGCCCAAGTATTCCCCAGGTTGAAATGGCCATTCGCATCGGAAGTGTCGCCATGCGTCAGTTCCACCGCCCGGCGGTACGCAGCGAGTGCGGAGTCGAGCAGATGTTGTCGGTGGAGTGCATTGCCCAGGTTGTATGCTGCACGGGGATCGTGCGTGGCGGTGGCGTAGATGGCGGCGGCTTCATCGTACCGTTGTTCACGATAGGGTGGAGCGCCTTGGTACAGGGCGCGTTCCGCAGTGCGCTCGGCGGGGTCGCCACAGCCGGTCATCACCAGGCAGACCGCGATGTACCCGATGCGTTTCATGGCTTGAGCGGGTTTCGTTGGCGGAGCCAATGGCGACGTTCGCCCATGGCCAGCCCCAACAGGGTCATGAGGGTGCCGATCCCCAGCGGGTATTGGAACTGGTCCTCATGTGCGGTATACATGTAGTTCCCTTTCTCCGTGGTGGACATTGATCGGAGATCGGCCACCAGCTGTTCTATTCCGCTGGAGACATGGGTGGCCCTGATGTAGAGGCCGTTGCCTTGTGCGGCGATCCGCTCGAGCATGGGTTCGTTCAAGCGGCTCACCACGGTGTTGCCGTTCTGGTCCTTGCGGAAGCCCACCACTTGTCCGTTGCGGCGCACGGGCAACGCCCCACCTTCGGGCGTTCCCATGCCTATGGTGTGTACCACGATCCCTGCTTCAGCCGCTTGGCGGGCCGCCCCCTCGGCATCGTCCTCGTGGTTCTCGCCATCGGTGATCACAATGATGGCCCTGCTGCCGGGTGTTTCCAGGTCGAAGCTTTCGCGGGCCAGGTCGATGGCGGCCCCGATCGCGGTGCCCTGGGTGCCCACCGAATTGGTGTTCACGCTGTTCAGGAACAGCTTGGCGGCGGAACGGTCGGCGGTGATCGGAAGCTGCACGAAGGCTTCGCCTGCGAAGACCACGATGCCCAGGCGATCGCCACGAAGTTCGTCGATCAACTGCGACATGGCTCGCCGTGCGGCTTCCATACGGTTGGGCCGAAGGTCCTCGCACTCCATGCTGTTGCTCACGTCGACGGCCACCACCAGGTCGATGCCTTCGGACCGCACCTCGGACAGTCGTGTGCCGAACTGAGGTCCGGCCAGGGCGAGGATGATGAACGAGAGTCCATGGCGGAGCAGGAGGAAGCGCACCAGTACACGCAGGTTGGAGGTGGCGGGCACCATGCGTGGCAAGGTGTCGGGGGCGGCGAAGCGTTTCAGGGCGCGGTTCCGCCAGCCCAGGTCAACAAGGAAGATCACGGTGAGCAAGGGGCCGGCGAGCATGCCGTAGAGCATCACCGGGTTCTCCAAGCGGAAGGCCGGCACTTCCTGGTCGATCAACCACCAGCCACCCACCCAGAACACCGCGCTCACCAGTTCCAGCACCAGCACGATCGCGGCCAGTGTCCCGATACGGTATGTGCCCGGGGTGCTCATGCCATGGTGCGCACGATCGTGCGGTCGAGTACGAATGCGGCGAACAGCAGGGTGGCCCCGAGCAGGACGAATGGCAGGTATTCCTCGTTCTTGGAACGATGCTCGGTCACCTTGATACGGGTCTTCTCCAACTGATCGATCTCGGCATAGATATCCCGGAGCTTGGCCTCATCAGTGGCCCGGAAATACTTGCCACCGGTGCGTTCGGCGATCGTCATCATCGTGGGTTCGTCGATGTCCACATCCACGTATTCATAGCGGTACTGCCCCGTAGCGTACCGGGCCACGGGCGAGAGCGCTTTGCCCCGTGTGCCCACCCCTACGGTGTACACACGGATGCCGAGCTGCTCGGCGATCTGGGCCGCATCGGTGGGTTGCACCGTTCCGGCGTTGCTCACCCCATCGGTGAGCAGGATCACCACCTTGCTCTTCGCTTCGCTTTCGCGCAGGCGGTTGAGCGCGGTGGCCAGGCCACTGCCAACAGCCGTTCCGCCATCGATCAAACCAGGCCGTGCATCGGCGAAGAGCTCCTTCAACACCCGGTGATCGGTGGTGATCGGACACTGGGTGAACGCCTCGCCCTCGTACACCACCAAGCCGATCCGGTCGTTGGGCCGTCCATCGATGAAGTACATGGCCACACGCTTGGAAGCTTCGAGCCGGTCGGGCTTGAAGTCCCTTGCCAACATGCTCGCGGAGATGTCCAACGCGATCACGATGTCGATGCCTTCGCGCTTCACATCCTGCCAATTGTCCTCGCTCTGAGGCCGGGCCATGGCGATCAACAACAGGCCGAGGGCGAGCAGCCCAACAGCGAAGGGCAGGTGCCGCAGGTGGGACAGCACGTCCACGGGGGCATTGTTGAATGCGCAGAGCGCGCTGAGGCGGACCATGGAGCTGCGCCTGCGGGTGCGGAGCACGTACAGCGCGATGAGGGGGAGCAACACCAGGAGCGACCAGAGCACCCACGGGTTCGCGGCATCGTAGCGGCGCAGGCAGTAAAGCAAGGCGAGCACCACGCCCACCACCGCGAGCAGGCACCATGTCAGGGCCACGAGCAGATCTCGGTTCTTAGCCATGCTCCGGTGGGTTCGGATGGGGTACCGTCTCCTGCACGAAACGCACGGCACTCACCATCATCTGTTCGTTCTCTTGCGGCGAGGGCAACGCCTTGGCGAACTTCACCATGTCCGCCAGCCGCAACATGTTCTCTAAGCGCCCGCGCTGGTCGGCGTTCAGCGGGCTCACCCGCAGCTCGCGTAGCAGTTCATCGGTGGTGCTTTCCAGTGCGGGCACTTGGTATCGCTCTTCGAGGTATGATCGCAGCAGATCGGTGAGCCGCGAATGGTAGCCCTTGTGGTCTCCTTGTTGCCAGATACGTTCCCGGTCCAGGGCCTGCAGCGCTTCAATGATCCGTTGGTGCAAGGAGGTCTCTTGTGTTCCGGCCGCAAGGGGGGCAATGGTGCGAGCCTTCTTGGAATACCGGTAGAGCACCATGGCCAGGACAAGGAGCGCGATCGTACCACCGATCCAAAGGAGGTGTTCGCGGATCCAGTGGCCCAGGCTGAAGGGGAGTACCACGATGTCCTTGATGTCATGCAACGGTTTGGCCGGATCCACCGGGACGGTGCGGACCTCCAACAGCAGCGGTTCGGTCTCCACGGTGCGCGCGTTCACCGCGAAACGGAAAGGAGGCACGGCCCAAAAGCCGGTGTCGAAGGAGGTGATACGCAGGGTGCGCACCTGGCGGATGAGCGCGTTGTCGGTGCTGATCGTATCCACGCCACTGTCGTGGACCACTTCCAGATGGGCGTTGAGCGTATCGGCTACGGTGGGCCACTGCACCACGGCACCGGCAGGCTGGACCACCTCCAGGTGCAACAGGGTCTGTTCACCGATCCGGATCACCGTGGTATCCAGGCGTACGCTCACCGGATCGCTCTGTCCCAAGGCGAACAGCGGCACCACCAGACCGATCCAGCGAGCTACCCTCATCGGACCTCTCGTTGTTTGAGCAGTTGCATCAAAGGCCGCACATACCCGTGCTGCGTGCTGATGGTGGCATGGTCCACCCCCGAGCGTCGGAGGATCTCGCGGGTTCGGTTCTGGTGCTTCAGCGCTGCCGCGCGGAAGGCGTTGCGGATGGAACGGCTTCCGGTGTTGACCCAGCGGGTGGCACCGGTCTCGGGGTCCACGAACTGTACCAGGCCCATGTTGGGCAGCTCGCCCTCGCGCGGGTCGGTGGTGCGCAACACCACCAGGTCGTGCCGTCGGTTGGCGATCTTCATGGCCGCTTCGTAGTCGGTGTCCATCATGTCGCTCAACAGGAAGGTGATGCTTCGTTTCTTGATCACGCTGTTGAGGTAGCGGAGCGCGGCCGTGATGTCCGTGCCACGGCTCTGGGGGCGGAACTCCAGCAATTCGCGCACCAGCCGTAGGATATGACTTCGACCTTTCTTCGGCGGAATGAACTTCTCCACGGTGTCCGTGAAGAGGATCAGGCCGACCTTGTCGTTGTTCTTGATGGCGCTGAAGGCGATGGTGGCGCACGCCTCGGTGATCAGTTCACGCTTGAGCTGACCGGTGGTGCCGAACTCTCCGCTTCCGCTCAGGTCGGCCACCAGCATCGCGGTGAGTTCCCGTTCCTCCTCGAACACCTTCACGAACGGGTGTCCGAACCGTGCCGTCACGTTCCAGTCGATCGTCCGCACCTCATCGCCCGGCGTGTACTCCCGCACCTCGCTGAAGGTCATGCCACGCCCCTTGAATGCGCTGTGGTACTCACCCGAGAAGATGTGCTCGCTCAAGCCGCGTGTCTTCAGCTCGATCAGGCGCACCTTCTTCAGCAGGTCCTTGGTATGTTGGGCGTTGTTCAATGCAACAGGCAGTTGAAAGCAGGCAGTTGGCGGGCATCGCAGGCATGGCGCTCTCCGCCAACTGCCGAATGCATACTGCCGACCGCTGACTTGGACCTAAGGGACCTCCACCGTGTTCAGCACCCGGTCGATGATCTCCATCACCGTGATGTTCTCCGCTTCGGCTTCGTAGGTGAGGCCGATGCGGTGGCGCAGCACGTCGGGGCATACGGCGCGTACATCTTCGGGGATCACGTAGCCACGGCGTTTGGTGAACGCGAAGGCCTTGGCGGCGAGGGCCATGTTGATGCTGGCGCGTGGGCTACCGCCGAAGCCGATCATGCTGGTGAGGTCGGAGAGCTTGTATTGGTCGGGCTTCCGCGTGGCATACACGATGTCCACGATGTACTGCTCGATCTTCTCGTCCATGTACACCTCACGAACGAGCGTGCGTGCGTTCAGGATCTCCTCCGGACGGACCACCTTCTGCGATCCGGGGTTGCCGCCGGGCCTTACGTTCTGCCGGATGATCAGTTTCTCCTCCTCCTTGCGTGGGTAATCCAGCACCACCTTCAACATGAAACGGTCGGTCTGTGCTTCGGGCAGTGGATAGGTTCCCTCTTGCTCGATCGGGTTCATGGTGGCCAGCACCAGGAAAGGCTGGGGCAGGGGATAGGTGGTGGCCCCGATGGTCACCTGCCGCTCTTGCATCGCTTCGAGCAGTGCGCTTTGCACCTTGGCCGGCGCGCGGTTGATCTCGTCGGCAAGGATGAAATTGCTGAAGATCGGACCCTTGCGCACGGTGAACTCCTCGTTGCGCTGACTGTAGATCATGGTGCCGATCAGGTCGGCGGGCAGCAGGTCGGGGGTGAATTGGATGCGGCTGAACCCAACGTCCACCGCTTGGGCCAGCGCTTTGATCGCCATCGTCTTTGCCAGGCCAGGCACGCCCTCCAGCAGGATGTGGCCATCGGCGAGCAGGGCCACGAGCAGCTTCTGCACCATGTCCTTCTGCCCAACGATCACCTTGCCCATCTCCTGATCCAGGAGGTCGACGAAGGCACTGGCCTGTTGTATGCGTTCGTTCAGGACACGGATGCTATCCGAGGTCGCGGGCTGCGCGGTTCCGGAAATGATGTCTTCCATGGTGGGGAATGGTTCGGCTCAGGGCCAGATGATCCATTGCAAAGTTGTCGGGGCGGCCATTGGTCGAGCCATGCGGCGTAGTTAAAGAACGTTAACCTTGGGGTTACGGGAAAGGCCGTAGTGGCAAGGGGTGCGGGCGGTTCGCTACCACGTGGGCGAGTGCTTCTCAGAAGGGGTGCAGCACCCTTCCGAACAGCCCGGTGCAGGGCCATGGTCGGGCACCGGCGTTCACTTCCCATTGGGCATCTACCTTCGATCCCCATGCAGCCCACCACGACAGCCCTCACCCTTCGCGAAGCCATCGAGCATGTGCGCGCGTTCCACGACGCTTTCGGCATCCCGAACGCCACCACCCCCCTGGGTGCCATCGGCGATCGCGACGCCCTGCTGCGCTATAAGTTGATCCGCGAGGAGAACGAGGAATACCTGGAGGCTGCCTTGCGTGGCGACCTCGTGGAAGTGGCCGATGCCCTGGGCGATATCCTGTACATCCTGTGCGGCACCTTGCTGAAACATGGCTTGGAGCACAAGATCGATGAGGTGTTCCGCGAGATCCAGCGCAGCAACATGAGCAAGTTGGGTGCCGATGGCAAGCCGATCCGCCGAGTGGATGGGAAGGTGTTGAAGGGACCGGATTACTTTCCACCGGCCATTGCCCCGATCCTGGACCGATGAACCTGCCACAGCTGCTATCACGGGCCCGTACCTCGCGCACCTGGCGTTGGTGCTTGAACTTGGTGCTGCCCTGGCTCATCCCGTTCAACGGACCGCACGGCTTCAAGGTGATCCCGTTGCCCACAGGGGGGATCAGCGTGCGCATTCCCTACCGCCGCTCGAACCGCAATCACATCAAGGGCATCCATGCCTGTGCCATCGCCACGGCCAGCGAGATGTGCAGTGGCCTGTCCGTGTTGGAGCAGCTCGACCCCAAGCGCTACCGCCTGATCATGCGCACCCTGCACATGGCGTACCATTACCAAGCCAGGACCGCTGCCACGGCCACCTGTGTTCCCGGCCCGGACGAGATCGCGGAGCAGGTCGTTAAGCCACTTAGTGTTCAGGACTCGGTGGATCACAGTAGTACCGTGGAAGTGCGCGATGCCGCGGGCAACCACGTGGCCACCGCCACGGTCACCTGGCAGGTGAAGCCGTGGAACAAGGTGCGCACCAAGGTGTGAAGCGGGTCAGGCCGATGGCTTCCGGAACCGGGCGAAGACGCTCGTCAGCACCATGGCCGCCACCGCCCCGCTGAACGCCAACGCCATGTCTTTCTGAGCATCCCAGATATCGCCTTGGGTGCCCAGGTAGGCGTGGCCCTGTGCGGGGAAGAACACATCGGCTACCGCCCATTCGATCAGCTCATATAGGCCGCTGAAGCTGAGGGTGATCTCTACGGGTAGCACCCAGCACACCCAGGTGGGCCAGTGGAAATGGTTCTTGAAATAGTCGCGCATGGGGTAGGCCAGAAGGAAGCCGAAGCTGAAGTGTACGATGCGGTCGTACTGGTTGCGCTCGCCGTGCAGCACATCCCTCAACCAATAGCCGAGCGGGTTCTCGGCATAGGTGTACATGGCACCGTAGATGTGCAGCAGGATGTACACGAACATCAGCGTGTAGCTCAGGTCGCTGAACTGGAAACGCCGATGGCCCCATACCAGCCCCGCGATGAAGAGCAGGGTGAGCACGTTCTCCACCACCCAGTTCGCATGGTCGGTGGTGCCCGCGAAGGTCCAGACCCATGCGACAAGGAATAGGGCGAAGAAGACCTTCAACAGTGGGTTGTGCCGGAAAGCGGTACGGCCTGGGGATGATGCGGTGGTGAACGCCATGCTCTGAACAGGGTGGTTGGGTGGTGCGTTGCCCGCACTTGTTCGATAGTGGGCCTATGCCCGGCGAAGACCGGTTGGTGAAGGAAATGAGGGGAGCATGGATTCACCCTTGCTCTTTCTCCTTCCGGGTGGTCTTTTTCGGGAGGTAATAGGTGTAATGCAGACCGGCCACCATGTTCTGGCCACGGACCACCGTAGAGAACGGGGAAATGCTCTGTTGCACCCGTATTTCGAACGCGCTTGTGCCCATATCCCAGCCCAGGCCGACACCCACACTGGCCTGCGATCGTCTTTCGGCGTAGGTAAGGTTGTATTTCTGGTCGCTCAGCACCCTTCCATCCTGTCGGATCACCTGTCGGCCATTGATCCAATAGCCGCCCAGGATGGAGCCGGTAAGGAAGATGCCTCCGGGGTCCGGCCGCAGGCTGAATTTCACGGCCACCGGGACCTCGATATAGCCCAAGCGCACACTGGTCCAGGTCTTCTGCTGGGCGTTCTGGGTCAGGCTCCCCTTGGTGATGTACATGGGTTCGATGAGCCACGAGGCCTGTTCCGTCCAGGGGATCTCCCATGCCCACCCCCCCAAGGGACCGACCTTCGGCAGTCCGTTCCAGTTCAGCAGTCCGCCGGCGGTGATGGTGGCCATGCCCACCCCGAGGCGTGGTCCGTTGCGAGGGGCATCGGCCGCGTTCAGGAAGAGCGGTAAGGTTAGTGCGAGGAAGAGTGTGGAACGACGCATGGACTCATGGGCTTTGCCCGTGCAAGATCGTCGTTACGGCCGGAAAGAGGAAGGGCGATCCTTCAACGCGGCCATCTTCAGCACGGCCACCGCACAGTCCACGCCTTTGTTGCCGTGTATTCCACCGCTGCGATCGCGCGCCTGTTGCATCGTGTTGTCCGTGAGCAAGCCGAAGATCACCGGCAGGCCGTATTTCAGGCCCACGTCCATGATCCCTTGGGTGGCCCCATGGCATACGAAGTCGAAATGCGGGGTTTCTCCACGCACCACACTGCCCAGGCAGATCACGCCATCGAGGCCGCCTTTCTCGATCATGCGCTGTGCGCCCAAGGCCAGCTCGAAGCTTCCGGGCACCCAAGCCTCAACGATGTCCTGTTCGGCCACGCCGTGGTTCAGCAAGGTCTCCCGCGCCCCGGCCCGGAGCGCATCGGTGATCTCCCGGTTCCACTCGCTCACGACCAGGGCGAAACGACGACCAGCGCCACTGGGGACGCTGGTCGGGTCGTATTCAGAAAGATGGTGCTCGGCCGTTGCCATGGACTAACCGGCCATTGCTTCGGCGTGGCCAGCGTACTTACGGGCCGTGTTCGCCTCCTGGCTGTTGGGGAACTCGGTGGCGATCCGCTTGAAGGCCTTTGCCGCGCTGCTCCAGTTGGCGGCTTGCTGATGCAGGATCCCGGCCTTCATCAGGAACATGGGGGTGATCAGTTCGTTGCTCACCATGTTGGCCGCTTTTTCGAACTGCTTCACCGCCTCGTCGGTACGGCCGAGCTCCACCAAGGCGTCGCCTTGGTTACCCACGGCCATCACGCGCAACACATCATCATCCAGATCGGCTTTCTTGTAGTGTTCCAACGCGGCATCGTATTCCCCTTGCTGCATGTAGATGGCACCCAGGTAGTAGTGCGCCAGCTTGCCGCTCGGGGTGCTGCCGTACTCCTGGGCAATGGTCAGGAATCCGGGCCATTGGTCGTCGCCGTTCAGGGCCTTGTTCAGCGAGTCGATCTCGAAATAGTACTGGGCCTTCCACATGTTCTCCGCAGCCTCCGTGGCCTTGGGTTCAGCGATCAGCTTCTTGTAGCCCAGCAAGCCGCCCACCACCACCAACACACCCACCACGCCGATGGTGATCGCCTTCTTGTTGTTCTCAATGAACAGCTCGGTGCGCGTGTACACATCACCCAGGTTCACGTCCTTGTTCTCGGGGGTAGACTCTTGGTGAGGGTTGATCTTATTGCTCATGGTGTGAAGCCGTGGCTTGATGCAGGGGCGTGGTCGGTCTAAGAAGCGGCAAAAGTAGACCTTTTACGGACTTGGGGGGCGGTCTCATTCCGTGTTATGGACAATGGCGGGTCAAAAGCGCGTGCATCCGGCTGCCGCCCGGGACCGCAGGGTGTACCGTACCCCCAAGGCCTGCATGGGTGGCTCGGCTCCGCCCCGGGACCCGCCACTACCTTTGTGCTTCCATGGCCTTTCACCTGTCCCGCCTTACGCTCTTCCAATTCCGCAACCACCGCGAGGCGGAGGTGGACCTGGGGCCCGAAGTGAACTGCTTCGTGGGGCCGAACGGGGTGGGGAAGACCAACCTGCTCGATGCCGTCCACTACCTCTCCCTGGCCAAGAGCTATTTCGACCCGGTGGATAGCCACAACATCCTGCATGGGGAGGACCTGTTCATGGTACAGGGGGTGATGTGCACCGCCGAGGGCGACGATGCGATCCTATGCAGTGTGCGGGCTGGCCAGCGCAAGATCCTGAGCCGCAACAGGAAGGAGTACGATCGGCTGGCCGACCACGTTGGGCGCTATCCGATGGTGATGATCACCCCGTACGATGGGCAGTTGATCCTCGAAGGCTCCGAGGTACGCCGCCGTTTCCTCGATGGCCTCATCGCCCAGTTCGACCGGGGCTACCTGGATGCCCTGATCCGGTACAATAGGGCCATGGCCCAGCGCAACACCATGCTCAAACGCTTCGCCGAACAGGGGGGCGGGTCGTTGGAGCTCCTGGAGCCATGGGACGAGCAGCTGATCACCCACGGCAGTACCGTTTTCGAGGTACGCCGGACCTTCATGCAAGAGCTGGTGCCCCTGCTGGCACTGCACTATGCCGGCATCAGTGCCGGTCCGGAACAGGTGGCCTTGGAATACCGCTCCGCGTTGGAAGCCACCCCCCTTCGGACCCTTTTGCACCAAGCCTGGGACCGCGACCGTATGGCCGGGCACACCACACAGGGCGTTCACAAGGACGACCTGGTCTTCTCCATCAACGGACAGCCGCTGAAACGATATGGCTCACAAGGCCAACAGAAGACCTATCTGATCGCCCTGAAGCTGGCCCAGTTCGACCTTACCCAGCAGCGTAGTGGCCAGCGGCCCATTCTATTGTTGGACGACATATTCGACAAGATCGACCCCCAGCGTATGCGCCACCTGCTGAAACTGCTCAGCGGCCAGCGCTTCGGACAGGTCCTGATCACCGATACCGATGCCTCCCGGCTGCATGCCGCGCTGGACGGCCTGGACCTGGACGTGCGCTTCTTCCACCTCGACCATGATACGCCCCTGACCCGTGAAAAAGTCGAACGAACAGTCGCTTAGAACGGCCATGGACCTGCTGATCGACTCCTATGGCATGCGGGAGAAGATGGACGAGTTGGATATCACCACCGGCTGGGACGAGGCCGTGGGACCCATGATCGCGCGACACACCAAGAGCGTACGGCTGCGCAAAGGCCGCCTCAGTGTGAAGGTCGATTCCGCACCACTACGCCACGAACTCACCTTCATGCGCGAAACGCTGGTGGAGATCCTCAACCGCAGGGCCGGAAAGAAGGTGGTGGAGGAGATCATCCTGGAGTGAGCGACCTGGCCCTGGTCCCGCATCGGGAGCAGAGGCTGATACCGGGGCTTCGGAACGGCAGGTGAACGAATGCCACGCATCTTCGGCCGCTCTCGAACATTCAATAATACCATTTCGCAATAGAAGGCCGTCCAAAGATGTGCCGCTATTTTTTCGTAGGCCGATACGAAGAGGTCGCAGCGTAGCGGTGCCTACGGTGCGATCTCTTCGGAGAAGGCATGCGGAAAAAGAGCAAGCAGATCGGATGGTTTTCTATTGCGAAATGGTATAATGTATGGGCGAGTGATCCATCGATCGAACACCACGCCCCGCCGGACCAACGGACAAGGAGCGAGAAAAGCGCATCACCAGGGCATCCGCACAACGGCCTCAACTCCTGCTCCAACCGCCGAACTCGATCCGGACCGTATCGTCCTGTTGCACACCGAACAGCCGTGCGGCTCCTCCACCATGGCCCTCCACGCCTTTATTCACTGCGATCTCCAGCAATCCGGCAGCATTGAAGAAGGCCAGCCTTTCCCCCTGTGGAACATCGCCATAGGTCGTGTGGATCCTGGTGATATCGTCGGCTCGATGGCCGAAACTGATCTTGAAGGTGCGGCCCTTGCCCACCTCCGCGAACAGTTGCTGCCGCACATTGGTCACCAGGTTGCCATAACTGTCGATATAGAGCACCCGGCCTCGGATGCTCGTGGCATCCACGGCCGGCTGAAAGCCGAGCAGTTCCTTCACCCGGGCCACCTTGCGGCCGATCACATCCATGGTGCCACCGCGTGCGATATGACAGGCCGCCTTCACGAACACGCTGCGCGTGGGGAAGGCCACATGGTCCTCGTCCAGCTTCATGGTCAGTTCGAACGCTTCATGGGGCTGTCCCTCGAAGAGCAATCCGAAGATGCCGTTGTCCGCACCGATGAAGAAATGACCGTCGTGGCGTACCACCAAGTGCGGGGTCTGCCCGTCGGCCTCGGGATTCACCCCGATGATGTGGATCGTGCCACGGGGGAATTCCGGGTAGGCCTGGCGCAGTACGAATGCGGCCTGCCCACTGTCGAACGCTTTGATGGCATGGCTCACGTCCACGATCCGTGCCTCGGGGAATTGTGTCCAGATGGCACCTTTCACCGTGGCCACATAGTGGTCCTTCAGGCCCATGTCGGTGGTGAGGGTGATGATCGCCATGTCTGCGGAATACGGATGTGAAGGCGTGGACTACCTTCGGCGCTCAAAACTATCCCCCTACCAAAGGGGCATTCGGCAGAAGAAATCAACAACGGAAAGTTACTTTGATCGAAAAGCTGATCACCATCACCGGCGTGGCCCCTGTGGAGGTCCTGGGCGCCAACGATGCCAACCTGCGCCAGATACGAACCCACTTCCCCAAGCTGAGCATCATCGCCCGTGGCGATACCTTGAAAGTGAGCGGTACGGTCGAGGAGCTCTCCCGTTTCGAGGAGCGGTTCGCCCAGCTCGTGGAACATGCCGTGCGCTACAACGAGCTTCCGCGCAAGGTGCTGGATGATATCATGGGCAGCGCCGGGCCGGGTGAGCGGGAGAACGTGGAGGAGGCCGATGTGCTCGTGTATGGCAATGCGGGCTTGCGTGTGAAGGCCCGTACACGCAACCAGGAACGGTTGGTGGAAGCCGTGGAAGGCAGCGACATGGTCTTTGCCATCGGCCCTGCCGGCACCGGCAAGACATACACGGCGGTGGCATTGGCCGTCCGTGCGCTGAAGGAGCGCAAAGTGCGGCGCATCGTGCTCACCCGCCCTGCGGTGGAAGCCGGGGAGAATCTCGGTTTCCTGCCTGGTGATCTGCGCGAGAAGCTCGATCCCTACCTGCAGCCGCTCTACGACGCACTACGCGAGATGATCCCGGCATCCAAGCTCGCCGACCACCTGGACGAAGGGGTGATCCAGATCGCGCCACTGGCGTTCATGCGGGGACGTACCCTGGACCACGCGTTCGTGATCCTGGATGAAGCACAGAACGCCACCATGACGCAGATGAAGATGTTCCTCACCCGCATGGGGCGCAACGCCAAGTTCGTCATCACCGGCGATGCCACCCAAGTGGACCTTCCCGACAGACAGCCCAGTGGCCTGCTGCCCGTGGTGAACATGCTGCGCGCAGTGGAGGGGGTCACCGTGGTGGAGCTCGACGAGAAGGATGTGATCCGGCATGAGCTGGTGACCAGGGTTTTGAAGGCATTCCGTGAAATGGAGGACAACACCGG
Source organism: Flavobacteriales bacterium (assembly GCA_008016945.1). Next base: position 20,887 of record SSGN01000161.1, read on the forward strand.
AGTAAGAAGATGAGCACCGAGAACGATGGCACCCTGATGCGTTCCGAACTGGACCTGCCCGGAGTGGCGAACGTGTACCGGGGCAAGGTGCGAGACGTGTACCACCTGGCCGATGGGCGTACGATCCTGGTGGCCAGCGACCGGATCAGCGCGTTCGATGTGGTGTTGCCACGCGGTATCCCCCAGAAGGGACAGGTGCTCACCCAATTGAGTTGGCACATGCTCCAGGCAACAGCGCACGTGGCCCCGAATTGGGCCATCGCTTCACCCGACCCCAATGTGGTAGTTGGCCATACCGCGCATACCGTACCGGTGGAGATGGTGGTGCGCGGCTACCTCGCTGGGCACGCCTGGCGCCAGTACAGAGCGGGGCACCGGGTACTTTGCGGGGCGCCCATGCCCGAAGGGTTGAAGGAGAACGACCCCTTCCCACGACCGCTTATCACGCCGAGCACCAAGGCCGCCGAAGGACATGATGAGGACATCACGCCCGAGGAGATCCTCGCACGTGGCCTCTGCACCCCGGAGGAGTGGGACACCATGTGCCGGTACGCCCTCGCCCTCTTCACCGAAGGCACGCGCATGGCCGCACGCCAGGGACTGATCCTGGTGGACACCAAATATGAGTTCGGACGCACAAGCGATGGCCGCATCCTGCTCATAGACGAGATCCACACCCCCGATAGTTCGCGCTACTTCCATGCGGAAGGCTATGAGGAACGCCAGGCACGCGGAGAGCCTCAACGACAACTGAGCAAGGAGTTCGTACGCGAATGGCTGATCGCCCATGATTTCATGGGCAAGGAGGGGCAGGTGGTACCACCTATGGACGATGCCTTCGTTCACCGCGTAACGGACCGCTATGTCGAACTGTACGAACGGATCACAGGAGAGGTGCTTATCCCGGCGCCGACGGATGATATGAACGGGCGGGTGCAACGTGCGTTGTCCACCTATTTGAAAGAGACCGCCCCGCGATAGGCCGCCGGTCAACAGCAAGCCGTGCGGTCGATCGTAGCCCGATCCGACTTTGGCGTGGGCCGGACCACTCGGTCCATTCCCCCAGACCTTCACCGTCGTGGTCGTTCCGGTGCACCGGCCTTCCGCAGCATTGCTGCCAACCGATCTGCGCCATCGCGAAGCAATGTCCCTGTTGCATCGTTCGGCGAAAGGCTGCAGCCCTTCCCCGCAGGGACGAAGCCTCGGAGAAGCCATGGGGGCCATCGGTCGGGATGGAATGCCCCGTGGAGCGTGAGCCTTCCGTCCGCTACCGGAAGGGACATGGATAGCGGGCTCAGGCCGCAACAGGGATCGCAGCCGTGGTGGCCTTGCGAAGTACGCCACGACCACCGGTGAGCAGGCTGTAGGTGCGGGGGGCGTGGCGAAGCAACCATGCTGCCATGGCGAAACAAACGGTAATGGTGATCGTCGGTGCTGCGCAATAGACCAGTAACGCCTTCATGGGCCCATGGCCGGGAAGCATGAACAAGATCTTCTTCACCACGGTGAGCAAGGGTTCGTGGCTTACGTACAGGAAGAAGGAGAACCGGGTAAGCGGATAGAGCGCGAGTTGCTTCACATCCCTGTCCTTCACCAAGAGGTCATAGCCCACCCATACCGCCACCAGCCCCCACAGCACGGCCAGGTGGTGGATCTGCCTGATCACCGCGATATCGACGGATCGAGTTAAGACCAGCCCGGTCTTCACGGCCAGTAATGCCAACCACCCGATGACGATCACAAGCCGTTGGCGCGGCCCTATGTGTGGTTCTTGGGTTGGGCCACGCATCGCCAGCCATGCACCGGCCATGTAGAACGGCAGGGACCCATTGTTCAGGATCACCAGATCAACCTCGAAGAGCCAGGTGAGTGTGGGGGGGAGGATGGCCAGGATCCCTGCCCAGCGCACCGCGTACTGGATCAACGGGGTCAGTGCGAACAGGATCATCAGGTCGCGCAAGAACCAGAGTTGGTAAGGAATGGGGTCGACCAGGATCTTCTCCAGCAGCTGAAAGGGGGAGAGCCCCCATACCTGGTTGTTCGGAAAGAAGGTACGCATGGCCGCTGGCCATTGCATGATGCCATAGGCCAGCAAGCCGATGAGCGACCAAAGCATGTACGGAAGCGCGATGGTACGCATCCGTTTGATGAACTGGATACGGGTTCCGTTCTTCGTCTTGATCACGGCGGCAACGAAGAAGTAACCCGAGAGGATGAAGAACATCGGCACCCTGAACTTCGCCAGCCCCTGACTGATGAAGTACTGGATCGCGAACACCAAGCCATCCAAGGACATGGCAACGCCGGTGAAGGTGTTGCTGGGGTAGGTATAGGCGTGCACCAACGTCAACAACACCATGGTGAACAGCGTCACCACGCGGACCTTGTCGCTCAGATAGGCGTTCATCACCGGTGTAAATATGCGCAACTCACCGCCGGTGTGCCACGAACCTCCCTGGCCGGATAAGGTCAAGGGCGGTCTTCAGACCACCAGGCGCTGGCGCAGTATCGCCTGCAGGTCGCCCAGCATGGTGGCCTTGTGCGGATCCATCTCTGCACCGGTCGCGCCCTCGAGCCGTTGAAGCGCCGTTCCGATCTCGTCCGCACCCCAGACCTCCTGGTTCTCGATCACGGTGAGGCACTCGAAACACTCGCTCACGTCCCCTTCCAGGGCGATGTCCACGAAAGTTCCCAGACGTCCTTTCACATCGATCCCGGCATTCCAGAAAGTGCTTAGCACCACGGGGCGCACACGCTTCAAGGTGGGTTCTTCCAAGGCTTCGAACAGGGCCACATCGGCCTGTGGGGCCTTCACTTCGAACAGCATCGCGGTGATCCGCTGCCGCACCGCTGTGGAACTGCTGCTGGCAAGGGCGGTGAGCAACGGACGGATGGCACGGGCATCACCCTCCTGGCCGATCCGGGTGAGGGCGCTAAGAACCTCTTCGTCGTCCTTGCTCAGTAACGAAGCGAATGCCAGATCCATCCGCTTGGTCTTCGCCGCCTTGCTCGTGTCGCCCATGGTCCGTGGATATGGGCACAAAGGTATCGCGGTCCACCGGTCACAGCCGCATATAGCTGCGCCGTCCGGGCCTGCGTTTGAATTTGTACGACACCTCGAAGTTGAAGTAGCTGAAGGAGTCCAGCAATCCCGGGTTACCGCGGCGGCTGGTCTTGAGATCATCGTTGTCGCCGACCGTGCCCCAACCGGTAGGGTCGCTGATGTATCGTGCCAGGGTGCGGTCGCGTTGGTTGTCGTAGAGCTGATCGATCTGAGCGTACGTCGCATAGAGGTCGCTAACGTCATCCAACTGATCGGTCATGAACATATAGTAGGCGTATTCCACCCCAACGCTGAGCTGTTTGGTCACCATGTATCGCAGGCCAGCTCCCATGGGGATCGCCATGTGCCAGGAGGGGAACTTGCGCGCCTTCACGCTTTCCCCAGCATCCGCCGCTGTCTCGGTGTACCAGCTACCAAGGTCCGTCTCGAACTTCCCATCGCGCTCGATCACGTTGGCATTGGCGGTTCCCCGTTCCGCATCGCGTATGGTGCCATCGGCCCAGAAATAGTACCTGTTCGCCGGATCCACATCGCCATGGAAGAGGTCCGCTTTGGGCCGACCGTGATATACGCCCAGTCCGATGTGGAAGAACATGAAGAATTTCTGTTGGAAGAGGGGCGTGTATGGCTCGCGATAGGCGTTGAGCACCAGGTGCCCCGAAGCGCCGACGAGGTCGTTCCGGAAGCTCAAGCCCCGTTTGTAGTTCTTCAGTTCCGTCGTTGGCACATTATGCATGGGCGCGGTCTCGTCGTACCCGATCCGGAACCAACTGATCCGGGCTTCGGTGGTAAGCGACCGGGTGACGTACCTCTTCTTGTTGTTCAGGAAATCACGGAAGGTGATCTGCATGCCGGGCCGTGCGCTGTTCCACTGCACAGGCCCATCCACATTGCCAAGGTCACCATAGTAGTGCGTAAGACCTGAGGAGAACCCGACCTCCAGGTTCCGTTGAGCGAACCCGATGGTCGGTGCCGCAAGAGCGATAGCGAGTATGGCTTGACGGAACATGGTGGAGAGGTGCACTAAGCTACTACATCAGACGTGCAGGGGGGTAATGGTTGCCCGATCGACCGGTCAAGCCGTTCTTGGCGCACGCTCGCCGAAGAGGGCGGTACCGATCCGAACCAGGTTGCTGCCCGCGGCGATGGCCCATGGGGCGTCACCGCTCATGCCCATGCTCAAGGTGTCGAAGGTCGGCTCCTGGGTCTTCCTGACCCGTTCGAACAGTCCAGCGAGCGTTCGGAATTCGTCCGAAACGATGCCATGGTCCTCGGTGTTGGTGGCCATTCCCATCAACCCGCGCGGGCGTATCCGGCTCCAACGCCAGGGATGCGCCAGTAGGGTTTCGACCTCCTCGGTGCTGAACCCGTGCTTCGTTTCCTCCTGGGCGATATGGACCTGAAGCAGCACATCCACCGACCGGCCGAGACCTTGGGCGCGCTTCTCCACCTCGTCCAACAGCTTCTCGGAATCAATGCCATGGATCAGGTCCACGAGCGGAAGCACATGCTTCACGTTGCTGCGTTGCAGGTGTCCGATGAAGTGCCATTCGATGTCCCGAGGCAGGAGAGGATGCTTTTCGCGGAGCTCCTGGGGGTAGTTCTCGCCGAAGGCACGATGCCCCAGATCGTAGAGGGCCTGGATCTCCTCCACGGTCCGGGTCTTGCTTACGGCCACCAACGCAACGTGCGGTGGGAGGGAGGACCTCACCTGGTGATAGCGCGCCGCCAGAGCCGAGCGATCCAAGGCATCCATGGGGTTATTCATCCTCCAGGCTGTACACGGTGATCCCGCTGCGCAGCTTGGGTTCGATATAGGTGCTCTTCGGAGGCATGCATCCCCCGGTATCGGCTACGCGCTTGAGCTCGTCGAAGCTCACTGGCCTTAGGTTGAAGGCCACCGCCGCTTCGCCGGACCTCACCAAGCGCTCCAGCTCGGCGATCCCTGAAGTCCCGGGAACGAATCTCACGTGTGGGTCCGTACGCAGATCGTGGATGCCCAGCACGCGGGCCAGTACCGCATCGCTCAACATAGATGCGACAAAGCTGCCTGCAGCGTCCGTTCCATCAGCGGGAGGCGGCAGCGTGAGGGTGAACCATCCTTTCCGCGTACAGATGTGGACCGAACCATGCGCAGGTACTTCGGTCGGAGCTTCCGGAAGCTCTTCCAGAGGACCGACCGCACGCACCGCAGCGATGAATTCTTCAGTGTCCATGCCGCCCAAGCTCGTGACCGCACGATCGAAGTTGTGGATGTGCAGGTGCTCCTGTGGCACCACGAAGGCCAGGCACCAAGCCTTCGGTGCATCGGCGTGGGATCCGGAGCTTTCCGCCAGGCGCGCGCTGCTGGCCATGCGGTGGTGCCCATCGGCTATGTACAGCGCGTCGATCCTCAGGAATTGCTCGCTCACCGCAGTGATCACCGCAACGTCGTCCACCGCCCAGAAGCGATGGCGCACGCGGTCGGTGGTGCTGAAATCATACGTGGGACGCGTGTCCCAAGCACGCCCCAGGATCGCTTCGAGGCCGTTCCCTTCCGGAGCGGCCAGCAGCACCGGTTCGGCGTTCACTCCCGTCACGTTCAGGTAATCCTTGAAGAGCTCTTCACGGGCCTTCAACGTGTGCTCATGCACCTTCACTCGGCCATGGCGGTAATCGTTCACGTCCACCGCCGCGATGATCCCGCGCGACAACAGGCCCTTGCGGCTTTGTTCGTAGAGGTAGATGCAGGGGCGCTCGTCCCGCTCGAACCACCCTTCGGTCACCACCTCATTCCACTTGTGTCGCACGTTGGCGAAACGCTCTTCGCGGCTCAGGTGCGCATTGTTCCCGTGATCGGGGTGGATCACGTGCAGGAAGGAGTATGGGTTGCCGAGCAGCTTCTCGTGAAGTTGCTCATCGGTGTAGGACACGTAAGAGCGCGAGCCCACCAGGTGGACCTTGTCCTGCGTCGGGCGCCAAGCGCGGAAAGGGCGAATGCGTACCATCAGCCCACGTCCACCGTGGAACGCCAGGAGATGATCTGGTCGGCGAGTTCTGCACCTACTCGACCCTGCGCTTCGGCGGTGGCCGCCCCGATATGTGGCGAAAGGCTCAAGCCCGCTTCGGTGAGCAAGTCTTCCCGTGGTTCCGGCTCACCCACGAACACATCGAGGGCCGCCGCACGGACCAGGCCGTTCTTCAAGGCGTTCATCAGGGCATCCTCATCCACGCTGCCTCCACGAGCGGTGTTCACGATCACCACGCCGGGTTTCACGGCGGCTAATTCAACCGCACCCAGAACGGGGCGGCCATCTTTCTGCGATGGCACGTGCAGGCTGATGGCATCGGATTGCTTCAGCAATTCGTTCATGGTCACCAGCTTCACCGGTACCCGCACGGTTTCACCGCCGATCTCCACCTCGATGGCCTCTGCGGTCACGAAGCTGTCGTGATAGATCACGCGCATGCCGCAACCCAGCGCATAGCGAGCCGTCCATTGGCCAATGCGCCCGAAGCCCACCACACCCAGTGTCTTGCCGCGAAGCTCGAAGCCCTTTTCATACTCCTTCTTCAGCTCCTTGAATTTCGTGCGGCCCTCGGCCGGCATGCGGCGGTTCGCTTTGTGCAGGTTGCGCATGAGGCTGAAAAGGTGGGCCATCACCAGCTCGGCCACGCTGATGCTGGACGAGGCCGGGGTGTTGATCACCGGAATGCCCTTCTCCTTGGCATGGGCCACATCGATGTTGTCCAATCCCACACCGCCCCGCCCGATCAGCTTCAGGGAGGGACAAGCGTCGATCAGGTCGCGCCGCACCTTGGTGGCGCTGCGCACCAGCAACACCTCCACTTGTTCACGGTTGATGTATTCGATCAGTTGGTCCTGTGGCACGTGGTCCGTGGTCACCTTGAATCCCTCTTCTGCCAGGCTTTCCTTGGCCTGTGCTGTGATCCCGTCGTTGGCGTGTACCCTCATCATCGAAGCCGGTGTCCCCGGCGAAGGTTGTTCGTGTTATCCGTTCTTCTTGGCGAATTCCTCCATCACCTCCACCAGCGCTTGTACGCTTTCCAAGGGCAGTGCGTTGTACATGCTGGCCCGGTAGCCGCCCACGCTGCGATGGCCGCGGATGCCACTGATGCCGGCTTCCTTCCACAGGGCGTCGAAGGCGGGCTCCAGGGCCGTATCGGTCATCACGAAGGTGGCGTTCATCACACTTCTGTCCTCCACGGCCGTGGTGCCTTTGAACAGGGGCAGGCGGTCGATGGCATCGTAGAGCAGCTTCGCCTTGGCGGCGTTCCGGCGCTCCATCTCCACCACGCCACCCTGTTCCTTGATCCACTGCATGGTGAGCATGCTCACGTACACGGCATAGACCGGTGGCGTGTTGTACATGCTCTCCTTGGCGGCATGGTTCTTCAGGTCCATCATGGGGCTCAAGGTGCGGCCGGTCTTCCCCAGGTAAGCGTTGTCGAAGAGGTACACCGTAGCGCCCGCAGGGCCCATGTTCTTCTGGGCACCGCCATAGATCAGGGCGAAGTCGCTCACCGTCACCGGACGGCTGAAGATGTCGCTGCTCATATCGCAGATCAACGGCACCGGCGACTTGGGGAACTGCTTGTACTGCGTACCGAAGATGGTGTTGTTGCTGGTGAAGTGGAAGTAGTCCACATCCGTGGGCACCGCGTAGCCTTTGGGGATGTAGCTGAAGTTCTTGTCCTCACTGCTGGCCACCACCATGGTGTCACCGGCCATCTTGCTCTCCTTGATGGCACGGGTGGCCCATTCGCCGGTGTTGGCGTAGGCCGCCTTGCCACCTACCCGCATATAGTTCTGCGGGATCATGTGGAACCCCATGCTGGCCCCACCTCCGAGGAACACCACCTGGTAGTGGTCCGGCGCACCGAGTAACTCCTTCACCAGTGTCTGCGCCTTGGCCATAACACCCTCGAAAGGCTTGCTCCGGTGGCTCATTTCGATGATCGAGAGGCCGGTACCCTCGAATTCAATGATGGAAGCAGCGGCCTGTTGCAGAACCTCCTGAGGAAGGATGCATGGACCAGGGCTGAAGTTGTGGACCTTCACGTTCGTCGTTGTGCTCATGGCGGGATCGGAATGCCGGTTGGACCGGCGTGGCAAAAGTAGCCTTCCTGTCAAAGAGGATCGTGTCTGCGATGCCGAACGTTGAACAGCGCTCGGTTCGATCGAGAGGTTCACCGCCCCCCTTTGCCGGGCTTGATGTCCTGAGGCGCTCGCAGGTCGATCTCCGGACCGAACCACCATTCGCCTTTATGCCAGAAGTAGCCATCGTGGGTCATGTCCGGTCCGTAGAACGCCCATTGGTCCTTCAGGTCGGGGCGCAATGGGGAGAGGTGGTCCATGATGATGGCCTCCAAGGCGGGGTCGTAGCGCAGGGTCATGGTCGCGTTGAACGCATAGCCGAAGACACGACGCATGGGCTTGAGCTTCCCTTTGCCGAACAGCGGCGCCCCGAAACGAGGGCTGCCACCTTTGAAGCTCAGGACCTCGATCACCTTTCTGGTTTCGGCTTTGCTATGGCCTTTCCAGCCCAGCAGCGTATAGTAGGTCTGCCCGCCCTTCTTCACCGGTACCACTTCGTAGTACAGTGCGCCGTACCAGCGCTCCGGCCCCAGCACGGGCACTTCGGGCGTGGGGATCCTGGCGGTCATATCGCGGAGCTCATGGAGTGTCCTTCCACGCCCGGTGCGGGATAGAAGGAACCCCTCGAAATCGTGGTGCCCGTCGCTCCTTGGTAGGTTCCAGGTGAACAGGCGGAACATGCCGTCGGGAGCGTCCACCCGGGTCATGGGCAGCTCGGTGAAGGGGATGGAGAAGGCGTCTTCGCGATCGAGCAGGGTGCGCAGTTCGGCCTTGATGGCCTTATTCAGACTGTCCTGCCGCACATCCGTGGCGGTAGGGAGCAGCTTCAACAAGGCGCCGATATGGGCCATGCCATCGCTTTGTGCGTTCAGCCAGGTTCCGGTCACCAGGCCGGTCAGCAGACAGAAGGTACGCAGGTGGCGCATGGTATCATCAAACGATCAAGGTCGTCCATCCATTGCGCCAGGCGGTGGCCATCGGCCTACAGGTGCATGAACTCCTTCTTGGCCAGGAGCTGTTCCTTGGTCTCGCGGAAGTCGGGGTCGTCCACGCAACAGTCCACCGGGCATACGGCGGCGCACTGTGGCTCATCATGGAAGCCGGTGCACTCGGTGCACTTGTCGGTCACGATGAAATAGGTGTCCATCGCTTTGGGCGCATTGGCGGCTTCGGCATCGTAGGTGTTGCCCATGGGCGTGGTCTGGGTCCCCTTCAGGGAGGTACCATCGGACAGCCGCCATTCCGCCCCACCTTCATAGATGGCATTGTTCGGGCATTCGGGTTCGCATGCACCACAGTTGATGCATTCGTCGGTGATCATGATCGCCATGGCGGTACGGTCTACTTTTGTGCCCGCTTGGGGATGCCCCCTGCGCGGATGGCCGCAAAGATAGGCGGCACCAATAGGATGCACATGGAACGGACGATGCAGGGGACCGAACGATCGGAGCGGACAGCCGCACTTGCCCAGCTGGGCAGGGTGATGGGAGCGTTGGCCGAGGGACGGCCATGGCCTGGCCATGGCTGTGGGCTGTTGGAGGACGAATATGGTCGACTGGACGACCTCGTTCGCACGGCACATCGGGCCAACGGATGGTTCACCGAGGCCAACGTACGCCATGCTTTCGGTGCATGGGCCCAGGCGTTGGAGCCTACGGCGATCGCGCAGTGGCTCGCGAAGTATCCGGAGCTGGACCAGCCTAGTGCCATGGTGCGTACCGTTGGTCTGGTGCTGGCGGGCAACATCCCATTGGTGGGTTTGCACGATGTGCTCTGCGTCTGGCTTGCCGGCCACAAGGCCAGGGTGAAGTGTTCCTCGCAGGACCCCATGCTGATCCCCGCACTATTCCAGGCCTTGGACAAGTTCCATCCGGGCACGGCCCGGCAGGTGGAGTTCTTACGCGACGAACTGGGACGTGTGGATGCCGTGATCGCCACAGGAAGCAACAACACCGCCCGCTACTTCGAGCATTATTTCGGCCATTTACCCCGGATCGTCCGCAAGAGCCGGGTGAGCGTGGCCGTGCTCGATGGCCACGAGACCGCCAACGAACTGGCCGCTCTGGGCGAGGACATCTTCCGCCACTTCGGCCTGGGTTGCCGCAACGTCTCCAAGCTGTACGTGTCGCAAGACTTCGAACTGGACCGCTTCTTCGAAGCCATTTTTCCGTGGAACGAGATCGTGAACCACAACAAGTACGGGAACAACTACGATTACACGCGCGCGCTTTGGCTGCTGGATGGGGTGAAGTTCCTGGATAACGGATTCATGCTGTTGCGCGAGGATGCGGCGCTGGCCAGCCCGGTCTCTGCGGTGCACTACGAGCGGTATACCGATGGAGCCTTGGTCAATGCCGCCCTCGAAGCAGCAAGGGAGGGCATTCAATGCGTGGTGGGACATGGGCATCTGCCCTTCGGTACCGCGCAACTGCCCGGCCTGGGCGATTATGCCGACGGCGTGGACACGATGGCGTTCCTACTGGGCCTGGGTTGACCAAGGTCGATGGTCGCGGCACCTCCGGTGTCAACTACGGCACATACTGGTAGCACCCGAGGTCGTAGGCGCCATTGTCGCCCCGGGCCACACCATCGAGGTCCCACGGTGAGAAGAGCGGCAGGATGAAGCTCGGCGTGGCCCGACCACGAGCGTAGGAACCCTGTCCGATGTGCATGTTGCGCCCGGCCACATCCACGAAGGCCGGACTCTGGTTGCGGTAGACCGTGCCGGGGTTGGGGAAGTAGGGGGAGTTCGAGGTGCTCATCTCCGTTCGCAACAGGCTATGGTCGAAGGTGAGTGCCGTGGGGAGCGACAAGTTGTTGAACTCCAATTGGAACTCGTTCGCGTTCGCCCCGTGAACGATCCCGTTCTGGAACCTGCCCGCCACCTCGCGCACCTGGAGGGTGCTGTTGATATCGGCATATACGTTGTTCATGTAGAACGCCGGGGTCTGCCGGATCTCGTAATTCCAGTAGTTGGCGATGGTGAAGTGCTCGAAGGTGTAGTTGCCACCACCCGTGAGCGCCACACCGTACTGCCCGCAGTCGCCCACGAGCAGGTTGCTGGCCTCGATGGCGTAGTTCCGACTTAGGATGCCCGCCGCGCTGCAATTTCGGATCCGCACACTGTTCAGCACCAGTTTTTGCGCGCTGGTGGCTTCATCGGGCAGCCATGGTACGTTCTCGCATTGGATCCCCACCAGGGCGTTCTTGATCAGGACGTGGGTGAACTCATTGGAATGGCCTTCTGGACCTTCATTCAGCCAGATGCGATCCCACTGGCCTGGCACTTCGGCATAGTAGGGCTCCAACCGGTCCCCTTGGAAGGTGATGGGCTGGCCGATGTCACCGTTGGCCTTGATCTGCCCGTGCCGGTACACCCAAAGCCCACCGCCATTGTGCACATACACATCAACGCCCGGTTCGATGATCAGGGTGCAACAGGAATCCACCACACCGTAGCCATAGATCACATAGGGTAGGTCACCGCCCCAGGTCACGGTCTCGCAGATCTGGTTCCCGTTCTCATCGTAACCGCCAGCGATGTAACTGAACGGTGGCAGCCCTTGGATGGCCTGGTTCGGTCGGTAGAAGTGGGCATTCCGCCCCCAGGCCACGAGCAAGACCTCCTGTTCGGTCCCATTGGTACTGAAGCGGATGTGGTCCTCGATCACGAAGGGGTTGGTCGCGGAGGTATGGTCCAAGGTGGCCTCCACGAAGATGAAGATGCTGTCGCCGCCGAGGATCTCCACTCCGGTGAAGGAGGTTCCTGTGGCACCGTCCACGTTGATCCGGAACGGGGAGGGGCTTCCACCTTCCAAGGCGATGTTCACCCGCACTGCGTTCTGGTTCGGGTTGCGTGCCACGAACCGCTTGGTCACCGAGCCCACGGTGGTGAATAGGGTGTCGAACATCACCGTATCTTTACTGATATCCAGCTCGATACCGGCCTCGTCCGTGAATTTGGCATCCTTTCGACAGCCCGGAGCGAGCAGGCTGATGACCAGTAGGAGGAAGGGGAGAAGGGCGAGGTTCTTCAAGGTGTGCAAAGATGGCCGATCGAGGGTATTCTACGCGGCCAGGGGGGCGATCATTGTCCGATCCAACGGGAGCCTGTGGGATCTTGGATGGAAAGAGATCGTGGTTCGAGGGATTATCCCTACATTTGCCGCCCCAACGGAAGATTAACGTCATGAAGCCCGAGATCCATCCCTCCAACTACCGCCTTGTGATCTTCAAGGACATGTCCAACGAGTACATGTTCATGGGGAAGAGTTGCGCCAACACCAAGGACACCATCAAGTGGGAGGACGGCAACGAATACCCGCTGGTGAAGCTGGATATCAGCCACACCTCGCACCCGTTCTACACCGGTAAGATGATGCTGGTGGATACCGCCGGCCGGGTGGACAAGTTCAACAAGCGCTTTGCTCGCCACGCGAAGAAGTAAAGGCGATCCTCAGCCATTCTTGGGGCTGTCTCGATCCGAGGCAGCCCTTTTTCATTTCCCCCCAAGGCGGTACCAAGCTCAGGCAAAGCTTGGAGGTGGCACGTGATCTTCTACGCGAGATCCGCGCTTCTTGATCGCCTTTGATCAAGCTGAGATGAATGCATTGGATATCAGGTTGTTATTTGTGATCATTGAAGGGGCGCTTTGATCGGACCCAAGCTTGCGATATAATTGTATTCGCCGCTGAATATCAGTAGGTTAGATCGATCGTTCGTGGGTCGATGAAAAGAAAAGCCGGGCAAATAGCCCGGCATTGGAAGCTGGATATCAGGATAGTGAGTATCGCTTCTGGAACCTATGCTTCACTGCTTGCGTCCAGAGCCCTCACGGATCATCTCCAAAGCCTGGGCGATCCGGCGCTTCCTGGTCTCGTCCTGCTTGGCATCGGTGATCCACTCCAGGTACTCCTTGCGGTGCGAGGCACTGAGACTTTCCCAATGCTCCCACACCTCTTCGTCGCGCTTTAGGCACGACTCCATTTCAGCCGGTAGCGATACCCCCTTCTTGCTGCCCTTCGGCTCAGCCGTCATTGCCCCGGCGTTCAGCTTCAGGGCATGCTTTACAAGATCGCAGAAGGCTTTTTCATCAATGGACTCGCCCTCGCTCACTTTGTACTTCCGCACGGCACGTTCATCATCCTTCTCGGTCAGCTTGAACAGGCTCTGCGGATCTTTTAGGAGCGCCCCCTTGTGGAACCAAACGCTCACACAGGTTTTGAAGGCATGCATGCTCACCATCGGGCCGTCGTGATCAAAGGCCACCGCCCCCCCCCGCATCAGGCCAATGACCTCGGGGTCCACCATACGGATCAGTTGCCGGAAGCGCACCATCAATCGGCGCTGCCATTCAGGATGCTCGGCGATGAAGGAATTGATCTGTTCTTGGGGTTGCATGCGGGAGAGCGTCGGATTCAAGGGGCCAATCTAATATGGAAGTGGAACGGTTCGACCCGCTACGCAGCAGCACTACCGGTGCAGCCACCGGGACAACCTTCCGAGGATCCGTGGAGAACGTGCCCCCGCCGCAGCCGGCAAGGGATCGTATCGGCCAGGGGCCGGCGGGTGGGCGAGCACCAAGGCCATGTAGTCCGGTGCATTGGTCCAAATGCCATGGCGTTGATAGTGGTGCACGATCAACCCGGCGCCGAAGATGTTCCCGACCAGTTCGGGGAGGTGCAAGGCCAGGTCCACCACCTGCATCAGCTCCGGTCGTGTGGCGCGGATGTATTCACTGTACCAAGGGTCCGGGGAGTGGATCAGGATCCGTCCATCGGGGGCCAGGTCGTTCCGGAGCCGACGGAACAGCGCAGGGTGGAGCTGCAGGGGGATATGCTCCAGGATATCGGGTAGGATGATGAGGTCGAAGGGCCCCGGCAACGGATCGGTGACCACGTCGGCCACCCGGAGTTCCAGTTGGCGCTGGTGGCCCAACATGGCGCGCGCGCGATCGATGCTCACCGGGCTCAGGTCCACGGCGAGCAGGCTACCATTCGGCAGGTCCTTCACGATCAAGCTGGTGAGCGTTCCGATGCCACACCCCATCTCCAGCACGCGGAGGCCGTCGGCCAGGCCATGCGCCCGCGCCAACCGGTGGATCAGCTGGTGGCGTTCGTTCACCCCGGTCCGGGCTTGCTGCGCCGCGAAGCCGTCGTAGAAGTCCTTGATGTCCTTGGGTCGCTCCATGCTCCGTGGATCAGCAGGCTTCCAGCACCACGGCATATCCCTGGCCCACACCGATGCACATGGTACAGAGCGCGTACCGTTGCTTGCGGGCACGCAATTCCAGGGCGGCGGTCTGTAGCAGCCGCGCGCCGCTCATGCCCAAGGGGTGGCCCAAGGCGATGGCACCACCATTGGGGTTGATCCGCGGATCGTCGTCGGCAAGGCCCAAGCTGCGGGTACAGCTCAGCACCTGGGCGGCGAAGGCTTCGTTCAGTTCGAGGATGTCGATCCGGTCCAGGGTGAGGCCGGCCCGCTCCAAGGCCAGCTTGCTCGCGTTGACAGGGCCGATGCCCATGATCCGCGGTTCCACACCCACCACGGCACTGCTCACGATCCGGGCCAGGGGTTTGAGGGCATGTGTGTCCAAGGCGCGCGCGCTGGCCACCAGCACCGCTGCGGCACCATCGTTCAGACCACTGGCGTTACCGGCGGTCACCGATCCATTCTTGCGGAAGGCGGGTTTCAGGGCGGCCAGTCCCTCCATGGTGGTCTTGGGCTTCACGAATTCATCCACGCTGAACCGGATCGGATCACCCTTCCGCTGTGGAATGGATACCGGAGCGATCTCCAGGGCCAAGCGGCCATTGGCTTGGGCCGCAGCGGCCTTCTGTTGGCTCCAAAGAGCGAAGCGGTCCTGCTCTTCGCGGCTTATGACATGGGTCTCCAACAGGTTCTCCGCGGTCTCCCCCATGGCGTCCACGCCGTACCGTTCCTTCATCAAGGGGTTCACGAAGCGCCAACCGAAGCTGCTGTCGAAGAGCTGGGCATCCCGTCCGTATGGAGTGCTGGTCTTGCTCATCACCCAAGGCCCGCGGGTCATGTGCTCAACGCCGCCGGCGATGAACAGGTCGCCGCTGGCTGCCGCGATGGCGCGGCCGGCCTGTACCACGGCGCTCATGCCCGAGGCGCAGAGCCGGTTCACCGTCTCGCCCGGAACGTTCACCGGAAGTCCGGCGAGCAGGCCGGCCATACGGGCCACGTTGCGGTTGTCCTCACCGGCCTGGTTGGCACAGCCCATGATCACGTCGTCCACGGCGGCCGGGTCCAAGGAGGGGTGTCGGGCCATGAGCTCGCGGATCACGTGCGCGGCGAGGTCGTCGGCCCGCACGGGCGATAGGCTTCCGGTGAAACCGCCGATGGGGGTGCGGATGGCGTCGACGATGTAGGCTTCGTTCATGTGGTCTGTTGTTCTTCGGGGAACCAGGGTTTTCCGGTGCGGAACACGGTCCCCTTGAAGAGGGCCACGGTCCGTCCATGTTGATCGGCAACCTGGATGTGGTAGATGCCGATGCTGCGCGAAAGGCTCATCTCCTGTGCGGTGGCGGTGAGCACATCGCCTTCCTGCACGGGCTTGGTGTGGCTGATGGAGGTCTCCACCGACACGGCTTGTATGCCATGCGCGTTGGAGGCGAAGGCCAGGCAGCTATCGGCCAGGGCGTAGGTGATACCCCCATGGGCAATGGCGAAGCCGTTCAACATCTCCTTCCTCACGGTCATGCGCAGTACACAAGCCCCGGGCTGTATCGTTACTCTTTCGATCCCCAGCCAGAGGCTGAAGGGGTCGTTGTCGTACATGCGGGCTACGACACGCTGGGCGAGGTCCGTGGCATCCATGGTCGGCAAAAGTACCTTTCAGCCTACCTCGAACAGCGCCTTGGCCAGCACCCCTTCGTGTTCCAGCAACCATTGCTTGGCCGCAAGCCCGCCGATGTATCCGGTAAGCTCCCCGCGGCTGGACAGCACCCGGTGGCAGGGCACGATGATGGGGAGCGGGTTCCGGGCGCAGGCGTTGCCCACGGCACGCGCGACCACGGTGCCACCGAGCCGGTCGGCCAGGGCTTGATAGGTGGTCGCCGTGCCGTACGGGACCTGCTCCAGCGCCTCCCGCACCAACAGCTGCGACCGGGAGCCCGATCGTGCCAGGGGCAGCTGGAACCGATGGAGCCGCCGTGCGAAGTACGCGTCCAGCTGGCGACGGGCCTCGTCCAACACCGCAGGCACCGCCGTCTCAGGCGCTCCAGAAGGCTGGAACGACAGGCCCGTGATCACCGCACCATCGCACTGTACCCAGAGCGGCCCCAGGGGACTGTCCACCCGAGCGGTATGGAGCGCGGCGGAGACGGACACGAGCGGTGGGGAGGAGATGGACATCGGGGTGTTCCCTACTTACCGGGGTGATACCTTGGGGCAAAATACCGCATATGGCCTGGTTCACCACGGAGTTCAATGGTTTCTTCAAGGACCTTGCGAAACACAACGACAAGGCGTGGTTCGATCAGCATCGGCAGCGGTACCAGACCCAGGTGAAGCAGCCCTTCGAGGCCTTCGTGGCAGAGGCGATCACGGGGTGTGCCAAGGTGGACCGGGCCATCCGGATCAACCCGAAGGACGCCATCTTCCGCATCCATCGCGACATCCGGTTCAGCAAGGACAAGACACCGTACAAGCTGTACACCTCCGCGATCATCTCGCCTGCAGGCCGCAGCGACCTGTCCGTTCCGGGTTTGTACTTCGAGCTGGGACCGGAGAGCGTACGGTTCTTCGGCGGAGCGTACATGCCGGAGAAAGCGCAGCTGCACGGTATCCGAACAGCGATCATGCGCGATACGAAGGGCTTCCACAAGGTGATAGGGCAGGCGGCCTTCAGACAGTTGTTCGGTACGGTTCGGGGCGAAGCGAACAAAGTGCTGCCGGCGGAGTTCAAGGCGGCGGCCAAGCAGGAGCCCCTGATCGCGAACAAACAGTTCTACGTCACCGCCGAACTTCCGCCATCGCGGGTGGCCGATCCCCGGCTCCTGGACGTGTTGTTGGAGCACTACCGGGCCATGCGCCCCTTCAATGCCTGGCTCGCTGCGGCCATGGTCCAGGCGTGATCCCGATATCAGCCGGGGCGCTTGCCCTTCTCGGTATAGCATTCATCGGGCGACCTTTTCTGGAGTCCCGCTGCGCAACGATCCTCCGGTAGCCACCGGTGGTGAATGGCAGCGTAGGCCGTCGCGGCAAATCCGATCGGTAGAACGAAAAAGCGCCCGCCTTTCGGCGAGCGCTTCTCGACTTTCACCGAGAGGGACCTTACTGGGCGTTCCCGGTAAGTTCCACGGTCAGCTCGATCGCATCGTTCAGTACCACATCCTTCATCGGAGCCTTCCACTTCACACTGTACTTCTGGCGGTCGAAGGTGAGTTTGCCGGTGGCTTTGGCCACGCCGTTCTCCTCGGTCACCACGATATCGGTGACTTTCTCTTCGCTGGTCACACCACGCACGGTGAATTTACCGGTGGCGGTGTTGCCTTCCACGGCGCCGATCTCGAAGGTGGCGGTAGGGAAGCTGTCCACGGCGAAGAAATCAGGGCTGGCCAGGTGGCCCAGCAGCATGGCGCGGGTGCCTTGCTTGGCGTCGTCCTTGGCATAGTTGGTGTCCAACGCGGCCACGCTCTTCATGTCCACCACGAATTTCCCACCGGTCAGGGCGCCGCCTTTCACACCGAAGGAACCTTCGGTCAGGTTCACGGTACCGTTGTGGCTCTTCACACCCAGCATGGTGCCGGTCCAGGCCACTTTGCTACCAGCTACATCGACCGTGTAGTTTTTCTCCATCGCGGCCAGGGCGGCGAGGCTGTCGGCCGTCGCTTTCTCCTTCTGGGCTTTGATCTCGGCTTCGCTTGGGCCACAAGCAACGAGGGCTACAGCAGCCAGGGCGACAACGGACAGAACAGGGGATTTCATGTTGGGTTGAAGGGTTGTTTTAGGGGCGCAAAGGAACATCGGTTTTATCACCATGGAAAATAGATCGGACGATATTCGACGAATGCCTCGTTTTTGTCAACGAAGGCTGACGAAAGTCATTTCCGGATCACTCAACCCACCGGCAGTGGTTTGCCATCCTTCGAGGCGGCTCGCAGTAGGGGCGAAGGCCGGTAGCGGTCCTCACCATAGGTGGCCTGCAGGCGCTCCAGCACGGCCGACCAATGCGCCGCGCCTTTTTCGTTGGCCCAGGCCAGTAGGCCCTTGGGGTAGTTCACTCCCTTGGTCATGGCCAGGTCGATGTCCTTGGCCGTGGCCACCTGCCAGAACAGGGCATCGGCCGCTTCATTGATCAGCATGGCGAGGATGCGATCCACGATGGGGGAGGCCACCGCCTCATCCACGGCGGGGAGCTCGGGCACCGCGCCATCCGCATAGCTGTAATAGCCCTGCCTTGTCTTACGCCCCAGACGGCCGCTCTCCACCTGGCGCTGCTGGGTGAAGCTGGGCTTGTAACGAGGGTCGTAGAAGAAGGCCTCCCACACGGTCCTCGTCACCGTGAAGTTGATGTCGTTGCCGATGAGGTCCATCAGCTCGAAGGGCCCCATGCGGAACCCCGCGCTCTTCATGGCCGCATCGATGGTGGGCATGTCGGCGATACCCTCTTCGTAGATGCGGATGGCTTCGCCATAGAAGGGCCGTGCCACGCGGTTCACAATGAAGCCGGGGGTGTCCTTGCAGGCCACGGGCACCTTGCCCCACGCCTGCATCAAGGTCATCATCCGGGGGGCCAGCGTAGCATCAGTGGCCAGGCCGGGCACCACCTCCACCAGCGGCAACAGGGGCGCGGGGTTGAAGAAGTGCAGGCCGATCACACGCTCCGGCTTCAGGCATCCCGCCGCTATCGCCGTCACCGAAAGGCTCGATGTGTTGGTGGCCAATACGGCATCCGCACCCAAGATCCCTTCCAGGTCGGCGAAGACCTTCTTCTTGATACCCAGGTCCTCGATGATGGCCTCGATGACCAGGCCACTACCGGCCAGCTCCTTCAGGTCGTTGGCCGGTGCGATCCGCCCAAGGAGGGCATGGGCTTGTTCGGCCGTCGACCGGCCTTTCTCCACCAGTTTATCCAGGGTGCGCCGCAGGTCGGCAAGTGCCCTGTCCACGGCTTCGCGGCGCGAATCGAACAAGACCACCTGGTGCCCCGCCTGTGCGGCCACCTGGGCGATGCCGCTGCCCATGGTGCCGGCGCCGATCACGGCGACTTTGGTTATGCTGTTCATGCCTGGTCCGCCGAAGCGTTCGCTGAAGGTGCGAGGGCGAAGATCGGAAGGTTGAAGGAATGTGTTACGGGTTCAGCCTCGCACAGGCCATCGCGCGGTGCGTGTTCGGTGCAGCCAACACGTGACACGCAACGGGTCCGATTCATTCCCCCCTATACACCGGCTTCCTCTTCTCCAGGAACGCCTTCACGCCCTCGTTGTAGTCGTAGCTGCGGCCCGCGAGGCTCTGTAGTTCGTTCTCCACGTCCAGCTGGCCGTCCAGGGTGTTGTTCTCGCTACGGTTCAGGGCTTCCTTGGTCAGGGCGATGGCCTTGGTGGGCATCTGCGCGAGACGGGCTACCAAGCTCTCGGCCTCGTTCCGCAGTTCGCTGTCGGGCACACAACGCCAGATCATGCCTTTGGCCTCGGCCTCCTTGGCGCTCACCTTGGGGGCCAGGATCATCTGTCCGAAGGCTTGCTGCAAGCCCACCAACCGGGGCAAGGTGAAGGTGCCGCCGCTGTCGGGGATCAGGCCGATGTTGATGAAGCTCTGGATGAAGTTGGCGTTCTCGGCGGCCAATGTGAGGTCGCAGGCCAGGGCGATGTTGGCCCCGGCGCCGGCGGCCACGCCGTTCACCGCGCACACCACGGGCTTGGGCAACTTGCGGATCCGGCGCACGATGGGGTTGTACTGCGTGGTGAGGATATCCTCCAGCTTGGTGCCCGGTGCGATGGCCTCGGCCAGGTCCTGCCCGGCGCTGAAGGCCCGGCCTTCGCCGGTGAGCAGTACGGCGCGGATGGCGTTGTCCTCCGCACAGGTATCCAGCGCGCGGATCACTTCCAACGACATCTCGCGGTCGAAGCTGTTGAGCTTGTCGGGGCGGTTCAGGGCGATGGTGGCGATGCCATCGGCAACGGAGAAGAGGATCTTGGAGTAGGACATGGAGCGAAGATCGGTCGATCAGCGGGTTGGTGGAAATGGACGGTTGCACGAGCACACGGCGGGGATCACCCACGTGTCGCTCACAAGCACTTGAACTGGTCGAAGGGCTCCAGGCACTCCTCGCACTTCCACAGCGCCTTGCAGGCCGTGCTGCCGAAGGCGGAGAGCATCACTGTGCGCGTGGAGCCGCACTGTGGGCAGGGCACCACCGGCAGTTCGCCTTTCAAGGCGCGGATGTCGGCGGTCTTCTCCGGCGGGGCGATGCCGTACTCCTTCAGCTTGCGTTTGCCCTCATCGGTGATCCAGTCGGTGGTCCAGGCGGGGGCCAGGCTCAACTTCACCTCCACCGCGGGCACACCGCCCTCCAGCAGTTCCTTTTTGATGTCGGCGGCCATCACGTCCATGGCCGGGCAGCCGGTGTAGGTGGGGGTGATGGTCACGATCGCCTTGCCGTCCGCGTCCACGTCCACGCTGCGCACCACGCCCAGCTCAACCACGCTGATCGCCGGGATCTCCGGGTCCTTCACGTGCTGGAGGAGGGAGAGGAGTCGGGTTTGGGTGGGCATGGTCCTTGGTTTGCTGCGAATGCTACGCGGTGGGCGTATTGGAATGGGATGTATGCACGATCACTCCGGTACATGCTTCTTCGCCCTGCGTTTCACATCCTGCAGCGAATAGGTGGGCACGGCACCGCTCCTGATCCGGTCGCGGATGGCCTTGAACTCCCGGATCTGTGCCGGGGTGAATGCCTGCACGGCCCAACCGCCCAAAGCTTCTTTCACCATGCCGAGCCTGCCGGTGACCACGGTGTCCGGATCGTGCCTTGCCAGCTCAATTCGTTTCTCGATCAGCGTGCCCATGTGTGCGGATCATTCGGTGCGGCATCAAAGTACGACTTCATCTATCCGGGGCGACATCCGGGCTAGGAATGGAAGGCCCTCCAAGTCCCATCGCACACATCACCGGGAGCTGTCGATCTGCTCCCAGGTCCGCACGCGATGCCCGTGGATATCATAGAGGTCATAGGTCAAGGTCTTGACCTTGTCGAATGCCTTGATGTATCCGCTCTCCCTATCGAATACGACATCGGAGAAATCGCAAAGAACGATCATCTTCTTCTTGCGGATGTCGTACACGCCGAAAAGGATTCCATCATGGCCGTGGTTCTTCAACACCACCACATAGCCATTGCATGGTCTAAAGGACCCCTTGATGTGATCGAAATGGACGTTCTCGGGTCCGGTCAGGGGCGTGCCATCGAGATCCACGGCGAGTCGCTCTCCCGGTATCAAGGTCTGCGCACTCACGAAGGTGTGGCAGCTATCCTTCACGAATTCAGCATGAATGTACTTCGAAGGGAAGTTGAACAGCACGATGTCCCGGGCCTTGAGCACGGCCAGGTCGGCCAATTGTCCGTCCTTGTAATACTGGCAGATGAAATGACCGTCGAAGGCATCCAGCACCTTCGCGATGTGATTCGTCTTGCTCACCAGGACCTCGCCTTGGCGGTTCATGATCATGGGCCAACCGGGGTCTTCTTCAAAGACCAAGAAGCTGCCATCGGGTAGGATCGAGATCGAGGCGTACTTCTCCGGAATGATGGTCTCACCGTTGTCATTCCTTACCCCATATTTTCCATTGGCATCCGATACGAAGAGGGACGGATCCTGAGCGTACGCCAACGAATGAAGGTTAAAGAGGACCAGGAGGATCGTTCTGACCGCCCTCTTGCACACCCCTCGCACCCGGATACCCTGCACACCTGCCGCGTTGGGCGCCACGAAGGCCACACGACGCTTGATCTCCTGAAGGATGTCAGGGGCGGTCATGATGTCCCAAAGCTACGGTGCAGGGTGACCTCTACCGCTGTGCCGCGCAGATGAGGAGACCTCCGGGAGTACGCGTACACCTTGCCCGAGTGGTCATTCCGCGTTATCGGCCATTCTGCGCGCTGATGGAGTGGACGCTAACGGTTTCGGGCTTTGCGTTCGGGCGGGGTTTGGAGCACAAAACTGTCAACCAGCACTACAATTGAATAGAAGCACGAAGCTCCAAGTTTGGACGTCACCCCGCCTGCCGCAAAACCCGTGTTAGCGGTTCGGGCTTCTTTCTCTGTCGTCATACTGCAAATGTTTTGAGTTTTGTCACCAAAAGCTTTTTACGTTCTGCGATAAAGTCAAGGAAGTTGTCAAAGTTGTAACTATGAACTGTTGGAATAAAGTGTCTGTCCTTGAAATTACTGTCTCTACTTGCGAACCAAGTGTCAAATGGCTCAGCACTTTTTTCTCTATTTTCTGTAT
>SSGN01000212.1 GCA_008016945.1 Flavobacteriales bacterium
CCCGTGCGCGAGGCCATCCATACGGCCTTCCTCTTCCACGCCATCAAGGCCGGTCTCGACATGGGCATCGTGAACGCCGGGCAGATCGGCGTGTACGACGATATCCCAAAAGACCTGCTGGAACACGTGGAGGACGTGCTGCTGGCCCGTCGCCCCGATGCCACCGAACGCATGGTGGCTTTCGCCGAGCAATTCAAGGGTGCGCCTTCAGCAGAGGCCGTAGCTGCGCAAGCCGCGTGGCGCGAGGGCTCCGTGGAGGAACGCTTGAAGCACGCCCTGGTCCATGGTGTCACCGAGTTCATCGACACGGACGTGGAAGAGGCCCGGGTGAAATACGTCGATCCGGTGCTGGTGATCGAAGGTCCGCTGATGGCCGGCATGAACGTGGTGGGCGACCTTTTCGGTAGCGGCAAGATGTTCCTGCCCCAGGTGGTGAAGAGCGCCCGCGTGATGAAGCGCGCCGTGGCCTACCTGGAGCCCTTCCTGCAGGAGAAGAAGGCCGCGCAGGTCATCGGCACGCAGAAGGAGGGCGCGAAGAAAGTGCTGCTCGCCACCGTGAAGGGCGACGTGCACGACATCGGCAAGAACATCGTGGGCGTGATCCTGGCGTGCAACGGTTGGCAGGTGATCGACCTGGGCGTGATGGTGCAGAGCGCGACCATCCTGAAGACCGCCCGCGAGATGAAAGTGGACATCATCGGCCTCAGCGGCCTCATCACGCCCTCGCTGGACGAGATGGTGCATGTGGCGAAGGAGATGGAGCGCGAGGGCTTCGAGACGCCGCTGCTGATCGGCGGCGCCACCACCAGCCGCGTGCACACCGCCGTGAAGATCGCCCCGCACTACAGCAAGCCCGTGGTGCACGTGCTCGATGCTTCGCGCAGCGTGCCCGTGGTGAGCAACCTGCTCAGCGAGAACGAACGGGCCCGTTTCGAAGAGGGCATCAAGGAGGAGTACATCAAGGTGCGCACCCAGTACGAGGGCCACCAGCGCGAGAAGGAGTACGTGCCGCTGGCCGAGGCCCGCGATAAAAAGTTCGCGATCGACTGGAAGGCCGAGCCGCCCGTGGTGCCCAAGAGCACCGGTGTCTTCACCTACCGCAACTTCCCGCTCGCCGACCTGGTGCCGTACATCGATTGGACACCCTTCTTCATGAGCTGGGAGCTGGCGGGCAAGTTCCCGCGGATCCTGGAGGACGAGGTGGTCGGCCAGCAGGCCACGCAGCTGTACGACGATGCGCGGAAGATGCTGAACCGCATGGTGAAGGAGCAATGGGTGCAGGCCAACGGCGTGGCTGCGATCTGGCCCGCGAACACCGTGCAGGACGACGACATCGAGCTCTACGGCGATGCCGCCCGCACCAAAGTGATCGGCACCTTCCACACCATGCGGCAGCAGAGCAAGAAGGCACCCGGTGTGCCGTACATCGCGCTCTCCGACTTCCTCGCCCCCAAGGGTACGGCCGACTACGTAGGCGGGTTCGCCGTTACAGCCGGCCATGGCGTGGACGAACGGGTGAAACGCTTCGAGGCGGCGGGCGACGACTACAGCGCGATCCTGCTGAAAGCCCTGGCCGACCGCCTCGCCGAGGCCTTCGCAGAGAAGCTGCACGAGATCGTGCGCGAGGAGCTCTGGGGTTACGAGGCCGAGCCCTTCACCAACGAGCAGCTCATCAAGGAGGAGTACCAGGGCATCCGTCCGGCGCCGGGCTATCCCGCCTGCCCCGACCACACGGAAAAGCCAGAGCTCTTCCGCCTGCTGGATGCCACCAAGCACACGGGCATCATCCTCAGCGAAGGCCTGGCCATGTGGCCCGCCGCTGCGGTGAGCGGCCTGTACTTCGCCCACCCCAGGAGCAAGTACTTCGGCATCGGCCGCGTGGCCAAGGACCAGATCGAGGACCTCGCGCGGCGCAAGGGGCAGACGACAGAGTGGATGGAAAGGTGGCTGGGGAGCAATTTGGGGTACTGAACCTTCCGCCGGGCAGTTGCGTATGCAGGGCCCGATATGCTCCGTCCGCTACTCTCCCTTCTTGCGGCCTCGGTCGTTCTCAGCGCCCATGCTCAGCATGGTGGTCGTTTCACCCAGGAGAATGGCGACTGTACCGGGGCCATCATGATCACCGACTCGGTCTTCCGCGTGGACCATGTGGTGCGCGGCTTCGGGAACAAGCTGGAGATCAAGGAGAACCCATCGGACCACAAACAATGGTTCGAGCGGGAGCACCATACCACCTGGTATAAGTTCCGCGTACCGGTGAAGTGCAACCTCACCATGGACATCACCCCGGACAACACCGCGGACGATATCGATTTCATCATCTTCGAAGGTGCCGTGCCCGGCATCTGCGACAAGGTCGTCCAGAAGCAGGTCACCCCGGTGCGTTCCAACATTTCCCGCAACGATCCCAACGTCGGCTCGCGGTGCGGATTGAGCAAGGACGCCACGGACGACTATGTCCGCTCGGGTGTGGGCTCCAGTTACAGCCGGTCGCTGGAGGTGGAGGCCGGCCAGCTCTTCTACCTGGTGGTGGACCACCAGAACCCTCCCAAGAGCGGCTACGAGATCCGCTTCCACTACGATCCGCCACCACCACCGCCCCCCGTGGAGGAGGAGACCAAGGAGAAACAGCACCTGGTGATCAACATCAGCGATGCGAAGACCGGCAAGCCCATCAACGGCACCATCACCGTGGACGGCATGGTGTTCGACAAGGTGGTGGAGGGCAAGGGGAAAAGCACCTACGAGTACGATATGGCCGTGTACCGCAACCTGAGGGTCGGCTGCACCAACAAGGGCTATATGTTCACCTCCGTACGTGTGAAAGGCAGTACCGACCCGGTGGTCACCGTGAATATCGCGCTCACCCCGATCAGCCCCGGGGAAAAGGTGGTGCTGGACGACATCCGCTTCGTGGGCAACGAGGACAAGGTGATGCGACAATCCGAGGCCTCGTTGCTCCTGTTGCTGCGCTTCCTCCAAGAGAACCCCAAGGTGCGAGTGGTGGTACAGGGCCATGTGAACGGACCCACCTTCAAGAACAAGAAGGAGTTCATCGACCTGAGCACCGCGCGGGCCAAGACCGTGTACGATTTCCTGTTGGTGAACGATGTGGAGCCCGAACGCATCTCGTTCGTGGGCTTGGGCAACAGCGAGATGATCTACCCCGAGCCCAAGAACAAGGAACAGAGCGAAGCCAACCGCCGGGTGGAGGTGAAGGTGCTGGGCACCTGAGGGGATACCATTCCGCTATCAGGCGTAGACCAGGGACACGAAGGGATCCTTTCGCCGGGCCATACGGCGGGGACGTTGCAGCGCCGAAGGCATGCACCGCAGGGAGCGAGGCTACCGAGGGCCGGTGCTGCGGAACGATCACGACGAAGAAGCCCGGGAAAAGTCCGAATGGACCGGGCTACTCCTCAGTGCGCAGTGGTATCAGCACCTTTCGACCCGCAGTACCACCGTTCGTCATTCCCATGCGGCCAGCTTCCGAGGCTCCGGTACTTTTGGGTACCCCCGTATCGCCCGGGGACAGCCCATGCGTATCGCCTCCGCCCTTTTCGCGCTGTTCACTACCACCGCCATCCTGGCCCAGACCACGTGGACCCTGGAGCAATGCCTGGCCCGTGCCGATGAACGCAACCTGGCCGTGCTGAACGCCGCCCTGGATGCCGAACTGGCCGGGGAGAACAAGGCCCGTACCTACTGGGACCTGTTGCCCGACCTGAACGGTGCCGCCACCCACGGCTACAACTACGGCCGGGTGATCGACCGTTTCACCAACACCTTCGCCACGGACCGCGTACGGACCAACAACTTCTACCTCAGCAGCCAGGTGGACCTCTTCCGCGGCCTTGCCAAACAACATGGCATCAAACAGGCGCGATTCGATGCGGAGGCGGCCATGAAAGCGGTGGAAGCCGCCCGGAACGATGTGCGGGTGGCCGTGGTGCAGGCCTTCCTGAACGTGCTGGGCCTGCGCGAGCGGATCACCGCGGCGGAAGCACAAGCGGCCAACACCCGCGAGCAGATCGAACGCGCGCGCGCACTGGTCGAAGCCGGACGCATGGCCCGCGCCGAACAGCTCACCTTGGAAGCGCAGCTGGCGCAGGAGGAGTTCAATATCACCGATGTGCGCAACCAGCACGACCAACAGCTCCTTACCCTGGGCCGCACCATGCAATTGGAGGCGGATGAACAGCGGACCTTCGATATCGCTGCACCGGCGATCAGTGACCTGAACGTGCTGGCTCCAACGGCCTCGGAACAACAAGTACTGGACCAGGTGCTTCGCACCCACCCCGCCTATGCCCAAGCCGGGTTACAGGTACAAAGCGCCGAGCGGTCGGTGGCCATCGCACAGGCCGGCCGCATGCCTTCGCTCTCCCTCAGCGGCTCGCTGGGCACCGGCTACAGCGGTCGCGATGTGCGCACCGTGGGCGGTCCGGTGATCGGCGACCCCGTGGCCATCGGGTCCACGGCCGGCGGTGAAGTGGTGTACGCCCCGAACGTGTCGTACCGAACGGAACTCACCCCGTTCAACGCCCAGCTGGATCAGAACCTGAACGAGTCCATCGGCTTCACGTTGAGCATCCCGATCTTCAACAACATGCGCAACCGCTACGCCGTGCAACAGGCCCGGGTACAGCACGAGAAGGCGCGCAACGGGCTCATCAGCCTGCGCAACGACCTTCAGCGCAACGTGCTCGACGCCCTGGTGCAGCAGCGTTCCGCACATCGGCAGTTCGTGGCGGCCACCAAGGCCGTGGAGAGCGGCACCGTGGCCTTGCAGTACGCACAAGAGCGATACGACCAAGGAACGATCACCGTGATCGAACTGAACACGGCCAAGACCACGTTGAGCAATTCCACGGCCAACCTGATCAATGCGAAGTATCAATACTTGATGGCCAGCAAATACCTGGATATCCTGCAGGGCCTCCCGGTGGTCCTTTGATCCGCGCCGGTGCCCGATCTTCGCACCGTGCCGACCATCCTCTGCCTTGAGACCGCCACCAAGCTCTGTTCCGTTGCGTTGACACGCGATGGCCAGGTGCTCTCCTTCCGCGACGAGGAGAGTGACAAGCACGTGCACGCCGAGAAGGTGAACGTGTTCATCGACGCGGTGATGCAAGAAGCCGGGATCTCCTTGACCGAACTGGACGCCGTGGCCGTGGGTACGGGCCCGGGATCATACACCGGACTCCGGATCGGACTTAGCACGGCAAAAGGGTTGTGTTATGCACTGGGCATCCCCATCATCGGCATCAGCACCTTGCACACCCTGTACGAATCGGCTCGGCTGCGCTACCCGGACCCTGTCGGCGAACGTTGGCCCATGATCGATGCGCGCCGGATGGAGGTGTTCACCCAAGGGTTCGCAGCCGATGGGCGGCCGCTGGCGGCCGAGGCGCCCTTGATCCTCGGTGAGGCCTGGGCCGTGGCGCATGTGCCAGCCACCGTGTTCGGCGACGGTGCGGACAAGGCTTCCATGCTGTGGAACAACACCAGGGGAATGGAACACCTGCCGGGCGTTCGTCCCTATGCTGCGGCGATGCGGCATGTGGCCGAGGCCCGCTTCGCGGCCAAGGCGTTCGATGATGTGGCCTACCTCGTGCCTACGTACGGCAAGGGCGCGAACGTGACGCAACCGCGTAAGCGGACCAATGGCTGAACGGTAGGCCGCTCGGATCCGGCGAACCGCTCATCGCGCCAGCAGCACCTTCACCGCCTCCTCCAACTGCTGATCCCGGCCAGTGCTCACGGCTCCAGGGTCGAGCGGCTGCTTCACATCGGGATCCAACTGTTGGTTCTCCAGGTAGTTGCCGTTGTTGTCGATCATGCCCACCTGCGGTATACCGAACCACATGCCGTTCTGTAGGCCCTCCCACCATACGGCGGTGCCGGTACCCGCCACAGGCATGCCCACCAACTTCCCGATCCCCAAGGCACGGTAGGTGACGGGGAACATGTGCGCATCGCTGTAGTTGCCCTCGCTCATCACCACCACACTGGGCTTGCTCCACTTGAACTGCGGCTCGCTGCCCAGTTTCTGCCCGCGCGGTTCCATTCGCATGTACACCTTGCCATTGAGGAAGGTGGCCAGATCGTCGTGCAGCCAACCGCCCCCGTTGAATCGCGTGTCCACCACCAGGCCCTTCCTGCCGGTATAGCGCCCCAAGGCTTCGTCGTACACCACCCGGAAGCTCTCGTCGTTCATGCCGCGCACGTGCACATAGCCCAGCTGGCCACCGCTGAGGCTGTCCACCAGATGACGGCACCGTTCCACCCAGCGTTCGTACAACAACTGGTTCTCCTCCCAGAGGCTGATGGACTTCACGGTCTCCACCCAGCGGGTGTTCGTCCTGGGATCGTACAGGTCCAGCAGCATCGGCTTGTCTGCCTTACGATTGAAGAAGACCGCCGGGTCCACATCGGCCGTCACCGTATCGCCATCGATCCGCTCGATCACGGTCCCGGACTTGATCTTGGAGCCGCTCTTCGCCACGGGGCTCTTCTTCAGCACCTCGGCGATACGCAGCCCGGGGCCTGCATGGTCCGGAGCATACAGCACACCGAGGGCCGCCGTGGCATCGGCGTTGGCCACCGGATCACCCCGATAGCCCGAGCCGGTGTGGCTGGCATTGAGCTCGCCCAGCAGTTCGCTGCACAGCTCGGCCATGTCGTGGTTGTTGTTGATGAAGGGCAGGTAACGCTGGTACTCGGCCTTGTACTTGTCCCAATCCACACCCTGGAGGTCAACGCGGTAGAACTTCTTCTTCACCTGTCGCCAGATGTGCTCGAAGAGGTAGGCCCGTTCGGCCGTTTCGTTCAGCCGCATCTCTCCGTTGAGGCCCACGCTCTTGTTCTCGTTCTTCTCCGTGTCGTAGTGGCTGATGCCCCCGTTCACCATGTAGAACAGGCGTTTGCCCTCCTTGTCCAACAGCAGGCCACCGGCCCAACCATCGCCCATCTTGTTCAGGATCTTCGCTTCGTGCGTTCGGATCTCGTACTGCCAGAGGTCGGTGCCCTTCTCGAACGCCGCGAGGTACCAAAGCTTCTCGCCATCGGGGCTCAGCACCGCGCCGTTCAGGTCGCTGGAGTTGGGCGTGAGGCGTACGCGCCGTTCCGTGATGCCTTCGAGGTCGAACACGAGCGGCTCCATGGGTTTGTCCTTGGCCACATCGCTCTTTCCCTTCTTCGCGTCCTTCTTGTCCGTGTCCGCCTTCTCATCCGCATCGTCCTTCTTCTCCTCCTCGTCCTTCGCCAAGGCGGCTTCCTCCTTGGTCCGCTTGAAGCGGTCGTAGGCTTCCTGGGTGAGGAAGATGGCATAGGCATCGCTCTGATTGCCCCAACTGGCATGGCTCTTCATGCCGTTGCGGGCGCTCAGGTACACGATGGCCGTACCATCCATGGCCCAGCGCGGCATGTAGCCACCGTAACCGCTACGGATGAGGTTGATGACGGGTTCGGTGCCCGTGGCCTTCACCAGGCCCACCTGGCTTATCCATTGGTCCTCGTTCAGGAAGTTCACCACGAACCACTTGCTGTCGGGGCTCCATTCGTACCACTGATCACCATCGGCGTAGCTGTAGTTCTTGTCGCCGGGCACCACGGTCCGCGTCTTCTTGGTCGCCAGGTCGATCACCTTCAGCGTGGTCCGTTCTTCCAGGTACGCCACCGACTTCCCGTCCGGGGAGTAGGCGCACTGGAACTCCTCCGCAGAGGTGGCCAACAAGGGTTCTTCCTTGAGCACCGTGGCATTGAAGAAGTACTTCTCCTCCTTGCGGGTGAGGCTGGTGGTGTACAGGTCCCAACTGCCGTTGCGTTCGCTGGCATAGAGGATCGAGCGCCCATCGGGACTGAAACTCACGTTACGCTCCTGTTCGGGGGTGTTGGTGATGCGGCGCGTGGTGCCCTCGGCGATGGAGGACACGAACACTTCGCCCCGATGCACGAAGACCACCTCCTTGCCCAGTGGGCTCACCTCAAACTCGTCGGCCTGGTTCACGCTGATGATCCGCTCGGGGTTGTACCGGCCATCGGCATTGATGCGTACGGCCACCTTCCGCGGGGTGCCACCATCGACCATGGTGTAGAGTTCTCCACGGTAGCTGAAGCAGAGCACGCCGTTGTCACTGATGCTCAGGTAACGCACCGGATGATCGGCAAGGTGGCTCACCGGTGTGTTCGCCCCTCCTGTGGCGGGCATCTTGTGGATGTTGAAGGAACCGCTCTCTTCGCTCAGGTAGTACACGGTGGACCCATCCTTGCTCCACACCGGATCGCGATCCTCGCCGGCGAAGGTGGTGAGCTGCTTGTACTCCCCGGTGGCCGGCTTGAAGGTCCAGATGTCGCGGGTAACGCTGCTGGTGTGGTGCTTACGCCAGGAATCCTCGTAGCCTTTGCGGTCGTGGTAGGCGATGGTGGTTCCCGTAGGGTCGTAGCGTGCCGCCTGCATGGCGATGGTGCTCACCTGGCTGGGACGGCCACCGCCAGTGGGAACGGCGTACAACTCGCCGAACCCGCCCACCGGGAACTGTTGGTGCCGGGGGTGATCCTGCCGTGTGCCGTAGAAGAGCACCTGCCGATCGTCCATGCTGAAGGTCGATGGCACCTCCGGGTTGCTATGGAAGGTGAGACGCTTGGCCGCGCCACCCATGCTGCCCATGACGAACACATCCGAGTTCCCATAACGCGTGCTGGCGAAGGCGATGCTTCGTCCATCACGGCTCCACACCGGCGCGTGGTCGTACGCCTCATTGGTGGTGAGCGGCACGGCTTCGCCGCCGTCCGCAGGCACCCGCCAGATATCGCCCTGGTAACAGAACGCGATGGTACGTCCGTCCGGACTGATGGCCGACCCTCTCAACCAGAGGGGATCCTGGGCATGGACCACACCGGTGCAACTGGCGAGGAGCGTGAGGGCGATGTGGGTGGGCTTGAGCTTGTTCATGGATGTACAAAACTATCCGTCACAGGGGCGCGTTCGGCATGGGATGAACCGTTGCCCCTAATGCACCACGACCAGGGGTGCGGACCAGGTTCTTCGATCGCCGACCAACACCATGCGATAGGTACCTGGAGCAAGTGCTGAAAGGTCGATCCGGACCGGGGTGGCTCCCGTTGTGATCCGTTCGGTACGCATCAACTTCCCGTCCACACCGTGGATCCGGAGCTCGCCGTTCGCGGCCGCGTTGAAATGCACCTCACCCGAGCTGGGGTTCGGATACACCACCAGCGCTTCCTCCTCGCTCCGATCCGCCATACCGACCAGGGAGGTCGGGTCCAGGAGGTGACCTTCGTGCGCCTGGGTGCCGTCGGGGTAGGTGGTGGTGGTGATCCGGAGCAGCGGATAGGGCACATCCGCTGCGTACCAGGTCAAGGTCTCGGTGAGACTGCTGTCCGATGGATCAGCGAGGTTCACCTTGTTGCGCCGGATGCGGATCAAGTGCGCATCCGGGTATTCCCCGAAGGGTAGTCGAAGCAGACCGACCTGCTCAAAGGTGATCTCGGTGGTGCCACAGTAGGCGATAAGGGCCGAGGTACTGACCGACATGAAGCAATAGGCAGCGTCCACCGGTGTACCGAGCGTGAGCGGATAGGCGGCCAACAGTGCCCCTGGGTCGTAGACCGAAGAGACCTGGGCCGTGGCGTTCAGCAGCTCCAAGCAGCGATCCGCCTGAACGTCCAACACGATGTCGGTGGCCGGGCTTCCATCATCGGGATGGGCATGAAGCACCTGGTCCGCCTGGGGGTAGGACGCCGCCAGGGGCACCTCGGAGGCTGCACGCATGGTGTAGGAGACCCCGAAGACATCGTTGCTCTCCAGGTCAGCGAAAGGCCACACCACCGGGCGCACCACCTGAGGCACTTCCGGGATCCGTTGCAAAGCGCGCATGTGCCAGGTGGCACCCACAACAGGGATCAGCTCGCCCCGACCGACCGATTGCGCATCAGCTGGTCGTGCGGGAAGGAACAACAGCCCGATCATCAGGCTGCGGAACAGGGTGTTCGGCGGTACCATGTGCATGGTCGTGCCGGGGTTTCACACGTGGTGTTCCGGCACACCGCGAACCTATCGGGAGCCCAGGGGAAATGGGTTCGCCGTACATCACCGGACCAACGCTTCGCAAACGCGCACGCACGTTCCGTCACCCGGAGCGGTGGGCGAACGGTTGAAGTGCCTCACCAACGCACCGCCACCTTGCCCATGGTGCTCCCCGAGCCGAGCGCCGCCAGTGCATCCGGTAAGCGCTCGGCCGCGAACACTTCATGCACATGCGCACGCAACTGGCCTTTGGCACAAGCATCCACCACCCCGGCGAGGCATTCTTCGATGATCGCCGGCCGATGCTCAGCGATGCGCAGCATGTTGATGCCCAGGATGCTCCGGCTCTTCATCATCAGCATGATCGGCACGACCAGGCCCATGCTCCAGACGAAACGCAACGTACCCAATGGCCCCAGCGCGCCGCGTTGTGCTCCGCCGAAGCTCACCATGCGGCCCCCACTGCCGAGCAGCCGCATGTCCTTGGCGAAGGAGGATCCACCCACGGCGTTGAAGGACACATCGAGCCGATGTACGCCCAGGTGCTGCGCCAGCGATGCATGAGGGTCCACTTCACGACGATCGATGACATGGTGCACACCCATGGCCGCGAGGTGATCGCACTTCCGTTCCCCACTGGCCACGCCGTACACTTCACATCCGGCCTGCAAGGCCAGCTGCACCAGCCACTGCCCCACGCCACCTGCCGCGCTATGCACCAGCACGCGCTCGCCTTGCCGCATGGGGCACAGGATCCGCGCCGCATACCACGCCGTGCAGCCCTGTGTGGCCATGGCCATCGCCTCACCAAGCGGAACGTCGGCAGTGATCACCGCCACCGCGCGGTGGTCGGTCACCGCATATCGCGCATAGCCACCGAAGCGGGTCATCGCCACCACGCGTTGACCGACCAGTGCTCCGAGCCTCTCATCACCCACGGCCTCCACCGTGCCCACCACCTCGTAGCCCAGCACGCTCGGGAGCGGAGGCGCTTCGCGGTAGAGTCCTTTCACGGCCATCACATCGGCGTAATTCAGGCCAAAGCCTTCGCAACGGATCAACACCTCATGGGCTTTCGGCGTGGGGCGGGCATGTTCGCGCAACCGCAGCACCTGGCGCGGATCGCCGTGTGCGGAGAGGGTCCAGGCTTCCATGTTGAACGAACGTAGGGGCCGTAGCCCTTGTGGTGGAACGATGCGGACCGATGGCCACGCCCTCCGATCCGCCGCGAAGATCCTCCTTTACTTGTTCCCCAGCAGCCCGCTCTCGAAATCCACCACGCATTGGCGGATCGTATCCATCTCCTCGTGTTCGGCGATACAACGGGTCAAGTGATCGAGCATGGGATGCTCCACGTTGAAACGGCCGCTCGCTGATCGGGTATCGCCTTCCTTGAACCGCGCTCGGACGATCGGACCCTTGAGGTCCTTGCTTAGGTAGGCCGCGTTGCCCACATCGTAAGTGGCATACTCCATATCGTCGCGTAACATGCGCAAGTGAGCGAAACCGTTCTCGTAATAACAGACCACCCCTTCGGTCATCAACCGAACAGGGATCGGGCCTTCCTCGTTGATACGGAACAACACCCCTTTGTACAGGAAGCCCCAGATGTCCTTACACCTCACCTTCCGCTTCGCACCGTCCTTTTCGAACACCAGGGTCCATTGGCCCATGCTGGGGTACAGATCCACGTATTCACCCACCGGCTCTCCGATCGGCTTGTAGGGGTTGGGGGTCCGCTCGCGCAGGTAGGTTTCCGCATCGGGCAGCAGATAAGCCTGAGCCTGAGCGTTTTCCCCGAACGTGAACACCATCAACCACAGGGCGGCGGCGCATCGTCCAATGCGGGTTATCAACAGCATCGTGTTGACAAAGTAAACACCCTGATCGATCCGTTGTACACCTATTCGGCACCACCCACCACCACCACGAACTCACCCCGGGGTTCGGTGCGGCCGAAATGCTCCAGCAGTTCGGCGAGGGTCCCGCGAAGGGTCTCCTCGTGCAGCTTGCTGATCTCGCGCGAGGCACTGGCCCGCCGCTCCGCCCCAAAGGTCTCGGCCAGATCGCGCAAGGTGCGTACCAAGCGGTGCGGGCTCTCGTACAGCACGATGGTGCGCTCCTCCCGACACAGCAGTTCCAGGCGGGTCCGTCGTCCCTTCTTCACCGGCAGAAAACCTTCGAAGACGAACCGGTCGCAGGGTAGGCCGCTGCACACCAAGGCCGGCACGAAGGCGGTGGCGCCGGGCAGGCATTCCACCGATACCCCTGCCTGCACCGCCGCGCGTACCAACAGGAACCCCGGATCGCTGATGGCCGGTGTGCCCGCATCGCTCACCAAGGCGAAACGTTCACCAGCCTGCATGCGCGCCACCAACTGCTCCACCATCCGGTGTTCGTTGTGGGCGTGGAACGGGATCAGCGGCCGCTGAAGGCCAAGGTGCTGCAACAACCGACCAGTGACCCGTGTGTCCTCAGCCACCACGCCATCCACTTCGGCCAGCACCTTCTGCGCACGGAGGGTGATGTCGTACAGGTTGCCGATCGGTGTGGGCACCAGGGTGAGGGATGAGCGCGTGGCCGACATGGGTGGACCCGGTGATCCGTGATGGCTTGCAGAGGGTGATGGTATGGATGCGCCCGGTGGCCGTTCGTCCGGAGCACGGTGGCCGAAACTACTTGAGGGTGGTCAGGAACTCTTTCAGTAGTGCGTAAAGGTCAGCGAACTCGGTAAGGGGCAGGGTCTCCTCGCGATCGAGCACATCGTGATAGGCCGCGATACCGCCCATGGTGTACACGAAGAGCGCAGGGAC
>SSGN01000162.1 GCA_008016945.1 Flavobacteriales bacterium
ATCTTGTGCTTGTCCTTCCAGTTCGGGCTCAACACATGTTTCTCGGTGAGCAGGTCGATGGCCGTGGTTCGCCAGGTATCCTGTTCGTGGGTCACGTAACGTGATCGTTCCACCACATCGCCCAGGTTGGTCATGTGCCGATAATCCAAGTACATCTCGCGGAAGATGGGTTCATCGAAGAGGATATCGTCCAAGGCCAGCAACTCGAACATCAGTTCCGCCACGCTGGTCTCCTCCTCGGCGGTGTTGCCCTCCTCGTCCTGTATCGGCACGTTGATGCGTTCGTGGCCGTAGCTCAGTAGCATGCGCAGCAGGTCGCGCTCCTGCGGTACGGTGCCAACGTCCTCCAGCGTCGGTTGTGGCGCCGCGATCTCCGGTGCGAGGTGTTCCTCCGGAACCGGCTGGTCGCCACCGAGCTTCTTGCGGTACTGCCTGCGCAGCACCTTGTTCATCTCGCTGATCAGCGCCTGCTCGTTCACCTGCAGCAAGCGGCTGCACTGTTGGATGTACAACGAGCGCAACACGAGGTCGGGTACCAGTGGCACGCTCTCCACGATCTCGTGGATCGCAGCCGCCTTCTTCACCGGATCGTCGCCCACGTCCTGCATCAGCAACGTGGCTTTGAACACGAGGAAGTCCTGCGCGGTGCCGGTGAGGTGGGCCATCACCTCGCTGCTGCTGTGTCCCTTCGCGAAGCTGTCGGGATCCTCGCCCTCGGGGAAGGTCACCACCTTCACGTTGAGGCCCTCCTTCAGCACGAGGTCGATGCCGCGCAGGCTGGCCTTCATGCCCGCTGCATCGCCATCGTAGAGGATCGCCACCGTGGGCGCGTAGCGTTTGATCAGCCGAACCTGATCCTCGGTGAGGCTGGTGCCGCTGCTGGCCACCACGTTGGCGATACCCGCCTGGTGCAGGCTGATCACATCGGTGTAGCCCTCCACCAGGTAGCAGAGTTCCTGCTCCACGATGGATCGTTTGGCGTGGAAGATCCCGTACAGCGAACGGCTCTTGTTGTAGAGCACGCTCTCCGGGCTGTTGAAGTACTTCGGCAGCTTCTTGTCGCTCTTCAGCGTACGCGCGCCGAAGGCGATGGGCTGACCGCTGAGACCGAGGATGGGGAAGGTGACGCGGCCCGCGAAGAAGTCCCACGGCGTGCGCGCCTCATCCTCGCGCCGCTTGATCCACCCGGCCTTCTCCAGCAACTCCGGATTGAAGCCGTTGGCGATGGCGGCCTGGGCGAAGGCGTTACCGAATTCCGGCACATAGCCGAGTTGGAACGTCCGGATGGTGGTATCGCTGAAGCCACGCTCGCGGAAGTAGGAAAGGCCGATGCGTTGGCCTTCGGCGGTCTCCCACAGCTGCTCCACGCTCCAGTTCAGCGCCCATTGCTGGATCACCGCCAAGGCTTCGCGCTCGCTCTGTTCGATCTGCTGTTCGGGCGTCTGCTCCTCTTCGGGCAGGTCGATGTTGTACCGTTTGGCGAGCCAGCGGATCGCCTCCACGTAGCTGAGGTGCTCGTGCTTTTGGAGAAAGGTGATGCTGTCGCCCGCCTCGCCGCAGCCGAAGCACTTGTAGATGCCCAGGTTCGGACTTACGTTGAAGCTCGGCGTCTTCTCGTTGTGGAAGGGGCACAGGCCGAGGAAGCGCGGCCCCTTGCGTTTCAGCGCCACGAACTCGCCCACCACCTCCTCCACGCGGGCGGCGTCCTTCACTTGTTGTATGGCGTGGGGGGCGATCATGGGTGGGATGATACAGCGGAGCGCATCACTTGTGCGGGATGTCCCGCCAAAGGATGCCGCTGATCGTTCTCCAGACCTGCTGGCCATCCGGATCCAGTCCATTGGCCGATGACATGGGAAGCGGGCTGGTGAACAGGGGACTGGATCGGCAATAGGTGATCCTTGGGTATGTGGCCGAACTTCGTGTCCATGCGAATGACAATGTAGCGTATGAGCGCCCTGTGAAGCGCATGTTCCCCATCACTCCACGATCGCCCCGGCGCCATCGTATTTCACGCGCTTGGTCTCCACCCCGTTGGCATCGTAGAAGATCCACTCGCCGCTCGGCTTGCCGTTCTCATAAGCGCCCAGGTAGTAGGTACGACCATTGTCGTGGAACACCTCCGTGGGACCGTGCTCCACGCCGTTCCGATAGACGCTGCGGCTCCAGATGACCCCGTTCGGGTGGTAGGAGATCCACGAACCCACGCGCTCGCCGTTGCGCATCATGCCTTCCATGCGGCCACCCTCTTTCAAGTGGATCACCTGTGGGCCGTTGGCGGGGCGGGGTGCCGCCACCGTGGTGTCGGCGATGGGCGTTGCGGTGGTCTTCTCCGCAGGGGCGCCGCCGTTGCAGGCGCAGATGGCCGCGGCGACGAACAGGAGCGCCGTGCGCTGGATCATGTGCATCATTTCGTGCGTTCCACAGTGAGGTGTACCAGCCCTTCCAAGGCATCGCGCGCTTCGTTCTTGGCGAAGGTGTGCAACACCTCCAGCGCCTTGTCGCGGTACTCGTGCATGCGTTGCTGGGCGTGGGCTATGCCTCCCACCTCGCTCACCTTCCGTACCAGGCGGCGCACGGCGCCATCGTCCTCGTTGTGGTTCTTCACCACGTCCACCATCCAGCGGCGCTCGCGCGGATCCACGTTGCGCAGCGCATGGATCAGCGGTAGGGTGAGCTTCTTCTCCTTGATGTCGAGACCGGTCGGTTTGCCGGTGTCCACGCCACCGCCATAGTCGAAGAGGTCGTCCTTGATCTGGAAGGCGATGCCCGTGTACTCGCCGAACAGGCGCATGCGCTCCACTTCTTCGGCGGGCCTTCCGGCGGCGCTGGTACCACTGGCGCAGCACGCGGCGATGAGACTGGCGGTCTTCTTCCGGATGATGTCGAAGTACACCTCCTCGCTGAAGTTGAGGTTCCGGCTCTTCTCCAGCTGCAACAGTTCACCTTCGCTCATTTCGCGCACGGCCGTGCTCACGATCCGCAGCAGATCGAATTCCCCTTTGTCGACCGCGAGGAGAAGACCGCGACTCAACAAGTAATCGCCCACGAGCACGGCGATCTTGTTCTTCCACAGCGCGTTGATGCTGAAGAAGCCACGCCGCATGTCAGCGTCGTCCACCACGTCGTCGTGCACGAGCGTGGCGGTGTGCAAAAGCTCGATGAGGCTGGCGCCAACGAACGCGCTTTCCGTGACCGGACCGAACAGGCGTGCGCTCAGCAAGGTGAACATGGGCCGCATCTGCTTGCCCTTGCGCTTCACGATGTAGTGCATCACCCGGTCCAGGAGCGCCACGTTGCTGCGCATGGCCTCCCGGAAGTGCGGCTCGAAGGCCTTCATCTCCGCGGCGATTGGGCGCTGTAGTTCGTCGAACGTGGCCATGGTCCGGGTTCCGGGTCGGCAAAGATGGGGATCGGCGACCGCCGGAGCGCAACCGTAGCTCGTGAAGCGCGGGGCGGTGGAAGTGGTGGTCCGCCCCCTATATTCGCTGTGCATGACCTGCCAGACCACCCGTAACCTTCTGGGCCTCGTACTCGGGGGCCTTCTTGCCACCAACCCTGTGCAGGCCCAAAAGGAGAGGACCGGTGTGATCCTGTACAAGGATCGGGTCGCCGCTGCCTTCGATACCGTGCCCTGCGTGAAGAACGTGCTCAAGGCCAACCCCCTGCTGTTCTTCCGGGGCGAGATCCCGATCTACTACGAACGTGCCATCACCCACCGCTTGAGCCTGGAGGCCGGTATCGGTGTCACCTTGCGGAACTACCTGGCGCTTTCGTTCACCGGCGACGATGCCGACGATTTCGGCGCCGGCACGGAGATCATTCCCAGGCTGAGCTTCAACGCCGGTTTCCGCTACTATTTCGCGGACGATATCGAACCTCAGGGGGCCTACGGCCAGATCTCCTTCGCCCACCTGAATTACACCAAGGATATCCGGACCAAAGGGCCGACGGGTGAGTTCTCGGATGTGACCTTGCGTGATGATCGCACCTACAACGATGTGCGGCTGCTCTTCGGCTATCAGATGTTGAGCATCAACAGCAACTGGCTCTTCGATGTGTATTGTGGGCCGGCCTTCCGGGACCGCTTCAATGTGAAGGTGGAGGAGCACCTGGACCTCTCGGGCGAGCAACCGAAATGGGCCTATAACGTGAAGGAAAGCAAGGATCAGACGGTGGCCTTCTTCCTTGGGGTGAAGGTTGGGCTGGGGTTCTGAGGCGGGTGACCGTGTTCCGGACCAACGCCCTATTTCAGCACCCGCTCACCGTCCTTCAGGGCGGGTTCGTTCTTGTTGGCCAACTGCCCGCAAGCCGCGTCGATGTCGCGACCCCGGCTGCGGCGGATCCGGGCTATGATGCCCTTCTTGTCGAGGTATTGTTGGAAGGCTTCGGCATCGGTGGCCTCGGTGCGCCCGAAGCCACCCGCGTCGATGGGGTTGTACTCGATCAGGTTCACCTTGGCGTGCACGTCGCTGGCGTATTTCACCAATTCCTGCGCATCGGCGAGTGAGTCGTTGAAGCCGCGCAGTAGGATATACTCGAAGGTGACCTCCTTGCGTGTGGTGCGGGTGTAGTAGCGCAGCGCGTCCTTCAGCTCGGCCAGCGTGTTCTGCTCGTTGATGGGCATGATGCGGTCGCGCTTGGCGTCGTTGGCGGCGTGCAACGAAAGGGCGAGGTTGAAACGGGCGCCATCATCGGCCAGCTTACGGATCATCTTGGCGATGCCCGCGGTGCTCACCGTGATGCGGCGCGGGCTCATGCCCAGTCCGTCCTCGGCGGTGATACGCTCGGCGCTGCGCAGGGTATTGGCGTAGTTGAGCAGCGGCTCGCCCATGCCCATGTACACGATGTTGGTGAGGCCCTCGTTGTAGTATTTGTGCGCCAGTCCATCGATCAGCACCACCTGGTCGTAGATCTCCTGTGCGTCGAGGTTGCGGATGCGCTTGAGCTTGCCCGTGGCGCAGAAGCTGCACGAGAGGCTGCACCCGATCTGGCTGCTGATGCAGGCCGTGAGCCGCGTGGGTGTGGGGATCAGCACGCCCTCCACCACGTGGCCATCCCAGGTCTTGAACGCGCACTTCACGGTGCCATCGCTGCTGCGCTGTTCCTCCACCAACACCAACGGCCGTAGCACCGTGCGCGCCGCGAGTTGCGCCCGCAAGGCCTTCGGCAAGTCGCTCATGTCATCGAACGAGCGGGCCTTCTTGCGCCACAGCCACTCCCATAGCTGCTTGGCGCGGTAGGGCTTCTCACCAAGGTCCGCGACGAGGGACTTGATCTCGTCGGAGGAGAGGGAGCGGATGTCGGTGGGGTTCATGCGTTCGGTGGCTTTTCAGGTGAATAGAGCTTCCGCCACCCGCATATCCACGCTCGTCGTCACCTTGATGTTGTGCTCCTCGCCTTCCACCAGCGCCACCTTCACGCCCAGCCGCTCCACCAAGGTGGCCTCATCGGTGAAGGTGCTGTCGTAGGGCTGTTCGAAGGCTTTCCGCAACAGGTCGGTGTGGAAGCACTGCGGCGTTTGCACGGCCAGCAGGCGCGATCGGTCCAAGGCGCGGGAGCCTTCCGCCGTGGTCTCGCGGATGCTGGGCACCACGGGCACCACGGGGATCGCGGCGGCTTGCGTATCGGCGGTATCGAAGCAGCGGGCGATCAGGTCCGTGCTCACCAAGGGCCGTACGCCATCGTGCACGGCCACCAGCCCATCGCCCTGTACCTTCTCCAGCCCGGCTTTCACACTGTGCCAACGCTGCTCGCCACCGGCCACCACCTCGTGCTTGATGAAGAAGCGATGCCCCATGCACAGCGCCCGCCAGATGTCGAAGTGTTCCTTGGGCAGCACCACGATCAACAGCATGCCCGGGTCGTAGCGGTGGAAGGCCTCGATGGTCCACATCAGCAGCGGACGGCCCTTCACCGTCTGGAACTGCTTGGGCACGGGGCCGCCGAGGCGTTTGCCGGAGCCGCCGGCGACGATGATGGTATGCTTGTTCACCGCCATGGCACGATGGATGTCGAACTCAGGTCGCGTGTTACGTGTTCGGGCTCCTCGATGCGCAACACGCCAACACGTATCTCCCGCAACACATCAACACGCAACTCCCTAAAAGGCCTCAGATGATCAGCATCGCATCCCCATAGCTGAAGAAGCGGTACTTATCCTTGATGGCCACTTTGTAGGCGTTCCACACGTGATCGTAGCCGCCGAAGGCACACACTTGCATCAGCAGGGTGCTTTCGGGCATGTGGAAGTTGGTGATCATGCTGTCGGCGATGCTGAAGTCGTACGGCGGGAAGATGAACTTGTTCGTCCACCCGTTGTACGGTTTCATGTGGTTCTGCGTGCTCACGCTGCTCTCGATGGCACGCATGGTGGTGGTGCCCACCGCGCACACGCGCTTCTTCGCGTCCTTCGCCTTGTTCACGATGTCGCACGCCTCGCGGTCGATGATCACCTGTTCACTGTCGGTCTTGTGTTTGGTGAGGTCCTCCACCTCCACGGGCCGGAAGGTGCCCAGGCCCACGTGCAGCGTCACCTCGGCGAAGTTGACCCCTTTCAACTCCATGCGCTTCATCAGCTCCCGGCTGAAGTGCAGGCCTGCCGTGGGGGCGGCCACAGCGCCTTCGTGCTTGGCGAAGATGGTCTGGTACCGCTCGGCATCGCTGGGTTCGGTCTCCCGCTTGATGTAGCGGGGCAGCGGTGTTTCGCCCATCTCGGTGATGGTCTGCTTGAACTCCTCGTACGTGCCGTCGAAGAGGAAGCGCAGGGTACGCCCACGGCTGGTGGTGTTGTCGATCACCTCGGCCACCAGCTCATCGTCCTTGCCGAAGTAGAGCTTGTTGCCGATGCGGATCTTGCGGGCGGGGTCCACGATCACGTCCCACAGCAGGCTGTCGCGGTTCAATTCGCGGAGCATGAACACCTCGATCTTGGCGCCGGTCTTCTCCTTGTTGCCCCACATGCGCGCCGGGAACACCTTGGTGTTGTTCAGGATGAACGTATCCCCTTCGTCGAAGTAGTCGAGGATGTTCTTGAATTTCTTATGCTCGATCTTCCCATCCTTGCGGTGCAGCACCATGAGCTTGCTGCCGTCACGGTCCTTGGTGGGGTAAAGGGCGATCTGCTCCTTGGGCAGAGCGAATTTGAAAGAAGTGAGTTTCATGCGCTTTTGGAAGGCTTACTGGGCCGACCACGAGAGTTTGGGGCGCCGAAGATAGTACGATCCACGACCGAGCGTTAAGTGCACTGGTCATCAGTAGGTTACCCCGTTGATAACTCAGGACGCAGGATCCTTCCCAGCTTGTGTGTACGGGGCTATCCGTTCCGACCATTGGGCCGGGGTATGGGCATCGCGCACATCGAATTCGCCGATACGGGTGCGGCGAAGTGCGCTGAGGTAGGCTCCACACCCGAGCACCTGGCCGATGTCGTGCGCCAAGGAACGGATGTAGGTGCCCTTGCTCACCTGGACCTCGAAGTCCACCTCGTTGCCACGGTTCGCCGTCATTTCAAGCGCGGATATCACCACCGTCGCGGGTTTCATCTCCACCAAGTGAGCGCGTTCGCTATCGCGGGCCAGGAAATAGGCGCGTTCCCCTTCGAATCGTTTGGCGCTGTAATTGGGCGGACGCTGTTCGATGGTGCCCACGAAGCGGGCGAACGCCGCACGGATGCTGGTCTCGTCCAGGTGCTCCCATGGCCCTTGTGGCCGAGGCTCCGTCTCCAGATCGTAGCTGGGCGTGGTGCTGCCCAACGTGATGGTACCCGTGTAGGTCTTTTCCGCACCGGTG
The DNA here is from genome assembly GCA_008016945.1 of Flavobacteriales bacterium. Next base: position 7,792 of record SSGN01000162.1, read on the forward strand.
ATCAGGGGCAGTTTCTTGGTGAAGGGGCCATAGGCGAGGATCAACAAGCCACTGGCGAGGGGGTCCAGCGTGCCGGCATGGCCCACTTTGATCTTGCGGCCGGCCGCGATACGCATGGCACCGCGCAGCTTACCCACCACATCGAAGCTGGTCCAGGTGAGCGGCTTGTCCACCAATACGAGGCCGCCGGTGTCCGGGGTGAAGTCGAAGTCGCCCACGATCAATACATCTGCATGGAAACGCCCGCGAGGTGAAGCGCGATGATCACGCCACCCACCACGATCCGGTACCAGCCGAAGGCCTTGAAGCCGCTTTTCGAAAGGTAACTGATGAAGGAGCGGATCGCCACGATGGCCACGATGAAGGCCACCACGTTGCCGATGGCGAACAGTTGCAGGTGCTCATTGGTGAACGCGCCGCCATCCTTGAGGTAGTCGTAGATGCTCTTCACCGTGGCGGCGAACATGGTGGGCACGGCGAGGAAGAAGCTGAACTCCGCCGCGTTCTTGCGGGTGAAGCCCTGCGTCATGCCGCCGATGATGGTGGCCGCCGAGCGCGACACCCCGGGTACCATGGCGAGGCATTGCCATACCCCGATGGTGGCCGCCTGTTTGTACGTCATGGGCTGCTCCGCCTGTTGATCGCCTTCCGGAGCGAGCTTATCGATGAAGAGGAACACGATACCACCGAGGAACAGCATCACACCGACAACGACCACGTTCTCCAGCAGCAGATCGATGTAGTCCTTGAAGAACAGGCCCGCGATCACCGCCGGGATGAACCCCGCGAGCAGCTTCAGGTAGAAATCGAAGCTCTGGAAGAAGCGCTTCCAATACAGGGCCACCACACTGAGTATGGTGCCGAACTGGATGGCCACCGTGAAGAGTTTCACGAATTCATCCTGCTGGATCCCCATGATGGTGGACCCGATGATCATGTGGCCGGTGCTGCTTACCGGAAGGAATTCGGTGATCCCCTCGATGATCGCGAGGATGATCGCTTGGATGATCGTCATTTGCCCGCCTCGTTCTCCCGGGTCTTCTTCAGGATGGCGTAGGCTACGAAGCCATAGCCCGCCAACACCACGATGGGCGCCACGGTGATCCGCCGCTTGCTGAACAGTTCAGCGGCATCGAAGGCATTGGGGTCACCATTGCCGCCGCCGCTCATCAACATGTAACCCACCGCCACGATCGCCAGGCCGATCAACAGCAGTTTGTAGTTCGTTGCCGTGAACGGCATATCGTTGTTCAGCTCGGGCTTTGCCATGATCCGTCGTTGTTCTGTCCAATATCCTTCTGCTTCTCCTTCTTCCCCGCTTCACGTCCTCCCCCCTTCACTTCCCTCCCTCAACTCCAGTGCAGGTCCTCTGCGTTCATGCGAAGGTAGCGGCCCACGGCGAACCAGGTTGAGAGCAGGGAGATGAGAAGGCCGAGCACCACCACCCCTGCGAACAACAGGGCCAGGGAACGAACGTCGCTGAAGGCCAGTAGGTCGGGCATGTAGTGGTGCGCCAGCTGCAGCAGCCCCACGAGCAGGCCGATGGCCAGCACCGACCCGATGATGCCCTGCCACAGGCTCTGGGCAAGGAAGGGTTTCTTGATGAACCACTGGGTGGCACCCACCAAATGCATGGTGCGGATCAGGAAGCGCTTGCTGTACACCGCCAACCGGATGGTGTTGTTGATCAACGCGATGGCGATGATCAGCAAGAGCACCGCGAAGCCGAGCACCAAGAGCCCCATCTTGTTCACATTGGCGTCGATATTCTCCACTACGGCAGCGTTGTACGAGGCCTCCTGCACGCGGGAGTCCTTCCGAAGTTGCTCCACGATCCATTTCAGGCTGTCCGCCTGGGCATAGTTGGCGTTCAGGCGCAGCTCCACGGAGGGCAGCAGCGGATTGCTCCCCAATACACCGAGGAAGTCCTCGCCCAGGTCCTTCTTCAGCTGTTCGGCGGCTTCGTCGGCGGTGACGTAGTGGGTCTCGTGGGTGTACGGCTCGATGTCCAGCTCCTTGCGGAATTGCATCACGTCCACCTCCTTGAGGTCGCGCTTCAGGAACAGCTCCACCCGCACGTTCTCCTTGAAGTAACGCTCCAACGCGCGGGCGTTGAGCGCGAGGAAGCCCAACACACCCAGCATGAACAGCACCAAGGCGATGCCGACCACCGTGCTCACGTTGGAGGTGCGGGTGCGGGACCTGAGGTAGTGCTGGCCGCTCATCGTGGCGGCGAAAGTAAGGGCGGTATCCCGTTCGGCCATCGCCCTCGGCCACAGCCTTTACCTTCGCGGTCCCTTGTAAAGGACCATGCACTACGACCCGAAGACGATCGAGCGGAAATGGCAGGAACAATGGCGCGCACGCGGCACCTACCGGGTGACCAGCGATGCCACCAAGCCCAAGTATTACGTCCTGGACATGTTCCCCTACCCCAGTGGGGCCGGCCTGCACGTGGGCCATCCGCTCGGTTACATCGCCAGCGACATCGTGGCCCGCTTCAAGCGGCACAACGGCTTCAATGTGCTGCACCCCATGGGATACGACAGCTTCGGCCTGCCCGCCGAGCAGTACGCCATCCAGACCGGACAGCACCCGGCCAAGACCACCGAGGAGAACGCCGCCCGCTACCGCCAGCAGCTCGATGCCATCGGTTTCAGCTTCGACTGGGACCGCGAGGTCCGCACCAGCGATCCCGCCTTCTACAAGTGGACCCAGTGGATCTTCCTACAGCTCTTCAACAGCTGGTACGATCCTCGCGCCGATAAGGCCCGGCACATCAGCGAGCTCATCGCCCGGTTCGAGGCGCAAGGCTGCATGGGGCAGGATGCCACCGTGCTCACCGGCGATGTGGAGGAGTTCGTCGGAGAGTTCGATGCGGCGGAGTGGAACGCCTTCGACGAGCGCACCAAGCAGATGGTGCTGCAGCACTTCCGCCTGGCCTACCTCAGCGATGCCTGGGTGAACTGGTGCCCGGCCTTAGGCACCGTGCTGGCCAACGACGAGGTGAAGGATGGCGTGAGCGAGCGCGGCGGCCACCCCGTGGAGCGCAAGCGTATGCCGCAATGGAGCCTGCGCATCACCGCCTATGCTCAGCGCCTGCTCGATGGGCTGGACGGTTTGGACTGGAGCGAGAGCATCAAGGAGGCGCAGCGCAACTGGATCGGACGGAGCGAAGGCGCCACCGTGCGTTTCCCCCTCGGCAACGATTTCATCGAGGTCTTCACCACCCGGCCCGATACGCTCTTCGGGGTCAGCTTCCTCACGCTGGCGCCGGAACATGTGCTCGTTTCCAAGTTCACCTCCCTGGAACGCAAAGCGGAGGTGGAAGCCTACGTCAACAAGGCGAAGAACCGCAGCGAGCGCGAGCGCCAGGCCGAGGTGGACAAGGTGAGCGGCGTCTTCACCGGCAGCTACGCCAAGCACCCCTTCACCGGCGCCGACATCCCCGTGTGGGTGGGCGATTACGTGCTGGGCGGCTACGGCACCGGCGCGGTGATGGCCGTGCCCGGCGGCGACCAGCGCGACTGGCGCTTCGCCAAACACTTCGGCCTGCCCATCATCGCGGTGACCGAAGGAGCCGACATCGACAAGGAGGCCGACGAACGCAAGGACGCCACCATCTGCAGCGAGGGTTTCCTCAAGGGTCTGAAGGTGCCGCAGGCCATTCGCCGGGCCATTGAGGAGCTGGAAAAGATCGGGGCCGGCACCGGCAAGGTGAACTACCGCCTGCGCGATGCCGCCTTCGGCCGCCAACGCTACTGGGGCGAGCCGATCCCCATCTACTACAAGGACGATATCCCCTATCCGCTGCCCGAGAGCGCACTGCCCCTGGAGTTGCCCGAGGTGGACAAGTTCCTGCCCACGGAAGACGGCGAACCGCCGCTGGCTCGCGCCAAGAATTGGACGTACGAAGGCCATCCGCTGGAGACCACCACCATGCCCGGCTGGGCCGGCAGCAGCTGGTACTTCCTGCGTTACATGGATCCGAAGAACGCAGAGCGCTTCGCGGCCAAGGAAGCCATCGACCAATGGGGCCAAGTGGACCTGTACGTCGGTGGTAGCGAGCACGCCACCGGACACCTGCTCTACTTCCGCTTCTGGACCAAGTTCCTCCATGACCTCGGCCTGCTGCCCTTCGATGAGCCCGCCAAGAAGCTGGTGAACCAGGGGATGATCCAAGGTGTGAGCAGTATCGCCTATCGCATAGGGAGCACGAACCATTTGGCATCCATGAATATTGCCGAACGGCTCAGCAAGACATTCCTAATGGAACATGAGAATCTTTTCGGAGAGGAGATTCTCGATGCTCTTATTGCGAAGCACGGCCTTGCCGCAGTGGCAGAAGAACGGTCTACAAGGGATGGCATGATCGTTTACCCTGTCAAGATTGTGCCTTTCAACGTTGATATCGACTTCGTTGATGAAGGTGTCCTTGACATTGCGCGCTTTATGGAGTGGCGCGATGATTATAGAGAGAGCACGATGCTCCTTGAAGATGGCAAGTATGTCTGTGGGTCGTTGGTCGAGAAGATGTCCAAGTCCAAGTTCAACGTGGTGAACCCGGACGACATCATCGCCAAGTACGGGGCTGACACCCTGCGGCTGTACGAGATGTTCCTGGGCCCCTTGGAGCAGAGCAAGCCGTGGGACACCAACGGCATCGAAGGCACGTTCCGGTTCCTGCGCAAGTTCTGGAACCTGTTCTTCGAGAGCGATGTGTTCAGCGTGAGCGACGAGGCCCCCACCAAGGCCGAGATGAAGGTGCTGCACGCCACCTTGAAGAAGGTGAGCGAGGACATCGACAAGATGTCCTTCAACACCAGCGTGGCGCAGTTCATGATCGCCGTGAACGAACTGGGGGCGCTGAAATGCAGCAAACGAACGGTATTGGAACCGCTCACCATCGCCCTCTCGCCCTTCGCCCCGCACATCGCCGAGGAGTTGTGGGAGAAGCTGGGACATACCACGAGCATCACCACCGCCGTTTGGCCCAAGTGGGACGCCCAATACCTGGTGGAGGACAACTTCAGCTACCCGATCAGCTTCAACGGGAAGACCCGCCTGCAACTGGAGTTCCCCATCGCCTGGAGCAAGGAGGAGGTGGAGGCACAGGTGCTCGCCAACCCGGAAGTGCAGGCCAAGCTGGGGGGCCAAGCCCCCAAGAAGGTGATCGTGGTGCCCAAACGCATCGTCAATATCGTGGTGTGATGTCGCGGATCGGTGGGTCATGTGGTACGGGCTGGTGCGTGGGGGTGATCCGTAACGCGATAGCCCGTTCCCCGCAACCTTTCGCGCCCTCGCCTCGCAACGAGCGCTTGGCCTCGCGCATGGCGCACCCCTCGGATCGGCACTCCTTTTGCAAGACACGGTGCATGGCACGTTCAACCACTTTTCTGCTGGCCGGTATCGCCGTGCTCACCATGGGTTTCGGCCAGGCCAGGACTTCCACGGGCCCTTCCGGGGAGGTGAAGGAGTACCACGCCCTGCGCGACCTGAAATACGACGCGTTCAAACCGGGAGAGAAACTCACTTACGTGATCCACTATGGCTGGGTGAACGCTGGGGAGGCCGTGGTGGAACTGAAGGAGAGCAGCCGCGAGATCGCCGGTCGTAAAGTGCTGATGGCCGTGGGCAAGGGCCGTAGCCTCGGCGCGTTCAACACCTTTTTCAAGGTGGATGATCACTACGAGACCCACTTCGATGCGAAAGGGGTGTTCCCCTACGCCTTCATCCGCCGGGTGAGCGAGGGGGGCTACAACTTCAGCCAGGATTACGTGTACAACCAGTACAAAGGTGAGGTCACCACCCAGAAGAAGCAGACCCACAAGGTGCCGGCCAGTGTGCAGGACATGCTCAGCGCGTTCTATTATGCCCGTACCCTGGACTTCGCCAATGCCAAGGAAGGCGATGTGTTCACCATCGAGACCTTCTTCGACGATGAGCTGTGGCCGTTGCGCATGAAGTACATGGGCAAGGAGACCATCAAACTGCGCAATGGGAAGTACCGCTGTCTCAAGTTCCAGCCCGTGGTGCAGGAGGGGCGGGTGTTCAAAGGCAACAACGACCTCAACGTGTGGATCACCGACGATGGCAACCGGATCCCGGTGCTCGCACAAGCCAAGGTGCTCGTGGGCTCCATCAAGATGGAGCTGAGCGCATACGAAGGCCTGAGCCACCCGATCGCGAAGCAGTGACCGTCGCTCGACGACACAGGTCAACAACCCAACGTGGATAGGAAGTCCCACCCGGCCTCGGAGCGGGACTTCTTTCATTGTTCCTTGCGCTGCGATGAAACTGTGGCAGAAGGGTTTGGCCGTGTTCGCGGCCGCATGCAGCGTAGGGTTCTTCTTTCTGGCGGTGGATGTGGGTCCGCACCAGGAATACGTGCCCGACCCGGTGGCCGCAGCCGTGGAGGACACCGTACCATTGCCACCCGATGCGTACGGCATACCCATGGCCGGCTACGTGCTGGAACATGGTGCCGTACGGAGCGGGGAGACCTTCGGCGGGCTGCTCTCCGCGCGGGGCGTGGATCAGAACGTGATCCATGGCCTGGTGGAGCTGGCCTTGCCAAACTTCGATGTGCGTCGGTTACGCGCAGGCCATCCCTACGCCTTCATCTTCGATGAGGATAACATCCTGAGCCCGGAGTATTTCGTGTACGAGGAGGATCCCGTGAAGTACCTGGTCTTCCACCTGCACGGCGATATCGGTGTGCGCGTGGGCGAGCGACCGGTGCATGTGGAGGAGAAGAGCATCGCCTGCACCGTGAACGGTGCATTGTACAACGACCTGGCGAAGGCCGGCGCCGATCCGATCCTGGCTATGAAGCTGGCGGATCTCTTCGCCTGGACCGTGGATTTCTACAGGATCCAGAAGGACGACCTCTTCTCCGTGGTGTACCGTGAGAAGAGCGTGGACGGCGAACCCTACGGCACCCCGGAGATCGTTGGTGCACGCTACATCAGTGGCAGCGTGGTGAAGGAGGCCTACCTCTTCAAGCAAGAGGACGGAACAGCGCAGTACTTCGACGATCAGGGCAAGAGCTTGAAGAAGGCGTTCCTACAAGCCCCGTTGAAGTTCAGCCGGATCACATCGGGCTTCAGTGGCAAGCGACTGCATCCCGTGCAGAAGGTGATGAAGGCCCATCTGGGTACCGACTATGCCGCACCCTATGGCACCCCGATCCTGGCCGTGGGCGATGGCATCGTTGAGAAAGCCGGGCGTACCGGCGGCAACGGCAACTTCGTGAAGATCCGGCACAACGGCACCTACAGCACGCAGTACCTGCACATGCGCAAGATCCTGGTGAAGGAAGGGGCCGCCGTGCAGCAAGGCCAGGTGATCGGGGAAGTGGGCAGTACAGGCCTGGCCACGGGGCCGCATGTGTGTTTCCGGTTCTGGAAGAACGGGGTACAGGTGGACCATCGCAAAGAGGAGCTGCCCAACACCCAGCCCTTGGCCGAGGAGCTGATGCCCGCCTTCAACGCCAGCAAGGCGCCCATCCGGGCAGAGCTGTTCGCCGCCGAGAAGGTGGCACGGGGCCACGTGGTGAATTTCTGAACACACCTTGGAAGACGACAGGCGCCCCCTCGGGCCGTTGTTGTTCCGTCCATCGGGATCCCACTGCTCCGTGGATCATTTTCGTTTGAATTATTGTTTATGAAACAAACATGTTTATATTTGATCATCAAAATCGACCAACCATGGCCACGGACATCGCCCCCGAGCAAAGCTTGAAACTGATCGAAAGCATGATCGGCCAAGCCAAACGCAGCTTCCAGCGTATGAGCTTCTACTTCCTCCTATGGGGTGGGCTGCTGATGCTGGCCACTTTGACCGAGTACTTCATGAACCGCTCGGGCTTGCCCAACGGATGGCTGGGTTGGCCGATCCTGGGCGCATTGGGCGGCATCATCTCTGGTATGCACGGCGCGCGCGAAGGCCGGAAGGCGGGTGTGTCCACCTTCACGGACACGGTCTTCATGTGGCTTTGGTCGGCCTTTATGATCACCTTGGTCATCGTCATCGTTTCCAGTGTGGCCATGGACTCCCGCCCTGGTCCCTGGGTCAGCATGCTCACCGGCATGCCCACCTTCATCACCGGCGGCATACTGCGGTTCCGGCCCCTGATGTTCGGCGGGGTCCTATTCTGGGTGTTCGGCCTTCTAATGCTCTTCGTATGGCCGGAGCACAGCGAGCTCTTGTTCGGGCTGGCGCTCCTGTGCGGCTACATCGTCCCCGGGTTCCTACTGAAAAGACAGGAAGATGGCCTTCGCTCCGCTTGATCCCTTGCTTCACAATCAGCTGCGGCTTGCCATCGTGAGCCTGCTGGTGGCGGTGGAGGATGCCGACTTCAACTTCTTGTTGGAAAAGACCGGTGCCACACGAGGCAATCTCAGTGTGCAGATCACCAAGCTTAAGGAAGGGGGGTATCTGGAGGTGCGGAAAACGTTCAAAGCGAACTACCCCAACACCCAATGCCGGATCACGCCCCAGGGGATCCGTGCTTTCGAGGGCTATGTGCAAGCGATCAAAAGCTACCTGGGCCAGTGATCGAGCATCAAGCGGATCTTGTGGTCTCGTCGATGAATTTTGGCATTGATCGAGCATTCTGGCCATTTCGTCGAAGAAAATGACACTTCTTGGTGGCGTGTTGCGTACACCGCCCCATGCCTTCGCAATGCCTTGCCCTGACATCATGGACCGCGGTGTTCGCCCTCGCGCTGTCCTTGGTCGCCTGTAAGAAGGAAGAGCTGGTGGTGCGTACGGGCAACCAAGCGCCGGACTATAGCGGTGTGCCCACCGTGGTGGTGCGCAACTATGTCAATCGGCTCTTCATCGATCTGCTCGGGCGTGAACCGGTGGATGCCGAGATGGACACCGAGGTGGCCGCGTTGGAGTCCGCCGGGCTCTCCGCGGAGGCACGCAACGCCTTGGTGAACAAGCTGATGACCAGTACCGCCTACGTGGCGGGGGATTCGAGCTACAAGAACGCCTATGCCCAGCGGGTGTATGAGCAGTTCAAAGCGCGGTTCATCGAAGGGGTGAGCGATGAGGTGATCGATGGCTTCATCGGCAATGCGGCCCAGGCCGCACAGGAGGATTCGTTGAGCGGCGATACCAGCGCGGCGAGCGCGAGCAACAGCGCCCTGCAACGCCTGCTGCGGCTGAAAGAAGCCCGCATCCACTATCGAGACGGGGTCATCACCGGCACCGAGATGGCGCGCCGGATGATGTTCAACGATGTCTACGACGAGATCAACATGAACACCTTCAACTTCGTCAATGCCAGCTTCGATAATCTCCTGTTCCGGTACCCGACGGATGCGGAGTTCGATGCCGGCTTCGCGATGGTGGAGTACAACAACGCCGCCCTGCTCTTCGGGATCAGCGGGCAGGGCAGGGACGGCTATCTGGACATCCTGGTGAATTCCGCGGAAGGCCATGAGGGGCTGGTGCGCATGTTCTTCCGTTCGTACATGGGGCGGGAACCGAGCACCTACGAGTCGTACCAGCTCACCACCGGCTTCGTGGCGGACAACGACCTGCGCCGCATGCAACGCCGTATCCTGATCGGAGACGAGTACGCCGGTCTCCTTGCCGATCAATAGCCGGAACGGACCAACACAACGACCACCACGCGAACCCGATCGCTCCATGATCCGCCGATCCACCCTCCTCTGCCTGACCGGTCGTGCCTTGGTCCTCGCCCTGCTCCTCAGCGGGTGCCGGAAGGATGTGTACGTGTACGAGGTGGATCCCGTGGACCTGGCGCAGTACGATGGCAATAAGGACCGGGAGAAGACCAACCAGGAGTATGCGTCCATCCTTCACGCCAACCTGTTCCAAACGGCGTTGTCACCGGGCGACCTGTACAAGATCGATCAGTGCATCCAGAGCATCGGCGATAAGCAACTGGCGCGGGAGGTGATCATCAGCAACTTCATGAATAAGCCGGGCGTGATCATCCCCACCACGGAAGAGATGCTCAACGATGTGGATGGGTTCATCACCGCCACCTACCACCGGTTCCTCGTGCGCAACCCCACCGAGGCGGAGAAGACCTGGTTCCGCAACCATATCGCGGCGGACCCGAACGTGACACCCGAGCTGATCTACTTCTCCTTCGCCCTGTGCGAGGAGTACCAGTTCTATTGAACCGAAGACCATGGACCGGAGAACCTTCATCTCACGCGCCGGTGCGGCGGCCGCCGGCCTCTTCGCTGCGCCCTATATCCTGCCCAGCGGACGGCTGTTCGCGGCCACGGGTTCGCAGCTGGCCGAACATGTGGTGCTGGTGATGTTCGCCGGTGGGGTGCGCTTGCAGGAGAGCGTGATGCAGCGTTACCTGGCCGATGCCCAGACCGATAACGTGGAAGGGAACATCCTCTACAACATGTTGGATGGTACCCCACCTCCGATGAAGATCGTGTACGGCACCGGCCTCGGTGGGATCAACCCGATCCAGCCGATCCTCGGGCAGACCCTACAACAGCAGGGTACCCTCTTCCGCGAGATGCGCGCGGTGAACGCCGGCCATTACGGTGGTCTGAACTCGCTCCTCCAGGGCGGGACCGCAGCGACACAAGGTCTGCAGCAGAAACCGATCAACCCCACCATCTTCGAGTACCTCCGCCGCCATGCCGGCCTCCCCGCCACCAAGACCTGGTTCGTGGGCAACGGGATCGGCAACAGCGTGCCGCTGCTCAACTACAGCATCCACCCGAACTATGGTGCGCGTTACGGGGCGAACTTCTTCGCGCCGAACATCACCTTCGGCCCCGCCGGTGACCAGTACCTCGCCAATGCCAAGGTCTACCACCCCGAGGATCAGCTCCGGCCGATCCACGAGATGAAGGCCTTCCTCGACAACAGCTTCGAACACTACGGCACGGTACCCACCAGCATCGGCAACACGCCGGAGGAGAAGCAGGACATCAAGGCCTTCATGGCGGAGATGTTCACCCGCACGCAGAACGGCACCATCGCCCACCCACCCGTTCACGATAGCGGCGACCTCAATACCGTGGGCTATGCCTGCGAAGTGATGCGGTGGTTCAAGCCCGCGCTCACCGTGGTGAACATGGACGGGGTGGACGGCTGCCACAGCAACTTCACCGGCTACCTCGCCGCGATGCACCGCGCGGACCACGCGGTCGGCCACCTCTGGGATTTCATCCAGAACCAGGTGCCGGAAATGGCCAACAACACCGTGATCATCGCCGTGCCGGAGTGCGGGCGCAACGCCGAACCCAATGCCATCCTCGACCAGAACGACTGGTACAGCTTCGATCACAGTGATGCCAACGCCATGCGGGTGTTCGGCATGATGGCCGGTCCGAGCGTACCGGCGAACCTCTCGATCGGTGGAGAGACCGCCCCGGTCGGCATCGTCACCGATGTGGTGCCCACGATCGCTGAAGTGCTGGGGGTGAAGAACGAGGTGATGGGGGCCGGCCTTCTCCACCCGGGTACCCTTTCCCTCCTCGATAGGATCTGATCATGCGGAACGCACTGCTCCATATCGCTACCGTCGTGTGCCTGTTCGCCGCATGCACCAAGGAGACGCCGAACCCTTACGATGAGCTGGAGCGCCATGCGCCGATCTCCAGCGTTGACGCGATCCCCGAAGGGAACTTCGCGTGGATCCACCAGAAGATCCTGCGGCCCAACTGCGCGCTGAGCGGCTGTCATGATGGGAGCTTCGAACCGGAGTTCCGCAGCATCGGCAGTTCGTACAATTCGCTGGTGTTGCATCCAGTGGTGACGAACGATCCCCAACAGAGCTACACCTACCGGGTGGTTCCCGGCAATGTCCAGGCATCCCTGCTTCACGCACGCCTCAACATCTTCATCCCGAACACCTCGGGCATGATGCCGCTGGGCTTCTCCGAGAACAGTTCATGGCCCGCGAACAGCGCAGCGTTCAAGGCCGCTATCGACCAATGGATCGCTTCCGGCGCACCGGACATGTTCGGCCAGCTGCCCGATCACGACGGCCTGCAACCCCAGGTGACCGGTATGATGGCACTGCCTGCGGGGACCACGTACGGGGCCTTTCCGCGCGCCGGTGGAGCGGGCATCGGGCCCATCGAGGTGCCTGCCGCCGAGGTGGATCTGTGGTTCGCCTTCAGCGATGATCGCACGCCGAGCGATGCGCTGTTGCACAACACGGCGAAGTGGATGCGCGCAGGCACCCTCATCGAGAGCGTGCCGGAAACGCCGTTGCATACCGATGCGGTCCTGACCGGCCCGGACTTCGGGAACGCGACGACGACCTACTCCCATCGCATGCGGACCGACCTGTCCGGGTTCGCGCCGGGAACGGTGCTGCACGTGCATGTCTACGTCCAGGACGAGGACCACGATGCACCGGTGGGGATCCCCGGTGCGGAGACCCCAGGAACGATCGCCAACCTCTTCACCCTGCGCATCGCATCATGAGAAAGGTCTGGGCGCTCATCCCCGTTTGTGTGTTGATGGCCTGCAAGAAGGAGCAGGTGGAGCTCATGCCGAAGGAGCCGACCATCGAGCTCATCAGTGTGGGCCCCGGCCAGGTGGTGGAGTTCCAGACCGCTGTGGTCCTGCGCTTCAGCTACAAGGATGGCGATGGCGACCTGGGGCGCACCGATCCCGACGACCATTCACTCTGGGTGAAGGACAGCCGACTGAACGCACCGGACGGATACCACATCATCCCGCTGGCACCGCCGGACGCGGAGGTCGCGATCCAAGGAGAGCTGGAGGTGCAGCTACGGCCCCTGTTCCTTCTGGGGAACAGCACCCAAGAGGTGATGACCTATTCCTTCCACGTGGTGGACCGTGCCGGGAATCGGAGCAACACCATCACCACCCCAGCGATCACGATCATCGCGGCACCGGACAACGAATGAACCATGGACCGTTGCCGCGCCACATACCTGGTCGTCGCCTCGCTGTTGTCCCTGGTCGGCAGGGCCCAGTTGCTCCCGGAGTTCAACATGAGCGATACCACGGTGACGGAGTGCAAGGGGATCCTGTTGGACAGTGAGGTCGGCCCAGGTGGCAACCTGTACGGCAACAACGAGGACTTCACGTTCACCATCGATGCCGGCAGCCAGATCACCCTGATCTTCCAACCGGTGTTCTGCTTGGAGCAGGGTTATGACTTCCTCACCTTCCACGATGGCCCTTCGATCAACGCGCCACAGATCGGACCGGCCTACTCCGGCACCACCGCACCGCCACCCATCGTGGCCAACAGCGGTGTGCTCACCATCCACTTCGTGAGCGATAACAACGTGGCCTATTGCGGCTTCGAGGCACAATGGACCAGCATCGCGGCACCGCCCGTGCCACCGGTGATGACCATCCCGACGGCACCTGCCTGCAGCAGTTCGCGCCTGGACATCCATTTCAGCTACCCCGTGGCCTGCGATTCGATGGTGGTGGATGTGGTGCAACTGACCGGTCAAGGCGCACCGCAGGTGACCGGTGTGACGCCGATGGGCTGCGCGGGCGGCTTCACCCAGAACCTGCGGCTCTCGGTGTCCCCGGCCTTCGATCGGAACTGCCCCTATGACCTTTCCTTCCGCATCGGCTTGTTGGACCGCTGCGACTCGCTCTGGTATTTCACGCTGCACGCGAGCACCCAGATCACCACCTGCCCGATCGATGTGGCCATCATCGCCACACAGGACACCATCTGTGCAGGCACCTGCACCAGTTTGCTGGCCGATGTGAACGGCTGCCTCGACTACACCTACGCCTGGGACAATGGCCTCCCCGCCGTGCGTGGCCCACTGAGCGTGTGCCCGACCACCACCACCACGTATTCCGTCACCACCACGGAGATCGGTACCGGCGCACAAGCATCGCATACGATCACCATCGTCGTCCTCGACCCACAGATCCCCGACGCACCGACGACCGTATGCCAGTCGGCCGATGCCTTCGACCTCAACAGCTTTCCGCCCGGTGGCTGGTGGAGCGGGGATGGGATCCTCGATAGCCTGGCGGGCACCTTCGATCCGGACACCGCGGGTCCCGGCGCCCATGTGCTCACCTACGGTATCCCCGGCGGCTGCGAAGCCGCGATCACGCTCTTCGTGGACAGCATGGATGCGGGCCTGGACGAGGCCGCATGTCCGGGCACGTCGCCGTTCTGGATCGTGGACAACACACCAGCGGGTGGTACCTGGAGTGGCCCGTACATCACACCCGATGGCCTGTTCGATCCGGCGGCCACCGGCTCCTATGTCGTGACCTATTCCGCCGGCGCTTGTTCGGATACGAAGACGATCAACGTGGACGAGATCACCGGCCAGACACTTTTGGATACCGTGTGCCAGAGCACCTATCCGTTCGATATCGCCGTGCAACCGTGGGGCGGCCGGTGGTATGGAGCAGGGATCGTCGACTCCCTGTACGGCACCTTCGATCCGGATGAAGCGGAAGGCGGAACGCACCTGCTCACCTATGCGCTGCATGGCTGCGATCAGGCGTTCACCATCCACGTGAAGCCGGTGGACATCGGCGGGAGCCGGAGCGCCTGCCCGACACAGCCCGCACCCTTCCCGTTGCAACCCGCGGCCATACCTCCAGGCGGCTATTGGTCGGGCAATGGCATCGTGGACGCCACGGCTGGCACCTACGATCCGGTACAGGCTGGGAACGGTTGGGACGAGGTCCTCTATTTCGCACCGAACGGATGCGTGGACACCATCGGCATCAAGGTCGGATACACCACTTTGGAGAAGGATACCCTGTTCTTCTGCGCGGGCGACGACCGCTTGCTGCTGGATGAGGTGAGCACGGGGCGCACTCCTTGGGATGGTGTATGGTCGGGACCCGCCATTTCGCAGAACGCGGACGGCGTCTGGTTCTTCGATCCGGTGCTGGCGGGCGTGGGCATGCACGCCCTGCATTTCGATGCGAACACCTGCGGCGATTCCCTGCTCGCGATCATCCATCCGGCCGCGCTGCCTAACGATGCGCTGACCGTTTGTGGGGCGGTCGAACCCTTCCACTTAGCCATGGTGCCGCCGGGAGCGCGTTTCGATGGTCCCGGGGTGGACGATAGCGGCCTGTTCGTACCAGCTGCGGCCGGGGCGGGTACGCACATGATCCACTACCAGGCCCCGGCGGGATGTGCCGATTCGGTGGCGGTGACGGTGATCCCTTTCGAGCAAGCGACGATCACGGGTGTACAGCCGCGCTATTGCTCCAACGACGTTGATGTGACCATCGGACTTGCTCCACCCGGCGGGGTGCTGGAAGGAATGAACACGACGGGCTTCAACCCGAGCACCTTGCCGGACGGAGAGTACACCTTGATCTACACCTACGGCTCGGGGAACTGCATAAGCAGCGATACCGTCCGGTTCATCGACCACCCCGCATTGAGCGCAGTGCTCAGCGCCACCAATTCCCCGGTATGCACCGGCGGGGGAACGGCCCTGGTGGTCACCACGGAAGGGGGCGATCCCAACGGGCTCCTGATCTTCCAGTGGGACAACGGCCTGTTCCCGGCGAGCATCGCCAGCGTGAGCCCGTTGACCACCACCACCTACTCGGTGCAGGTCTCGGATGGTTGTAGCGATGTGGTGACGGAGTCGATCACCGTGGTCGTTCATCCACCGTTCGAGCCACAGTTCACCTTCTCCGAACTGCAGTGTTTCGGCGAACCCGGTTTCGTCCGTGGTTCCGTGGCCGCGGCGGGGACCTACACCTTCACCTGGGATCTGAACGGAACGGCGGTGGTCGCCGACAGCCTGGCGCTGCCTGCCGGTGGCCTGGCCTTCGTCACGGTGCGACACGTGGAGACCGGCTGTGCCGCGGACAGCCTGATCCGCATCCCGAGCTGGCCGGTCATCACCGCGCTCTTCAGCAGTAACCCGAACGAACCCTGCATCGACTTCGCTCAACGCGATGTCACCTTCATCGATCTCAGCAACAATGCCGTGGGTGGCCATTGGGTGATCAACGGCGATACGATCCCCTATGAATTCGGCGTGGATCCACACTATGATCTGGGCACCGCCGGGTACTACACCACGCAGCTTGTCGTGTGGAACGAGGGCTTCTGCACCGACAGCATGGCGATGGACCTCTGCATCCGCGACAGCGAGGCCGTTTTCATCCCCGATGTCTTCAGCCCGAACGGCGATGGGAACAACGATATCCTCTACGTGCGAGGCCCGACGCTGGTGGAAGTGGAATTCGCGGTGTACGATCGGTGGGGCACACGGCTGTTCACCACCGGGAACGTGGGCGACGGGTGGGATGGAACGGTGAACGGTGCGCGCAGTGCCAGCGGGGTGTACGCGTACACGTTGGTGGCTCGTGCGGAGGATGGGACACGGATCGAACGGTCAGGTAACATCACGTTGGTGCGATGAGGAAGCGGTACGAACAACGCGAGTCATGCGACGCATACCGTACCACTGACGGTGTTCGGTGTCATCTGCCGCGCCCTGCGCGAGGTGTACTTCTGTCCTGCTGTTTGTTGCTGACCCTATCACGAGGCCTTGCACAGGACGTTCATTTCGGTCAGTTCTTCAACGCACCATTGGTGATCGATCCGGCCAACGCGGGGGATATCGATGGCGATCAGCGGGCGGCGTTGATCCACCGTGAACAATGGCGGAGCATGGGGGCGCCCTTCCGGACCGACGCCTTCAGCTACGACCTGCCGTTGCTCCGAGGGAAGTTGGGCGGCGGACGCTACCTCGGTGTGGGCATGAACGTCTTCAGCGATCGCGCGGGTGCGGCCCGTTTCGGCGATACACAGGCGAACATCAGCCTTGCCTATGCCATTCGTAGTGGCGACGCCAGTTCGTTGGTGTTCGGCGTGCAGGGTGGCTATGGGCAACGCAGTGCTTCGTTCGATGGCCTGCGCTGGGACAGCCAGTACAACGGTGCGGGCTATGATCCGGACCTGCCCACCAATGAGGCCATCCCGAACGCGAGCGCACGTTTCGTGGATCTCGGGGCGGGGGCGATGTCCAAGGGCGAATTCAAGAACGGCATGCGATGGAAGGGCGGTCTGGCGGCCTTCCACCTCAACACGCCGTCGGTGTCCTTGTTCGGTAGTGCCGAGGATCGACTGCTCCGCCGATACGTGGCGCACGGTGAGTTGTGGATCGAAGCCAAGCGCTGGGTCTGGTTGCCGAAGTTCTTCGTGGCCCGGCAAGGGGCCGGTCAGGAGATCAATGTGGGTGGTCTGCTGCATCGCCGTGTGGGCGTGGACAGCCGGTACACCACGGACAAGAACTCCTCGGCCTTCTTTGTGGGCGCGTTCTACCGGGTCGGCGATGCGATCGTACCCACGATCCAGTTCGAGTGGCAGCGCCGTTTGGTCGGTGCGATCAGCTACGACCTCAACATCAGTCGGCTCCGTGCCCAGACGGCCTACCGGGGCGGCATGGAGGTGAGCTTGCAGTGGATCGGGGTGTTCCGGGATAAGCGCACCAGGCTGCCCGGAGGGAGAGGCGCGAATTGATCCGTCGAAGACCCGTTGGAATTGGTCGATGGCACTGTACTGGTGCGTCGAATTCCTGACACTTTCAGCAACAGGCGGCGTAGACAGACCATACCAACCCCATCCCTATGGAAACCAAGTACCGCACCCTCTTGCAAGCCGCTGTGATGATCATCGCCCTGGCCGTGGTCGTGATCGATCATAACAACGATAAGGCCGAGCAGCCCTTGGCCCAGAAGACAAGCCAACCGCACCGCTGAGCGGGCGATCCTCATCGCTTGTCGGTCCTTGACCGAAGATGTGACATGGCCCATTGGGCCATGTCGTCATTTGGTACCACTTCGCACCAAGGAGCCGGTCGATCTGCTCGGTCCATTCCCGGATGACTACTTCGTCGTGATCGGCCCGTAGCACCGGTCAGGCAACACCCCGCCGTCTCGTCCTGCGAAACGATCCTTTCGCATCGCTGGCCTTTACCTGAATGCGGAAGGGGATGCGGCTATTCTCCCGCCTCTACCCAGTCCCTATGGCTGCGGATCAGCTGGATCAGCTCATCCACGGCATGGGCGCTGGGCACGTTGCGCTTCACCACCTCCTTCTCTTTGTACAGGGTGATCACGCCGGGGCCGGTGCCCACGTAGCCGTAGTCGGCATCGGCCATCTCGCCGGGTCCGTTCACGATGCAGCCCATGATGCCGATCTTGATGCCTTTCAGGTGACTGGTACGCGCCCGGATCCGCGCCGTGGTCTCCTGTAGGTCGAAGAGCGTAAGGCTGCAGTTGAAGTATCCGGTCTTGCTGGTGCGCGTGGCCTGTAGGATGCCGAAGGCGGTGCGGAGCGGGTCACCCGGCCATGATCGCTTCGTATAAGTCGTTCCATGGTAGCACCGTCACGCCGTTGCTGCGTTGTTGCCGGGCGTCGCCGCCGTGGATCACGATGCCGCCGGGATCGCCGGTGAGCTTGGTCCAATACTCCAGCCCGGCGAAGAACTCGGGCTGCACGGTGTGGCCGCTTTTGATCTCGATGGGCGTGATGCGACCGTTGTCCTCCACGAGCAGGTCCACCTCGTGGCCCGTGTGGTTGCGCCAGAAATGGAGCTTGGCCATACGGCCCTGATGCCACAGCCGCTTCTGGATCTCCGACACCACGAGGTTCTCGAACAGCGCGCCCCGGAAATGATGCAGTGCGATCGTGCGGCTGTCCGGCAGCCCCAGCAGCGCGCAGGCAAGGCCGGTGTCGTGGAAGTACAGCTTGGGCATCTTCACCACGCGCTTGTTGAAGTTCACGTGATAGGGGCGCAGTAGGCGGATGATGAAGCTGCTTTCCAGCACGCCCAACCAGCTGGCCACCGTCTTGTTGTCCACCCCGGCCTCGATGGCGAGGTTGCTCATATTGACGAGTTGCCCGATGCGGCCGGCACAGAGCCGCATGAACCGATCGAAGGCATGCAGATCGGCGATGTTCCTGATCTGCCGCACGTCGCGCTCCACGTACGTGCGGATGTAGTTGTTGAACCAGATGCTGCGGTCGGTGATGCCGTCATGCACCGGTGGGTAGCCGCCCTTGAGCATCCAATCGTCCGGGCCGGTCACCGCGTCGCCGGGCAGTTCGTTCAGGGTGAAGGGCAGCAGATCGAGGTAGGCGATGCGTCCCGCGAGGCTTTGGGAGATGTTCTCCTGAAGCAGGAAGTGGTTGGAGCCGGTAAGGATGAAACGGCCGCGTTCCGGGCTGTCGTCCAAGATCTGTTGGAGGTAGGAGAAGAGATGGGGTACGCGCTGCGCTTCATCGAAGATGGCACCCGCGGGGTACTGGGCAATGAACGCGCGCGGGTCATTGGTGGCCAGTGCCCGGACATCGGGGTTCTCCAAGCTCACATAAGGCTTGTTCCCGAAGACCGCCCGCACCAAGGTGGTCTTGCCCGACTGCCGGGGCCCCACCACGGCCACAGCCTTGAACTGTGTGGCCAAAGTGCGCAGGACGGGTTCCGCTTCGCGCTTACGCATGTACGATCTTACAAAATTGGAATTGAAATCCAAAATTGTAAAAATGGCGATAATGGACTGATGCTCAGTATTCCATCACCTATCCGATCAGCCCTGTACCGCTTCCACCCAGTCCCCATGGCTGCGGATCAGCTGGATCAGCTCATCCACGGCATGGGCGCTGGGCACGTTGCGCTTCACCACCTCCTTCTCCTTGTAGAGCGTGATCACGCCGGGGCCGGTGCCCACGTAGCCGTAGTCGGCATCGGCCATCTCGCCGGGGCCGTTCACGATGCAGCCCATGATACCGATCTTGATGCCTTTCAGGTGACTGGTACGCGCCCGGATCCTCGCCGTGGTCTCCTGCAGGTCGAAGAGCGTGCGGCCGCAGCTGGGGCAGCTGATGTATTCGGTCTTGCTGGTGCGCGTGCGCGTGGCCTGTAGGATGCCGAAGGCGGTGCGGCATACGAGGTCTTCACGGCCGCCTCTTTCATCGGCGATGAAGATGCCATCGCCCAGGCCATCGATGAACAACGGGCCGATGTCGGTGCTGCTTTGCAATACGAGCGCTTCGTTGTCGGTGTCGTACGCCCGCCCGATGATCACGGGCACCTCGCAGCCGTGGCGCATCAACTCCATCAGCATGCGCCGCTGTTCGGCCATGCCGTGCGCATTCCGGGTATCGATCAACAGTACGGCGGTGGGGTCGTTCTTCAGCGCGGTGATGAAGGTTCCGTCGAGGTCCTTCAGCAGCGCATACACGATGTTCAACTGGGGGTGGCGTTCCGCACCAGCGAGGTATTGCGCCGCGGTGTGCTGCGGGTAGTGCCGCTCCTTGTGCCTGTTGGCGAGCCACATGCCATGCTCCTGCACGATGCCGAGGGTCCCTGGTATCTCGAAATCGATGCTGTTCTTCCCGATGAAGGCGTAGTCGCACGCTTGATCGGTGAGGTTCCACTTGTCCAGCGGCACACTGTAACGGTAACCCCATGCGAAGAACGTGGCGGGCGTGATCCTGTCCTTGCCACTGAGGTCGGCCATCACCACGGGCACGTGGCGGGCGCCGATGTTGAGGACCTCGCGGGTGTGGCGGCGTGCATGGGTGAATGGATCGTAGGGCGGGGTATCGATCGTAGGAATGCTGGCGTGCCCCCCACGCGTGGCATAACGATCCACCAAGGCGCGGGCCACGGGGATCTCGAACTCGGGATCCTCCGTGAGGCTCACCCGCACGGTGTCGCCGAGGCCATCTTCCAACAGCGCACCAATGCCGGCGGCGCTCTTCACGCGGCCGTCCTCACCATCGCCGGCCTCCGTTACACCGAGGTGCAGCGGATAGTCCCATCCTTCCTCCATCATGCGGTGTACGAGGAGACGGTAGGCCTGCACCATCACCTGCACATTGCTGGCCTTCATGCTCAGCACGATGTCGTGGTACTGTTCGTCGCGGCACACGCGCAGGAACTCGAAGGCGCTTTCCACCATGCCCAGCGGCGTGTCGCCGTAGCGGTTCAGGATGCGGTCGCTGAGGCTGCCGTGGTTGGTGCCGATGCGCATGGCGGTACCATGCTCCTTGCAGATGCGCACCAGCGGGGTGAAGCGTTCGCGGATGCGCTCGAGTTCGGCATCGTACTGTGCATCGGTGTATTCGCGTACATCGAACTTCTTCTTGTCGGCATAGTTGCCGGGATTCACGCGCACCTTCTCCACGATCCGTGCGGCCACTTCGGCGGCGTTGGGCGTGAAGTGGATGTCGGCCACCAATGGCGTGTCGAAGCCTGCGGCGCGCAACTGCTTCTTGATGGTGGCGAGGTTCTCCGCCTCCTTCTTGCTGGGGGCGGTGATGCGCACGAGCTCGCACCCCGCCTCGATCATCCGGATGCTCTGTGCCACCGTGGCGGCCGTGTCCATGGTGTCCGTGGTGGTCATGCTCTGCACCCGGATCGGGTGGTCGCCCCCGATGCCGATGTTACCGATGCGTACGGCACGGGTGCGCCAGCGTTCGTAGTGCGTGAGCGAAGGACAGTACGGGTAGGAAAGGATGGCCACGGGAAAGGGAATGCTGCGCGAAGTTACCGGTGGTTCAGTCTTTCAACGGTGTTGCGCCACCGTCTTCGAAGGTCCAGCCTGCATCTTCCACCACCGCGCGGAGCACCACGCGCATCTCCTGCCTGCGCTCCGCTGCGGCTTGGAACAACCCGCTTTCGGCCACTTTGACCCGTAGCAGGTCCTTGGCGTGCGCCTGCATGCGGCTGTGGTCGGCTGCTTTGAAGCTGGCGAAGGTGCCTGCCTCCAAGTCATAGAAGTCCACATCGTGTTCCAACGCGAGCAGCTGCGGTGGCCCGATCGCGGTCATGTGGACCACCTTCCGGGCCTCGTCGAATTCCAGCTTCATGCCTTCGAGGTCGTAGCCCACGCTGGCACGACCCTTCACGCGCAGGATCGCCTTCTTCTGGAACGGGGAGAAGCTCTTCATCCAGTCCATGGGCGCTTCGGCGTTGCGGTAGGTGTACAGTTCGCTGAAGTCTCCTTCCACGGTAACGAGTTTCAGCACCGGGCGGATGCGTTCCAGCAGTACGGTGCTGCTCACCTGTTCGGTGGCGGCCTCGGGACGGTACGCCTCACGGGTGATGAAGAACACCAGCAGCCCCAAGCCGACCAGCAGCAGCAGTCCTTTGATCCTGTTCATGCGTTGTGCGCGCTGGGTTGAAGGCGCGGGGATAAAGTTCGGGATCGGGGCGTTGGCAGGCCGTGCAGGATCGTTGGGTCGCGGGTACGGGTGCCACGGAAGAAGATACCGTGCGGCCTGTACTCACCCCTGCGCCAGCGGATCGGGCGCGATGGCCTCCGCCTTACTGCGGCGCTTGTGCCACCATGCGTTGCCGAACAGGCACAGCAGGATCAGGGCGATGCCGATGTACGAACCCGTATCCAGACGCTCCTCACTGCCCCAGATCAACAGGGCGATGATGATCGTGTACACCGGCTCCAGGTTCACGGCCAGCACCACCGTGAAGGGTGAGAGTTGCCGCATCACCGCGATGCCCGCCACGAATGCGAAGCTGGTGCATACGAGGCCCAGCAACAGGTGCCACAAGATGTCGGTAGCGGGCATGTGCCACAGCGGCGGTGGCAGGCTCTCGGTGAAGAGCAGCACCACGCCCACCACCATGGCCGCGCCCACCATCTCGTAAAAGCCGATGCGGATGGCATGGTCGCGTTGTACCAGTACGCCATTCACAACGTTGAACCACGCCGAGAACAGGGCACTGAGCGTGCCGATCACGATGCCCATGCGGTGCTTCGTTTCCAGCCCGAAGATCATGAGCAGCGCGGCGATCACCACCACACCCAGTACGATCTCGTAGGTGCGGATGCGCCGCTTGAACCAGAACGGCTCCAGCAGGGCGGTGAACACCGTGGACGTGGCCAGGCACGCCGCCGCGATGCCCGCCGTGCTGATCTTGATCGCGTGGTAGAAGGTGTACCAGTGCGCGGCGATCAGCACGCTGGTGAGCAGGTATTGCTTCAGCTCGGGTGTGCGCGGGTCCAGCGACCGGCGTATCACCAGCGCCGCCACCACCAGCCCGGCCGCCGCGATCCACGTGCGCACGTACACCAAGGGCAGCGCCTCCTGATCGATCAGCTTGCCGAGGATGCCCGTCCAGCCCCAGATGAAGACCGTGATGTGCAAGAGCACAAGGGCGTTGCGGCGGGCGTGCATGGAGGCACCGAAAGTAGGTTGAGTGTTGCGATCAGTATGGCGCGGTGGTTTCCATGACCGCCACGGTCACCTTCGCTGGATCCGCTGCGCGTAGGCCTCCGTTGTGGCGATGCGCAGGAAGGCGCAGGAAGCGATCAGCAAACGGTGTGCGGAAGAAAGTTGGAACAGGGATGGCATGGTGCCGAAAGTAGGAAGGGGCCGCTTGTGCGGAGCACTGCACCACATTCCATCCTCTGCCTTGTCATGGGCTTGCCATGGATGACGTGAACATCGCCAAGATCCTCGGGGAGGAACAGGTGCGCACCGTATGGAACGCGGAGCAGGAGAAATGGTACATCTCCATCTTCGACGTGATCGCGGCGCTTCCCGACCACCGCGACGCGTGCTATCGGATGGCGCTCAGCTTGGCGCGAAGGCTTTGCACCAGGGTTTCCTGTTCGGAGATCGCTTGCGCCTTCTTCTCCTGGTCGGCGTCGTTCTTCTTCACCGCTTCGATCAGTTCGGTCTCTTTCTTGCGCATGGCGGCCTCTTGCGCGAGGGCTTTCTTGTGGTCGCTCTGGGCACGGTCCTTGTCGCGGATCAGGGCGCTCAGTTCCTTGGCCCCTTCCTTGTCCGGGGTTTCGCCCAGTGCCGCCTGCAATGCCGTGATCCGCGGACCGAGCTGGTCTGCTTCGACCCGGGTGCGCTCCTGTTCCTGTACGGCTTCCGCCGCTCTTTGTTTGCTTTTTTCGATGTTGGCCAAGTCCCGTTCCTTGTCGCGCTGCAGGTCGCTCAGCTCCTTCTTCAATCGGGAGAGGCCACGTTCGGCCAGGCTTAGTTCCTGTTCCGCCAGTTGACGGCGTAGTGCGGTGCTGCGCTGCTGTACGAAGCCCTTGGCTCCGTCGAAAGCCCGCGGATCACTGTTCGGTCCCACGAAACCCGCTGTGGTCAGGATGGCCACATGCGCAGTGAGGTTCGGGCTGTTCTTGCGTTGTTCGGCCTTCACGTACACGCGCACCGTGTCCCCCGACACTTGAGGAACGAGGGCGGCATGCCCGATCACTTCCTTCTTGGTGCTCACCGTGGCGCTGATCTTCTTCAGTTCATCGCGCCAGTAGCTCTCCACGTATTTCGTATCCGTGCCTTCGAAGAAGAAGCTGAATGTCGGATGCACACCATCGCTGAAGGCGAAGGACGAGACCTCCACGCTGGTCTGAGCGAACAGGGAGGTGCTAACGAGGAGGGGCAGGATGAGTCTGGCGAGTGCTTTCATCGGTGCGGTACTATGCAATGGACGTGCCGGATGGCGGAAGGTCACGCATCATCGTCCACGTGTGATACACCACCGCTCACTACGAACTTCATCACGTCCGCGGCCCGGGCATCGATCGGGGTCACGTTCGCCATGGGGACGATGTACAGATTCCCGCTCCAGTTGAAGGCATGCGGCAGGTACACGGCTACCTTGGCTTCCCCCACGCCGATGTGGCTCAGGTCCGTCTGTGTGATGAATCCCAGGCGTTCCACCTCGCTCCCACCGCCCAGCTTCACCAGCACCGGCCGGTCGAATTTGCGTTTACTGCCCACGATGGCCTCGACCAGGTCCTTGATCGCATCGTACAGGGTCTTGACGAACGGGATGCGTTGTAACAGTTCCTCACCGAACACTGCCAACGGCTCGTACAGGAAGGTGGTGCCCAGCCAGCCTACCACGGTGATGATCGCCAGCAAGCTCAACAGTCCCAGCCCGGGGATCTCCAAGGGGATGATGCCGTCGAGGAACCGGAGCGATTGCCACAGGGCCCAGAGGATGATGGTGACCGGGGCCAGGAGCAGCAAGCCCCGGAAGAAGAAGCTCAACAGGATACGGCCGATGCGGCGTGGGGTGATGCTCATGGCGAGGCAAAGCTACGGGGCGGAGGAGGAGAGAGAGGGGTGAAGAAGAGAGAACGAGAGGAAGTGGATGGCGAATGGTCAATGGCGAATAGGGGCCCGTTGGGGGACTCACGGGAGCAGAGGTTGTTCCGGTCATTGGCGTGATCGGCTCACTCTCATACGCCATTCACCGCCGACCATTCGCCTCTTTTTCTCCTTCACTTCTTCACTCCTTCTTCTCTTTGCCCTCACCCCAGGATCTCCCGCACCTTCTTCGGCAAGCTTGCCTTCACCAGCTCGTACGAATGTTCCGCCAGCTCCAGCAGTAGTCTGTCCGGTACGCTCCCATCGGCGGCCACCGTGTTCCAGTGCTTCTTGTTCATGTGGTAGCCGGGCACGATGCCGGCGTACCGTTCGCGCAGTTCGATGGTGCGTTCGGGGTCGCACTTCAGGTTCACGCTTTGGAACAGGTCCACGTCCATCAGGGCGAAGATCTTCCCAGCCACGCGGAACACCAGCGTTTCCGGGCCGAAGGGGAAGTCCTCGCTGAAGCCGGGCTTCTTGATGCAATGCGCACGGAACTGTTCCAGCGTCATGGCAGCAGTGCGTAGATCACCGGCCTGCTCGGCGCGGCGTCGTTCATCAAATGCGGGAGTTGCAGTTCCAGCAGGTAGTCGCCATCGCGCACATCGGCGGGGATGTGCAGCAGCTCGGTGATCGTGCGTTCGCGATCCACGGTGTTGGGGAAATCCCAGAAGGCATGGTGGGCCGCCAGCACGCCGCCATCCTCCTCGCGGTCCA
>SSGN01000027.1 GCA_008016945.1 Flavobacteriales bacterium
ATGTAGGGCACCCGCCATGCTGCAATCTCTGGTCATTTCCCTGCGTGAAGGTCTCGAAGCCTTCCTGATCGTCGGCATCACCCTCGCCTATCTGCGCCAGACCGGGCGTGCCGCGCTGGTTTCCGCGGCACGCTGGGGCATCGGCGTCTCGGTACTCACCTGCTTCACCGCCGGCTGGGCGCTCGGCCAGGCCGAGAGCCAGCCGTTCTGGGAAGGCTCGCTGGCCCTCGTGGCAGCCGTGCTGGTGATCTCGATGGTGATCTACATGCTCAAGGCTGCCCGCTTCCTCAAGCAGCGAATCCACGCCCGGCTGGAAGCCTCGGCGGCGAAAACCGGCACCGCCGCCTGGCTGGGGGTGTTCGCCTTCGTCGTACTGATGATCACCCGCGAAGGCATGGAGACGGCCCTGATGCTCTCCTCGCTCGCTGCCCTCGGCGGCGCCTGGGACATGATCCTCGGTGCGACGCTGGGGCTCGCGCTCGCAGCCCTCATCGCCTGGGCTGGCGCCCGCTTCGGCACGCGCCTCGATCTGGCGAAATTCTTCCAGACGACCTCGGTCTTCCTGCTGCTCTTCGCCGTACAGCTGCTCTTCTACGCCTTCCACGAATTCACCGAGACCGGCCTGCTGCCGATCGACAACGAATACTGGCACCTCGCCACTGAACCGTATGCGCCGGAGGGCGAATACGGCAGCCTGATCACCAGCCTGCTGCTCATCGTGCCGCTGGCCTGGTATGTCGCGATCAGCCTGCGGGCGCGTCTGCGCCCGGCGATTGCCTGAGTCCGGATAGCGCCATGCGCTTGTTTGTCGCCAACTACGAGGTCCGTCCCGACTATTTCCGTTTTCTTTCCGCCACCCATCGCCAGCCAGCCATGCGCCAGCCAGCTATCAAAAAAGCTCTCTGGAGGTATGCATGTCTGTCGGTCATGCCGGCTCGCGCCGGCGCTTCGCCCTTGATCCACTCGCCGCCGCTGTAGCGGCCACCCTCGCCACCTCTTCGCTGCCGGCCATCGCCGATCAGCAGCTGCGCGATACCGTCGTCACTGCCACGCGCAGCGCGGCAGCCATCGACGACCTGCCGGTCACCGTTACCACCGTCACGCGCGAAGACATGGATCGCCGTCTGCCAATGGACGAGGCCGATCTTTTCCGTGACGACCCGGACATCGCGATGACGCGCGACCTCCGCCGCTTCGGTTCGACACGCGTGAACATCCGAGGCATCGAGGACAACCGCGTCGTCACCATGGTCGACGGCGTCCGCCTGCCCGACTACTACAACGGTGGTGGCCCGACCAACTTCACGATGAGTGCCAACCCGACGGCCTTCCCCGATTTCCTCAAGCAGGTCGAAATCGTGCGCGGACCGGCCTCCAGCCTCTACGGCTCGGACGCGATCGGCGGCGTGGTTGGCTTCGTCACCGTCGATCCTTCCGATATCGCCAGCCTCGAGAAAGGCTACGGACTGCGCGTGCGCGGCGGCTACAGTGGTGCCAACAACCAGTTCTCAGGCAGCTTCCTCGGCGCGCTGCGCAACGAGCGGGCGGAATTCCTGCTGGGCTACGGCGAAGCGCGGGGCCACGAGATCGAGAACATGGGCAAGGATGGCAGCACCAGCCGCTTCCGCGAAAAACCGAACCCCGCCGACACGCTTGATCGCGGCATCCTCGCCAAGCTGGTGCTGAAACCGTCCGCAGGGCACAAGCTGACGACCACCATCGAGAGTCGCGAGCAGAATGTCGACAGCGATATCCGCAGGCTCTCCGGCTCGCTGCCGCGCATCACCGGCATGCTTGGCGACGACAACAACGAGCGCACCCGCTACAGCCTCGAATACGAACACAAACCGGACGGCCTCTTCTACGACCGCATGGTCGCCAAGGCCTACCACCAGGACTCGAAAACGCACAACAAGAACTACCAGCGGCGCAGTAACACCAGCGCCACCTGTTCGGCCACGATTGCCGGCGCGAACCAGTGCGACATCTATCAGGACTTTTACTTCGACCAGACCAGCCAGGGCCTCAATCTGCAGTTCGAGTCGCTGCTCGGCAAGGACGTCACTCACCTGCTCACCTACGGTGTCGACCTGATGCGCCTCGACACGGAGGAGCTGCGCGATGCGACGCGCTACAACCGGACGACAGGCAGCGTTTCCAAGTCGATCGCCGGCGAGAATTACCCGCTACGCGACTTCGCCAAGGGCACCACCGATACCCTGGGGATCTTCCTGCAGGATGAGATCGCCCTGGTCGGTGGCCGCCTGACGCTGACCCCCGGCCTCCGCTACGACCATACCCGGCTGAAGCCCGATGTCGACGCCCTCGCCCAGCAGGTATTAACGGCGCTGAACCGGCGCGTCGAGGAACAGAGCTACAGCCATTTCACGCCCAAGCTCGCCGCACAGTGGAAATTCGACGAGGTCCTATCCACCTACGGCCAAGTCGCCGCCGGCTTCCGCGCGCCGAACTACAACGAGGTCAACGGTTCCTTCCGCAACACCGCCCAGCTCTACGCGACGATCCCCAACGGCGAGCTGAAACCTGAAACCAGCGTCGGCCTTGAGCTCGGCCTGCGCGCGAAGGCGGCTACGGCGCGCGGCCAGATCGCGGTCTACAACAACAACTACAAGGACTTCATCGAGAACATCCGTCTCAACTGCCCGTCCGACCCGAGCTGCATCACCGGCTACACCACCTATCAGTCGCAGAACCTCTCCAAGGTCCGCATCTACGGCGCCGAAGTTCGCGGCAGCTGGGATTTCCAGCCCGGCTGGCGCATCGACGGTGCCGTTGCCTATGCCCACGGCGACAACCTGGAAGACAAGCAGCCGCTGAACAGCATCGAACCGGTGCGCGCGTCCTTCGGTCTGGTGCGAGACGCCGGCAGCTGGGGCGCCGAAACCCGCCTGCGTGCGGCAACCCGCAAGCACCGCATCGACGACAGTGACGGCACCTGGTATCGCACGCCCGGCTACGGCGTCACCGACCTCGCTGCCTGGATCAAGCCGAGCAAGGACACGCGCGTGACCGTCGCGCTGAACAACGTCTTCGACAAGAAGTACTGGCTGTGGAGCGATATCCGCGAGGCCGATGCGCTCTATCCGGTCGGCGTCGACTTCTACTCGCAGCCGGGTCGGAATGTTCGCGTCGCCTTCCAGGCGGACTTCTAAGGACAAGGAGAAGAAGGAGACAAGGCCGATCCCCGCTGCGCCCAACGGCGCAGCGGGGATTCGTGCAACCCGAACAACTCGTGCCGGAAGAAGAACGATGGACACCCCCGCCCGCCAAGCGCTGCCCGACCCCGTCGCCATCATCGCTGCACTGATGTCGATGATGACGCGCTTTTCCTGCCTCGGCTGCCCGCGCATTGCCGCCCGCATCCGGCGCAACCTGACGCTCTTGCAGCACTACGCCGACGACGAGATGCCGCCGCCGCTGAAGCTGGCCGCCCGCCGCCTCGAACGCGAGTGGATGGAACTGCAGCTCGCGATCTCCGATATCCCCGAGGCCTCCAAGGCCATCAAGGCTACCTCCGAACCCACTGCCGAATCGACACTCGTGTACCCCGCCAGCCAGTCGCTGCATTGATTCGCCCAACGACAAGCAAGCCTCCCATGCCCCTGAGAAAACTCATCCGCAGCATCCTCGTGCCCGCCGCTCTCGTCGCACTATTTCCCTGTGCGATCGCCCAGGCCGACACCCTCCTCTTCATTTCCGTCAGCCCCGTCCCGCACGGCAAGTTCACGCGGCTCGCCGAGATCGGCGCCGCGCACGGCTTCAAGGTCGAATCCAGGCAGGCCGAGAAGCTGCCCGCCGATCAGGATACCTCGCTCTTCCGCGGCGCCGATGTGGTGATCTTCGACGCGCCGCGCGACCACCTGCAGGACCAGATGCGCGCGAAACTGGCCAAGGCCCTGCCCGGCCTCGCCGTGCCGCAGCTCTGGATGCACGAGAGCAAGCCGGAGTCCCGGGGCATTCCGAAGCCCGTTGCCGACCGCCTGCACAGCTACTACATCAACGGCGCCCGCCCGAATTTCGAGAACTTCTTCCGCACGCTCGCCGCGCACCGCCAGGGCCAGTCCTTCGACGGCATCCCGGCGCCGGTGGTTTTCCCGAAGGCAGCGATCTACCACACCAAGGCGCCCGGCCTCGTCTTCGCCGACACCGCCGCCTACCTGAAGTGGAAACTTGGCAAACGCGAGGTCGACCTGGCGAACAAGCCGCCGGTGATCGCCGTCGCGCTGCACCAGACCTACGTCGGCAGCGAACAGACGGCCTTCGTCGACGACCTGATCGCGCGCATCGAAGCCGCCGGCGCCGTGCCGCTCGCCTGGTACGCGCCGGTGATGGGACCGCAGGGCAATCTGCTCAAGGTCGACGGCAAGCTCGTCGCCGACGCTGTCATCAACACGCAGATCGTGCTCGACCCGGAAGGGCGCAAGAAGGAACTCGAAGCTCTCGGCATTCCCTGGGTGCAGGCGTTGTCGTACCGCAAGGGCGACGAGGCCGACTGGCGCGCCGACCCGCAGGGCGTGCCGCTGATCGACGTGCCCTTCTTCCTCGCCCAGGGCGAATACGCCGGCATCTCCGACGCGGTGATCGCCGGTGCGCAGAAGAAGGGCGACGACGCCGTCACGGTGATCCCCGAGCAGTCCGCTGCCGTGGTCGCCAAGGTGCTCAACCAGGTGCGCCTGCAGCGTCTGCCGAATGCCGGCAAGAAGGTCGCGGTGATGTTCTGGAACTACCCGCCGGGCGAGAAGAACCTGTCGGCCTCCTACCTCAACCTGCCGAAGAGTTTCGTCACCACGCTGCAGTCGCTGAAGGCCGCCGGCTACGACGTGCGCCCGGAGGAAGAGACGATCCTCATCAACAACCTGCAGCGCCTGCTGGCACCGTTCTACCGCGACGGTCAGCTGCCCTCGCTGCTGCGCGACGGGCTGGCCGAAAAGCTGCCGGTCGCCACCTACCGTCAGTGGCTGGCGACGCTGCCGGAAGGCGTGCGCCGCGAGCTGCACGAGCGCTGGGGCGAGCCCGAGAAGTCGTCGATGGTGATCCGCAATGACGGGGCCCCCTACTTCGTCATCCCGCGCTTTTCGGTCGGAAAGACCATCCTGACGCCGCAGGCGCCGCGCGGCGAAAAGTGGGAAGACAAGGAAAAGGCGCTCTACCACTCGACCAAGGCGATCCCCTCGCACTACTACCTCGCCCAGTACCTGTGGGTGCGCGAGCAGTTCAAGGCCGATGCACTGATCCACTACGGCACGCACGGCTCGCAGGAGTGGCTGCCGGGCAAGGAACGCGGTCTCGCCATGACCGACTACCCGATGCTGGCGGTCGGCAACGTGCCGGTGATCTACCCCTACATCGTCGACAACATCGGCGAGGCGATGCAGACCAAGCGCCGCGGCCGGGCCACGACCGTCACTCACCAGACCCCGGCCTTCGCGCCGGCCGGCCTGCACGAGGCGACGGTGAAGATCCACGACCTGCTGCACGCCTGGCTGGCGCAGGACGACGGCGCGGTGAAGCTGAAGCTCGCCGCCGACCTCAAGGCGGCGGTCAGGAAGGAGCGCATCGAGAAGGACATGGGCTGGAGCGAGGCAAGGATGGAGGCCGAGTTCCGCAACTTCGTCGACACCCTGCACGACCACCTGCACGAACTGGCGCAAACCGCGCAACCCCTCGGCCTGCACACCTTCGCCACGCCGCCGCAGGAAACCCACCGCCTCGGCACCGTGCTGCTGATGCTCGGCAAGCGCTTCTGGGAAAGCGCGGCGAAAGCCGCCGGTGTCAAGGACGACGAGCTCGACGAAATGTTCGTCGACAGCTACGAGAAGACCGTCGAGGCGCCGCCGTTCAAATCCTTCCGCGACTGGCTGGACGGCAAGGCGGCCAGGCCCGCTGATGCCGCACTGGCCGAGCGCTTCGAACAGGGCAAGCGCTGGTATGTCCAGCTTGCCGCCGCTGGCGAAATGAGCGGCCTGCTGGCCGGACTTTCCGGCCAGTACATTCCGACCTCCTACGGCGGCGACCCGATGAAGAACCCGGACGCACTGCCGACCGGCCGTAACCTCTACGGCTTCGACCCCTCGCGCGTGCCGACGAAGCAGGCCTGGGAGGCCGGCAAGGAGGCCGCCGAAGCGCTGATCGCCGCGCACAAGGCAAAGACCGGAAAATTCCCGAAGAAGCTCGCCTTCTCGCTGTGGTCGGTCGAGACCATGCGCCATCAGGGCATGCTCGAAGCGCAGGCACTATGGACGATGGGTGTCGAGCCGGTCTGGGACCAAGGTGGCCGCGTCGTCGACGTGCAGCTGGTGCCGCGCGAGAAGCTCGGCCGGCCGCGCGTCGACGTCGTGCTCTCCGCCACCGGCCTCTACCGCGACCACTTCCCGAACGCGATGAAGCAGCTGGCGAAAGCCGTGCAGCTCGCCGCCCGCGCCAATGAGGCCGACAACCCGCTCTACAAAAACAGCCGTGCCATCGCCGCCCGCCTGATGAAGCAGGGCATCCCGGAAGCGGCAGCGGTGAAGGCGGCGGAGACGCGCATGTTCTCCTCCGAATCGGGCAAGTACGGCACCGGGCTCGATGACGCCACGCTCGCCACCGACACCTGGAAAGGCAAGGCCGAGGGCGACCGCAAGCTCGCCGATCTCTACCTCTCGCGCATGCAGTTCGCCTACGGCGCCGACGAGGAGGACTGGGGCAAGCAAGGTGTTGCCGGCGCCACCGGCAAGGCCGCGCAGATGAACCTCTACGCCGAGCACCTGAAGGGTACCGAGGGCGCCGTGCTGTCGCGCACCTCCAACCTCTACGGCATGCTGACCACCGACGACCCCTTCCAGTACCTCGGCGGCATCGGCCTCGCGGTGCGTCGTCTCGACGGCAAGGCACCGGAGCTGTACATCTCGAACCTGCGTGGCTCGGGTAGCGGCAAGGTCGAGGGCGCCGACCAGTTCCTCGCCAAGGAACTCGCCACCCGCAACTTCCACCCCGGCTACATCCAGGGCCTGATGGCCGAGGGCTACGCCGGCACGCTGCAGGTGCTCGATTCGATGAACAACTTCTCCGGCTGGACCATCGTCGCCCGCGAGATCGTCCGCGACGACCAGTGGCAGGAGTTCGTCGACGTCTATGTGCGCGACAAGCACCAGCTCGGTCTCAAGGAATGGTTCGAGGCGAAGAACCCGGCGGCGCTGGCGCAGACCATCGAACGCATGATCGAGGCCGCGCGCCAGGGCTACTGGCAGGCCGACCCGAAGGTGCTGGCCGAACTGAAGGAACGCTACCGCGACCTCGCGCAACGCCACGACGTCGTCACAGACAATCAGGCGTTCAAGGACTTCGTGAAAACATCTCCTGGTTTCGGCCTCGCCGCGCTGCTCGGCGGAAAGATGGCACCCTCGAAGCCGCAGCAGGCCGCCGACCTGGCGCCACCGTCGGAAGCCCCGGCCCCGCCGCCGGTGCAGGGCATGGTGCTCGAACGCGTCGAAGAGAAGCAGATGCCGCCGGCACTGCCGTTTGCCATGCTCGGCATGGCCCTGCTGCTGCTCGCCACGCTCGGCGGCGCCGTGCGCACGCTGAGCAATCCGGCGCTGCGGCGGGTGGAGCGGGTGGCATGAGCATGAGTACCTCCATCTGCTCCTTCATTCCGGCGAAAGCCGGAATCCAGTACAGCCGTCATCGCCCCATTCACCGCCAAAACTGGACCCCGGCTTTCGCCGGGGTGACGGTTCTTCTCAGCGCCTTCGCAGCCATCGCCGAAACCCCCACCCAGCTCGACGAAGTCGTCGTAACCGCCACCCACGACACGCTCGCCGACCGCCGCGAGGCAGTCACCCAGAAGACCGTGCTCAACAAGCAGGAGATCGAAGCCCTCGGCGGCCTCACCGTCGGTGAAGTCATCCGCAAGCTGCCCGGCATCGATGCCGGCGAGCACAGCGGCGACGGCGCACCATCGGCGAAAACGCGCGGCATGGGCCGCGATGCGGTGCAATTTCTCGTCGACGGCGAGCGGCCGACGGCCAACGCGCGCTACGCGCTGACCCTGGTCGGCCGCATGCCCTCGGGCGAACTGGAGCGCATCGAGATCCTGCGCGGTGCCTCGGCCGAGCACGGCGGCAGCGCACCAGTGACCGTCAACCTGGTCATGCGCAAGGCCAGACCGACCGCCTCGACGACGCTGAAGGCTGCCACCGGAATGCGCGGCGTCGGCGGCGATGCGGAAGCCAACGGCCAGTTCTCGGTCAGCCGTGGTGGCGGTCAGCTGCTCGATGGCGGCACGCAGTTCTCCTGGCTGCTGCCGGTCACCGTGAACCACCACGGCATGCCACTGGACAAGGCAACGACGCGCATCAATTCGAATGCCGGCACGCGCAACCTGTGGCAGGAAGACCGCGAGCGCGGCCCCTACGAACTGAACGAACTGATCCTCTCCCCGCGCCTGACCTGGAAAAAGGCCGGCGACAGCTTCACGCTGTGGCCCAGCCTCTACCGCAATGAGGGCACGCGCGAGACGACACTCGTCCGTTCGGCCTACGCCAACCCGGCGGCAGCTACCGGCCTCGCCGCTGCCGGCGGACGCAGCGACAAGGAAGACAGCAACCTCACCATCGCCCGCCTGCGCGGCGAAGGCGAACTGAAGCTCGATGGCGGCAGCAAGCTCTCGGGGCGCGCCGCCGTGATGGGTGGCTGGCGAGACAGCGACACCGCGCGCAGCTGGCGCGACGCCGTCGGCGCTGTCACCAAGAGCCGCGAGCAGCTCGGCCGCGACGAACACGAGTTCTCAGCCGCCGTCCGTCTCGATCGTCCTACCGGCGAAGCGATGAGTTCCTTCGGGCTGGAAGCGGCCATGCACCGGCGCGAGGAAACACAAACCGTCACCGGCAGCGGCGCCTTCGCCACGACGACCGACGCCAGCCAGCAGCACTGGACCCCCTCGGCGCCGCACGAATGGTCGCCGGCGACGATGCTGACGCTGACCGCC
>SSGN01000234.1 GCA_008016945.1 Flavobacteriales bacterium
ATCCTGCGGCGTGCGCTTTACGGCGGACTCGAAGCGCGTCTCGGCACTGCGGTAATCCTTCTTCGCCATCGCAGTCTCGCCGTGCTTGAGGTCGTCGATGGTCGGCTTGATCTGGCGCAGGCTGGCGGTGTTATCCATGAAGCGCTCGCGCTGCGGATTGCGCCCCTTCGTATTCGCGTAGCGCGTCTCCGCCATCTGCTGCGCGGTATCGCGCCGCTCGCGGCTCATCGGGTGTGTCGAGAACATCGTCTGCACGATGCCCGGTGACTCCTTTTCCTGATCGACGAGCAGCTGCTGCAGGCGGACCATGCCGGTCGCCGGGTAGCCGCCGCGCACCATGTATTCCTGGCCCAGCGCGTCGGCCTCGCGCTCATCGTCGCGCGAGTAGCCGGAGAGCAGCGCACTGGCGCCAAGCTGGCTGCCCATGGCGATGACGGAGCCCCAGCTCGAATCGCGGACGGCGACGTTGAGCCCGACCACAGCCGCCTGCGCCAGCATCGAGCGGCCCTGCTGCTGGGCAACGTGACGGGCATTGACGTGGCCGAGTTCGTGGCCGAGCAGCGCCGCCAGTTCCGATTCATCGTCCAGTTCGACCATGATGCCGCGGGTAACCCCCATGGCGCCGCCGGGAAAGGTGTAGGCGTTCACGTAGTTGGCGTTGAGCGCACGGTACGAATAAGGCATGTTCGGCCGGTGCACGGAGTCGTCGAGACGGCCGCCGACTTCCGAGACATAGCGGTTGAGCGCCGGATCCTGCACGGCACCAAGGTCACGCGAGAACTGATGCGGCGAGACGCGGGCATCGACCGCCTTCTCGTCGGCCTCGCTCATGCCGACGAGGATCGAATCACCGGACACCGGCGAGGTAGCACAGGCGGAGAGCGTCGAGGCGCAACCGGCGCCGATCAGCCAGAGCGCCTGGCGACGGGTGAGGCGGTTGCGTTCGAGGTTACGGGCAAGCTGTTCGAAGAAGGGCATCGTGGTCCGGAATGTCGTCGATCGAGTCCGGAAATGTTACCGCAGGCGCGTCCCTTATTCGATTCCGGCGCTCCCGGCATGATGATTGTCGCCCCATGTCGCCCGGGCGATGGCGACAATCAGAGGAACTCAGGGGTGATCACCGTCCGCAGCACGGTCTGCTGCTCCCCTGCCCGCACGCGGTTGGTGAACCACCACAGCGCGCCTTTCTTGATCGTGCACGGCGCTTCCTGCCCCGAGAGCAACAGCGAGGCCAGATTGCCGAGGCCGGGCTGATGCCCGATCAGCATCACGGCACCGTGGGCTGTCGGCCAGCCGGAGGCTGCCACGAGATCCGGGACGCTGGCATCGGGGCCGATCTTGCGGTTGGTTTCGTAGGGCAGCGCCAGCGCGTCGGCGGTCTGCCGGGTGCGCACGGTCGGGCTGGCGACGATGTGCAGTTTCTTCGGCAGGTGGGCATGCAGCCAGCGCGCCACCTGCTTCGCCTGCTTCTCGCCGCGCGCCGTCAGCGCCCGGTCGAAATCGACCGGCCCGTCCTCGGCTTCGGCATGGCGCCAGAGCAGCAGATCCATCGGGGTTTCTCCAGAGAAAGCCGGCATGCTAGCCCTCCATCGTTACAGCCTGATTTCGATGCGGGAAGTATAGCCGGCAGCCCTTCGGGAGAACGAAGGGCGCAGATTCAGAGCCCGCCGATGAGCAGCGGCTGCGCCTCGCGCGCGCGGTGGCAGCGGCGGATGCTGCGGTAGAGCGTGGCCATCCGTTCGGCCATGGCGGCATCCGACCATTCCTGCGCGTACTCGGCGGCTTCGCGCCGCAGGTGCGTCCACACCTGCGGATGGCGCAGGAAGTGGGCGAGCGTACGGCCGAAGGCGACCTCGTCGTCGGGCGGCACGATGCAGCCGCGCCCGGCGCCGAGAATGTCGGTCGTGCCCATCGCCGAGAGCGCGACCACCGGCACGCCGGCGGCCATCGCTTCGAGCAGGACCAGCCCCTGCGTCTCGGTGCGCGAGGCGAAGACGAAGGCGTCGGCGGCGGCATAGCAGTCGGGCAGGTCCTTCTGCCGGTCGAGATAGCCGAGAAAGCGCACGCTCCCCGCCAGGCCGAGGCTTTCGACCTGCGCCTTCAGCGCCGGCGTCGCCGGCCCCTCGCCGGTGATCAGCAGCAGCATTTCCGGACAGGAGGAAAGCCCGACCTGCAGCGCCCGGATCAGGAAATCGATGTTCTTCTCGTGTGCGACGCGGCCGACGTAGAGCGCCACCGGCCGCTCCGGGCGGATGCCGAGGCGCGAGCGGAAGGCATCGCCGTCGCCGCCGGCGAAGCGTTCGAGCGGGATGCCGGTCGGCAGCACGTGCATCGGCGTCGTGACGCCGTATTCGCCGAGGCGTTCGCGCATCGCCGTCGACGGCACGACGATGCCGTCGAGCGCATTGCACTGGCGGCGCGAGAGCAGGCGCGCGCCGCCGCGCAGCCAGCTTCCCGGCAGCCACGGCGCGTAGTGATGCAGGTACTCCTCGAACAGCGTGTGGTAGGTGGCGATCACCGGCAGGCCGAGCTTGCGGGCGGCTTCCAGACCGGCGTAGTGGGCGACGAAGGGCGTCTGCACATGGATCAGGTCGCAGCCCTCGGCGGCCTGCGCCACGGCGCGGTGCATCGCCCGCCAGCGCACGAAGCGGTCCTCGGCATCGCCCGGCACCGGACGGCCGGGCACACGCACGACGCCCGGCTGCTCGGCCTCGCCGCCATAGGCCGGCACCACGAGGCGCACCTCGACGCCTTCGTTGGCAAGGCCGCGGCGAAAGGTTTCGATCGACGTCGAGACGCCGTTGATGCGCGGAAAATAGACATCCGAGACCATCAGGACACGCATGATTCCTCCTCGTTATCGGTAAGCGCCGGGGCGGCGACGCTTTTCTCCGGGATGGCCGGAACTGCCGATGTCCCGGTCCAGTGGATGACTTCGAGCCGGCCGTCGGGGTGCTCGACCAGCGCGGTGCAGGAATCGACCCAGTCGCCGCAGTTGCCGTAGACCAGCCCGCCGACCTCGCGCAGGGCGACGCAGTGGATGTGGCCGCAGATGACGCCGTCGAGCCCGCGCTGGCGCGCCGCGTGGATCACCGACTCCTCGAAGTCGAGCACGAACTGCAGCGCGCGCTTGACCTTGCGCTTGGCGTAGCCGGCAAGCGACCAGTAACCGGCGATGCCGAGCCGGCGGCGCAGCCAGGAGATCAGGGTGTTGCAACGGACCAACCAGTCGTAGGCCATGTCGCCGAGCAGGGCAACCCAGCGGTGGTGCCGCGTGACCTGGTCGAAGGCGTCGCCGTGGATGAGCAGGAAGCGGCGCCCGTCGGCCAGTTCATGCACGTGCTCGCCGGCCAGTTCGATGTCGCCGAAGGCGGCATCGAGGTAGCCGCGCAGCGCTTCGTCGTGGTTGCCGGGAATCAGCATCACCCGCTCGCCGTGACGCGCGCGGCGCAGCAGTTTCTGGACGACGGTGTTCTGCGCCGGCGTCCAGTGGATGCTGCGGCTCATGGCCCAGAAGTCGACGATGTCGCCGATCAGGAAGACGTTGTCGGCGGTGTATTCACGCAGGAATTCGAGCAGCCGCTCGGCCTGGCACGCGCGGGTGCCGAGGTGGATGTCCGAGAGGAAAAGGGAACGGACCTTGGGCATGGCGGAGATGCTCCGCCATGCACATCACAGGCCGATGACGGCCGCGTTTCAGTTCGGCGACAGGCGCATCGCGGCAGCGCCCGGGGCGGCCTTGCCCATGTCGGGCCGATAGAAGCGCCAGGCGTTGCGCCCGCCTTCCTTGGCCTGGTACATGGCGATGTCCGCATGACCGAGCAGCGAGTCGATGTCGATGCCGTCCTGCGGGAAGAGGCTGATGCCGATGCTCGCCGAGAGGCGCAGGTCCTGGCCGTTGACGCGGAACGGGCGGGCGAAGCGCTCGATCAGCTTCTGCGCGACGACGGCCATGCTGTCGGCGTTGATGTCGTCCTCGATCAGCAGCACGAACTCGTCGCCGCCGATGCGGGCCACCGTGTCGCCGGCACGCAGCAGTTCGCGCATCGCTTCCGCCGCCTGGCAGAGCACGATGTCGCCGACGGCGTGACCAAGCGTGTCGTTGATCTGCTTGAAGTGGTCGAGATCGACGAACAGTACGGCCAGCCCGCCCTGCTCGCGGCGCACACGCGACAGCGCGTGCTCGAGGCGGTCGCGCAGCAGCACACGATTCGGCAGGCGGGTCAGCGGGTCGTGATGGGCGAGAAACTCCAGCGTCTCCTGCGAGCGCTTGGCGATGGTGATGTCGGAGAAGACGGCTACGTAGTGCGTGACCGCGCCGTGGTCATCCTTGATCGCGCTGATCGTCTGCCAGACGGGGAAGATCTCGCCGTTCTTGCGCCGGTTCCAGATTTCGCCCTGCCAGACGCCGGCCTCGTTGAGTCCCGCCCACAGGCGCTGGTAGAAAATCGGTTCGTGGCGATTGGAGCGGACCATGCGCGGATTGTTGCCGAGGGCTTCCTCCGCCGCGTAGCCGGTGATCTCGGTGAAGGCGCGGTTGACCGCGAGAATCGTCGCGCTGGCGTCGGTGATGACGATGCCGTCGGCGGTGTATTCGAAGACACGGCTGGCCAGCCGCAGCTCTTCCTCCTGACGCTTGCGCTCGGTGATGTCGCGACCGATGCCGAGCACGCCGATCAGTTTTCCGGCGCTGTCGTACATCGGCGTCTTGATCGTCTCGAGCAGCGCGCGATGGCCGTCGCTGGCGTACACCACCTCTTCCTCGTTGCGGCGCGGGCCGCCGGCCTCGATCGCTTCGCGATCCTTGCGGCGGAAGAAGTCAGCCAGCTCGGCCGGAACGAAATCGTCGTCGGTCCGGCCGACGATGGCCCCTTCCTCGGCGCCGAAGAGGTTCTGGAATTCCTTGTTGCACGCAAGAAAGACGCCGTTCGCATCCTTCAGCCAGACCAGGTCGGGCAGCGTATCGACGAGGGTACGCAGACGCAGGCGCTCGTCGTAGAGCTGGCGCGTGCGTTGGCGCACCTGGCGCCGCAGCATGAAGCCCAAGACGGCGACACCACCGCCGAGCGCGATGGCGAGCACCAGCCCGTAGAGCAGGTTGCGGCCCCAGGGCGAGAGGTCGATCGGCACGCCCATCCATTTCTGCTGGAGCGCCGCCTTCTCTTCCGGCGTGAAGCTGTCGAAGCCGCGCTGGACGACTTCGAGCAGGGCCTCGTCGCCCTTGTTGACGGCCCGGTGGAACTGGCCGGTGTACAGCGTGAAGGCCTTGCGGAAGCGCTCGTGCGCCTGCTTGCGATAGAGCAGGTAGTTGGCCGGCGGCTCGTCGAGGCAGAAGACCTTGATCCGACCGGCCGCCGCTTCCTCGACGATGCGCTCGTAGCTGTCGAAGGCGGCGATCGTGGTGACCCCGCCGGCCTTGAGCATCTCGATGCAGGCGTCGCCGGCCTTGACCCCGACGAGGAAGCCGCGCAGCGTTTCGACGCCGCTGATGCCGCCGATCTCCTCGTGCGCGTAGATCGGCACCGGCAGGTCGGCGTAGGGCCGGGAGAAGGCGAGGTAGCGCTCGCGCTCCGGCGTGCGGAACATGGTGTCGATCACCTGCGCCTGCCGATCGGCGAGCAGTGCCTGCGCCTTGGCCCAGTCGGTGGCCTCCAGCCGGACGCGGATGCCGGTCTTGGCCGACCACAGCTTCCACGCATCGGCGAGATAGCCGTCGATCTGGCCGCGCGCGTTGCGGAAGATGTAGGGCGGATAGTTGTCGTCGGAGGCGACGACGATCTCCTCCGGCGCGCTGTTCTCGGCCCGCGCGCCGGCGGCAAGGAGGAAGCACAGGGCTGCCGCGACGGCGGCGACCCAACCCTGGCCGCGCCGCACGGAAATCATAGGATGGCCTGCCCGATCTTCTCGCCGCGCTCGTAGACGACATGCGCGCGGCCGACGATCAGCGGATCGAGGTTGCCGATGCGCTGTACATCCTTGTTGGCATAGGGCAGCTTGTGCAGGATGTAGCGCAGTGCATTGAGGCGCGCGCGCTTCTTGCAGTCCGACTTGATCACCGTCCACGGTGCATCGGCGGTGTCGGTGTGGAAGAACATCGCCTCCTTCGCCCGTGTGTAGTCTTCCCACTTGTCGAGCGAGGCCATGTCGATCGGCGACAGCTTCCACTGCTTGAGCGGGTGCACCTTGCGCTCCTTGAAGCGGCGG
>SSGN01000186.1 GCA_008016945.1 Flavobacteriales bacterium
CGGAAACGATGGCGCCGGCGTGGCCCATGGTGCGACCTTTCGGCGCGGTCTCGCCGGCGATGAAGCCGACGACCGGCTTCTTGCAGTTCTCCTTGATCCACTTCGCCGCACGGATCTCCAGGTCACCGCCGATCTCGCCGATCATCACGATGGCCTTGGTCTCCGGGTCGTTGGCGAAGAGCTGTACCGCCTCGAGGGTGGTGGTGCCGATGATGGGGTCGCCTCCGATGCCGATGGCCGAGGTGATGCCCAGACCCGCCTTCACCGTCTGGTCCGCCGCCTCGTAGGTCAGCGTGCCGCTCTTGCTCACGATGCCCACCGGGCCTTTCTTGAACACGAAGCCGGGCATGATGCCCACCTTGCACTCATCGGCCGTGATCACACCGGGGCAGTTGGGGCCGATCAACGTGCACCCTTTCCCGCGGATGTATTCACGGGCGGCCACCATGTCCTTCACCGGAATGCCTTCGGTGATGCAGACGATCACCTTGATGCCTGCTTCGGCGGCTTCCATGATGGCGTCGGCCGCGAAGGGAGGAGGTACGAAGATGATGCTGACATCGGCACCGGTGGCCTTCACCGCATCGCTCACCGTTTCGAACACGGGGCGGTCCAGGTGTTTCTGCCCGCCTTTGCCAGGGGTGACACCGCCCACCACATTGGTGCCGTACTCGATCATCTGCGTGGCGTGGAACGTGCCTTCGCTACCGGTGAAACCTTGGACGATGACCTTGCTGTTCTTGTTGACGAGTACGCTCATGGTGTGCTGTGGTATGTGCAGTGCGGCGCGAAAGTAACCCCTGTGCGCTTATGCTGGAACCCGGTCCTTGGCCCGTTGGTAGGTGTACACGTAGAACAGGGCACCGAGCATGATGAGCCCGGAGCCGATATAGGGCAGTGCATGGTGCCAGCCGTACAGGCGCCCACCGAGGGCCGGGCCCACGATCCGCGCCAAGGAGCCGAAGCTCTGGTTGAGGCCCAGCACCTCCCCTTGTTCGCGCTGTTCGGCGTTCTTGCTCAATTGG
Source organism: Flavobacteriales bacterium (assembly GCA_008016945.1). Next base: position 1,026 of record SSGN01000186.1, read on the forward strand.
CTTAGGATGGTGGGGTTCAGGCAGCCGTTGCCCAGGGCCAGGAGGGCGATGGACACGATGTTCAGCGGCAGGAAGAGCGACTGCGGGATGAATGCGATCATGCCCAATCCCACTGCCAGGCTCAGGCATCCGAAGATCATCAACCTCCGCTCGCCGAAGGTCTTCTGCAACCAGCCGATCATGCCCCCTTGGACGATGGCGGAGGCCAGGCCCACCGCGGCGAACATCCAGCCGATCTGTTCCTTGTCCAGGCCGTAGTCGTCGGTCCAGAACAGGGCTATGGTCATCTGCATCATGCTGAAGGCGGTGATGAAGATGAAGCTGATCAGGTACAGGTCGCGGAAACGTTGGTCCTTCAATGCCCGGATGGCCCCCCCCACCGGTTTCACGGTGATGGCGCGGCCGTGTACCTTCTCCTTCAACGATTCGGGGAGGTACAGCCATACGGCGACGAGGTTGAGCGCGCAGATGATGGCCGCGCTGTATCCCACCCACTCGATGCCGAAGTGCATGTAGATGAAGCTGCCCATCGGCGGACCGAAGATGAAGCCCAGACCGAAAGCGGCACCGATCAGCCCCATGGCCTTCGCTCGGCCTTCGGGCGGGGTGATGTCGGTGATGTAGGCCTGTGCCGCGGTGATGTTGCCCGACCCGATGCCCGTGAGCATGCGGCTGGCGATCAGCAGGAAGAGCGTGGTGGCATGGGCGAACATCACATAGCTCAAGGCGGAGAGGCCGATGGCCGCCAGGATGATCGGTCGCCGGCCGTACCGGTCGCTCATCACCCCCCATACCGGGGTGAAGATGAACATCATCAGCGAGAACAGGGCGCCGGTATCTCCCACCAAGGCGTCGGAGGCATTCAGCTCCCGGGCATAGATGGGCACCACCGGGATGAAGATCCCGAAGCCCATCAGGTCGATGAAGATGGTGAGGAATAGGATGAGTAGACGGCGGTCCATGGAAGGGCGCGGGGATCGGGATGGAAGGTGTGCGCGGTAGGGAGCCGCGTAGCGGTGTACGCCGAAGCGTCACACCACGGATGGTCGTTGAGGTACGGCTATTGCCCGAGCTTCTTCAGCAGGTGGGCGGGTACGGCCTTTTTGTTCACCATGAAGGCCGTCATCTTGAACGCGGCGTAGGCCTTGCTCATGTACAGGTAGCCCTTCTGGTCGTTGCTGGTACCCCAACTGTTCTTCACGATGTACCACTCCGCACCGTTCTGGTCCTTGGCCATGCCGGTGATGTGCATGCCGTGGTCGTCGGTGGTGCTGAAGTCGTCGAATGCCGCTTGGCGCATCTCCGCGGTGATCACCGGCTCGGGCTGCGGGCCGTGGAACAGCGTGGCCTTCTGCTCCTTGGTGAGCGCGGCGGCCGGGGTCATGGTAACGAAGGCCACACCGTTGCGCCAGCTGAAGGAGGGCTCGCTCACGTCTCCGCCCCAAGCCACGGAGTAGCCGTTCTTCAACGCGTTGTCGATGATGGTGGTGATGTCTTCCACCGGAATGTTCCACGCCTGTGCCAGTGCCCAGTTGTCGGGCACCATCAGGGTGCTCTGGGTATAGTAGGGCACATCGGTCACGCTCTGGAATTCCAGGTAGTCCGCACCGTCGAGCTTCACCACTTCCTTGGCGAAGGTCTGTGGGGTGTAGCTCTTGCCGTTATAGGTGAAGGTCTCCGGTACCTTGCCCAGGTAGGTGTCCATTACCGCGTTCACGGCCTGCGGCCATACGGGCGTTAGCGTGCCTTTGTTCGGTGCCTTCACGATGGCATCGAGCATGGCCTTGATCACCGCCTGCATTTCATTCGTCTGGTTCTTGGTGTTGCCGAAGTTGAGGCCGGTGTACGCTTCATAGGGCATGATGCCGTGCTTGACGTACATGTTCACCACGTCGTGGGCGATGCCGCCATCGCCGTAGTTGAGCGAACCGTGCATGCGCACATAGCTGCGGGCTTTCTCTTCGTAGCTCTTACGGGCGATGTAGATCTTGCTCAAGGGAATGCTGGGCCCACCCTTCTTGATCATCTCCGATTCGAGGAACGAGCCGGTGCTGTAGCTCCAGCAGGTGCCGGATGAACCTTGGTCTTCCACGGGCGTGCCGGGTGTGGTGAGCACCTGGGTGAATTTGAACCCGGTGGAATCCGCGCTGTTGAGGCTGATCTTCTTGATCAGGTCGTCCTGGGCATGGGCTTGGAGGGCAAGGGTCGCACCAAGGATGGTGATGGCGATGGAGGGCAGCGTGCGGTTCATGCGTAGAGGTCCCGATGGATCGGGGTGCAAAGGAAACACTTCACGGACTTGTCGCCTTCACCGGTCGGGGACGAACGGGTGGGAACGCGTTCGTTTATTTTCCATGGCAAATAATTGAATATCTTTGCGTTGTGGAACGCCGAAACGCTCTTCGCCTGCTTGCATTGACCCCATTGGCCGCCATGACGCTTCGAGAACTCGCCCGCACTGCCGATGGTTTCGCCCCGACGCCGCCGATGCCCGTGCTCTTCTTGGGGCACGGCAGTCCGATGAACGCCATCGAGGACAATCCTTTCACCCAAGGTTGGCAACGCGTAGGTAAAGACCTCCCCCGCCCCAACGCCATCCTGTGCATCAGTGCGCATTGGGAAACGCGCGGCACCTACGTTACCGGCATGGCGAAGCCGCGCACCATCCACGACTTCGGTGGTTTCCCGCAGGCCTTGTTCGATGTGCAGTATCCGGCTCCGGGCAGCCCGAAACTGGCGCAGAATATCCAACAGGCCATCACCAGTGCCCATGTGGGTGTGGACCATGCTTGGGGCTTGGACCACGGGGCCTGGAGCGTGATCATGCACCTCTTCCCCAAGGCGGACATCCCGGTCGTCCAATTGAGCCTGGACCGTGGGCTTTCGCCAGCGCAGCACTATGCACTGGGGCGCGAGCTGGCGTTCCTGCGGAAGAAGGGCATCCTCATCATCGGCAGCGGCAACATGGTGCACAACCTGGGCATGATCGACTGGCACAACCCGGATGGTGGTTACGACTGGGCGCAGGAGGCCAGCTCACGGATGAACAACATGGTGCGACAGGGCGACCATGGCGGTCTACTGAACTACGCCGCCCAAGGACGTGCGTTCCAACTGAGCATACCCACGCCGGAGCATTACCTGCCGCTCCTCTATACCCTTGCGCTGAAGGAGGAGGACGAGGACCTCACGCTCTTCAATGACAAGTTGATGATGGGATCGATCGCCATGACGAGCGTGCGGATCGGGTGAGGTCTAGTGCTTCGCGAAGCGTTGCACCTGCCGGGTTCCGGTTCCTTTCAACTGCACCGTGTACAGCCCATCAGACCAGGCCTCCACGTTCAACTGATGTTGTCGCTGGCCAGCAGGGAGGCGATCCACGTTGGCCACCAGCCTCCCCTGTGCATCGTGAACGGTAATGGACCTCGCATCACTCTCCCAAGTGATGCTCAACTGGTCCGTTGCTGGATTTGGGAAGAGATCCAGACCGATCGTGAAACCTGCATCTTGAACACCGACATCCTCAGGTTCCAGTTTCACCACCCATACATCGGAGAGGCCGAAGTTTCCCGACAGGTCAACATCATTGGATAGTGAATAACCTCCAATGACCAAGCCACCATCAGGGGCCAAACACAAGGAATTCCCCCCATCACCTTGACCGCCGCCGTAAGACTTTTCCCACACCATGTCAAGATCTAAGTTCAGACAGAGGGTCCAGCAGTCCGTGGCGCCGTGCGGGGCCGACACCATGCCATCCTCGGAGCTGGAACGGCCAGAAACATAAAGCATATTTGGTGAAGCGCTAGGAACTATGGCGCCAGGAACGTCTTGGCCGCTACCGCCTAAGGATCGCTGATCAAGCATGGAGCCATCTGGACCGAGTTTCACGATCCAATAGTCTACGTCGCCCCAGGGATCAGTGATATCTCCGTCTTGGGATTCCGTTGAGGCCACGGCGAAAATTGTATCACCCGGTGTCCTTAGTAAGCCACGGACCTGATCGTCCCCCAAGCCACCCAGCGCAGTTTGCCAAGTGATGTCCCATCCATTGGCCAGGTACACCACCCAAGCATCATTCCACTCTTCCGGATTATCGGTCACGTCCCCATCATTCGAGTTGGTGACCCCACCCATGACCAAGCCACCGTCGGCGCCGAAGTACATATCTCGAAGATGATCGAAGCGAGAACCGCCATAACATCGGCTTTGCAGCAGGATACCATCTTCCGAAATATGGCCCAACCAGAAATCAGAGGCCCCATGGTTATCACCAGCATCACCATCCATGGAAAATGTGAAGGCCCCGACCAGGAAAGTGCCGTCCTGTCGAACGGCGACACGTTCACCCGAATCAACATCGGACCCTCCAAAGCTCTGTTCCCAAAGTAGATCTCCCGAGGCCGAAAGGCGTACGAGCCATATATCTGACCCACCCAAGCTCTCGCCTACATCGCCATCCAGCGATGCCGTACTACCGACCAAAATATACCCTCCATCAAGGGTTTGTGCGATCTCACCTGCGGTCTCAGGGCCAGAACCGCCCAAGCAACGCTGCCATTCGATTACCCCAGCATCGTCCAACTTCAACACCCAAAGGTCATAGGTGACTCCACCATGGAAACCAACAACCATCCCATCTGAGGATCGTGTTTCGCCCAGCACGATGTAGCCGCCATCGCTGGTTGGGGCTATGCTATACCCTCGGTCTTGTAAACTGCCACCGTAGTTATGCTGCCAATCGATGGCGGGCTGGGCCGCAGCAACCATGGTACACAGCAACGCGACGGAAAGGAAAGGAGCTCGGCACCACATGGCCTCAGTGCTTGGCGAACCGTTGCACTTGTCGCTTACCCGTACCGTTCAACTGAACGGTATACAAGCCATCGGCCCAGGCTTCCACGTTCAACTGATGTTGGCGCTGGCCAGCAGGGAGGCGATCCAAGCTGGCCACAAGTTTACCCTGTGCATCGTGTACGGCAAAGGACTTCGCTTCCTCCTCCCAGGCGATGATCAATTGGTTGGCGGCCGGATTGGGATAGAGCCGCAGACCGGATCCAGGCCCTTCTTCCACTAACCCAACGTGGTAGTTGTCCCTCAGGTGCACAGAATAAGGCATCTCGATCTTATCGGGTGGTACAGGGATCCACCGGTTGATCACCTCCCCATTGGGCCCTGTGGTCACCTTGTAGCAATTACTGGTGGCGGTCACGCTGAGCACACTGCCATCCAAGGTGAACTGCCATTCCGCATCATGTTGACCGTGGAAACTCAGCGATTCTTGGGTGGTACTACGCCTACCCCAATAGCCCGGCTTTCCACCCAGATCATCAAGCACAGTCGTGTTCGGTCCAAGATCGATCACCCAAGTTTGTGTCACAGATACACGTTGCATGAGATGCAGACCGTTCTCAAGTGAATGTAGGGAACTGTATTTGATCTCCATCTCATCGTGGATAAGTCATGCCCCGCACCCAGTCATTTTTTTCCATTATCCCGCAAAGCACAAGACCTTTGGGTCCACCTCCATACCAACCTACCGCTCAGCCTGGTATTCGTCTCCCCCCATGTCCCACATCGCCATCATCTCCGCCAGCGTGCGCGACGGCCGCAAGAGCCACAACGTAGCGCTGCACCTGCAGAAGACCCTTCAGGCCACAAGCAATTCGGTGGACCTGCTCGACCTGCTCGACTTCGACTTCCCGATCTTCCACGAGCGTTTGAAGTTCATGAAGGAGCCGCCCCCCAAGGTGGTGGAGTTCGCCGAACGTATCCGCAAGGCCGATGGCGTGATCATCGTGACGCCCGAGTACAACGGCAGCTTCCCGGCCAGTTTGAAGAACGTGATCGACCTCCTGACCGAGGACTGGAAAGGGAAGCCCGTATCCATCTGTACCGCTTCCGGAGGCGCCTTCGCCGGTACACAGGTAATGGTGGAACTGCTATTCCCGCTGTGGAAGATCAAGGCTTGGGTGGTGCCTTCGAGCATGCAAGTGCCCAAGGTTCAGGAGCAGTTCGGTGAGGGCGGTGCCATCCTGATGGACCAGGAGGGTTGGGAGCGGCGCACGACCGTGTTCCTGAACGACCTGGGCTGGGCGATGGAAGCGCGGCGCCGGATGGAGGCTTGAGGTCTAATACCAATTCACATCCCCCGCCGTATCGTCCTGCGAAAAGATCCCTTCGCATCTCTAGCCTACGCCTTGGTGCGAAATGATCCAAAGCGACGCACCAAGGGTATCCGGACTTCACCTACGCCTTCACCAACGAAGGCTCGAAGATGCGTTTGAGCACGCCCGCGACGTGGTCCACTTCCTCCATGGTGCTGTACCGGCTGAAGGAGAAACGGATGTTGGCGCCGGTGCGCCCCGGATAGAGGTTGGCGATCACGTGGCTGCCCTTGTTGCTGCCACTGCTGCAGGCGCTGCCTCCACTACAGGCGATGCCTTCGATGTCGAGGTTGTAGATCAGCATCTCGCTCCTGCCATCATCGGGGAAGCACATGCTGAGCACGGTGTACAAACCGTCGGGGCCGGGATCCCCGTTCACGCTCGTACCAGGGATGGTGGCCAGGATGGTTTCCCGTAACCGGTCCTTAAGGGCCTGCACGTGCCGTTGGTGGCCCTCCACATCTTCCGTGGCGATCTCCAACGCTTTGGCAAGTCCCACGATGCCGTACAGGTTCTCGGTGCCCGCACGCATGTTGCGTTCCTGCGAGCCGCCCACGATCGCGGCTTTGATGTTGGCTCCGTTGCGCATGTAGAGGAACCCTACTCCTTTGGGGCCGTGGAACTTGTGGGCGGCGCAGGTGATGTAATCCACCGGTGTGTTGGCCAGGTCGAAGCGGTAGTGCCCCATGGTCTGCACCGTATCGCTATGGAAGAGCGCGCCATAGCGGCGGCAAAGGCCGCCCACGGCATGCAGGTCGATCCGGGTGCCGATCTCGTTGTTGGCGTGCATCAACGATACGAGTACGCCTTGTCCCTGGGTGGTGCGCAGGAGTTCTTCGAGGTGCGCCATGTCCGGCTTACCATCGGCCTCCAACCGCACCCAGTGCACCTGGGCACTGCCCAGGGTGGCGATGTGCTCGGCCGTGTATTCCACGGCATGATGCTCGATCGGGCTGGTGATCAGGTGCTTCACGCCGAGGTCGCGGACCACCCCGTTGAGCACCATGTTATCCGCCTCGGTGCCGCCACTGGTGAAGATGATCTCGCCGGGTGCACAGTTCAGGAGGGTGGCCACGGTGCGCCGGGCCTGCTCCACCGCAGCGCGCGTCCTACGCCCGAAAGCGTGGATGGCAGAGGGGTTCCCGAAGTGTTCACGCATGTACGGTACCATGGCATCGAACACTTCCGGGGCCAGAGGGGTGGTCGCGGCGTTATCGAAATAGACCTTTCTCATCTCGTGGCAAAAGTACCGTTATGCCACGGCAAGGCCGGCCACCTGGGCCAGCTCCCTCAGGATCCTGTGCGCCAGCTCGTCGGCCTGGGCCATGCTGGGCGCCTCGGCGTACACGCGGATGATGGGCTCGGTGTTGCTGCGCCGCAGATGCACCCAGGTGTTACCGAACTCGATCCGCAGGCCGTCCACCGTGCTGTGCGGCTCGCTCCGGTATTTCTCCTGCATGGCATCCACCAAGGCCTGCACGTCCATGCCGGGTCGCAGTTCGATCTTGTTCTTGCTGATGAAGTAGTCCGGGTAGCTGCGGCGCAGTTCGAGGCAGGTCTTCCCGCTCTTGGCCAGCAGGGTGAGGAACAGGGCGATGCCCGCCAGGGCATCGCGGCCGTGGTGCAGTTCGCTCAGGATCACCCCGCCATTGCCTTCCCCCCCGATCGGCGCGTTCACCTCCTTCATCAGGCGCACCACGTTCACCTCGCCCACGGCGCTGGCATGACGCTTCCGACCGTGGCGTTCGGCGATGTCGTTGAGGGCGCGGGTGCTGCTGAGGTTGCTCACCGTATCGCCCGGGCGATGCGCCAATACATGGTCCGCACAGGCCACCAGGGTGTATTCTTCGCCGAAGAGCGAGCCATCCTCACAGACCAAGGCCAACCGGTCCACGTCGGGGTCCACGGCGATGCCCAGGTGGGCGCCGTGTTTCACCACCGTGCTGCACAGGTCGGTCAGATGTTCCGGCAAGGGTTCCGGGTTGTGCGGGAAACGCCCGTTGGGGGTGCAATGGATCTCGATCACCTCCAGTACGCCGAGTGCGGAGAGCAACGCGGGCACCGCCGTGCCACCAACGGAGTTCACCGCATCAACCACCACGCGGAACCGGGCCTTCCGTATGGCCTCCACATCCACCAGATCGAGCGCGAGGATGGCGTCGATGTGCTTCCGTGTCCACCCCGAGATGGGGCGGACCTGGCCCAGCTGTTCCACCGGGGCGAATTCGAACCGGTCCGCTTCGGCCAGGCGCAGCACCTCAGCACCATCCTCCGAAGAGATGAACTCCCCACGGTCGTTGAGCAGCTTGAGGGCGTTCCACTGTGCGGGGTTATGACTGGCCGTGAGGATGATCCCCCCTTGTGCTCTTTCTCCCGGTACGGCCATCTCCACCGTGGGGGTGGTAGCCAGGTCCAGGTCCAGCACTTCGAAGCCCAGCCCAACGAGGGTGCCTGCCACCAGGTCACGGACCATGGGGCCGCTGATGCGGGCATCGCGGCCCAGTACGATCCGCAGCGGCGCGTTGCCCGCGCGTTGCTTGAGGAGGGTGCCGAAGGCTGCGGTGTAGCGGACGGTGTCCACCGGGGTGAGGCCTTGGCCTGGCTGGCCACCGATGGTGCCGCGGATGCCGGAGATGGAGCGTATCAGGGTCATTGGGCAGGTGCTTTTTCGGAGCGTGTTCTGAGGCCTGCAAAACTATTTCGGGGAGCATGGGGAAGGCCGCTCGGATGCCCACTGCGTTCACCGGAGCCTGTTCATAACCGGATGGCCCTGGGGTCTCGTGCATGCATACTTCCCTACTTTTGTACGGCAAGGCCAGTGCCTTGGCCTCTCCTTCCCGGGGAACCGGGTCGTACCACATGAGCGAAGGCCACCTACCCCACCCCGAGCGGAACGATCAGCTCCACCGTTGTGTGGAACGCTACGAAGCGATGCGCCGGCAGAACACCACGTTCTTCTTCGACGTGGAGGAGTTCGAGATCATCATCGAGCACTACCTGGAGCAGAGCGATGCGCGCCGGGCACGGGAGGTGCTGGACCTGGCCCAACGCCAGCATCCAGGCTCCGTGGACCTGATGTTCTGCGAGGTCCATGTGCTCATGGACCAGGGCAAGCTCAACCGGGCCTTGGAGGTGTTGGACGGCATCGGGAAAATGGAACCGTTCAACGAGGATGTGTACCTGCACAAAGCAAGTATCTACAGCCAGCTCCGTAACCACCGCCGCGCGGTGGAACACTATAAACGTGCGCTGGACCTTGCGGAGGAAGGTCTGGACGATATCCATTTGGACCTGGCCTTCGAGTACGAGAACCTGGAGAAGTATGAGCTGGCGCTGGGTAGCTTGAAGAGCGCGTTGGAGATCAACCCGGAGAACGAAGCCGTGCTCTACGAAATGGCGTACTGCTTCGACCTCACCGATGCCCACCAGGCCGCCGTCTCCTTCTTCCGCCAGTTCACCAACGATTACCCCTACTCCTTCGTGGCGTGGTACAACCTGGGCAATGCCTTGGCGCGGATGGAGCGGCATGAGGAGAGCATCGAGGCCCTGGACTTCTGCCTGGCCATCGAGGATCGTTTCACCTCGGCGCATTTCAGCAAGGCCCGCAACCTGCTGATCCTTGGGCGCTATCAAGAAGCCATCGATTGCTACCAGGAGACCATTGAGTTCGATGGTGCCCAGGCCGTTACCTTCAGCTACATCGGCGAGTGCTACGAGAAGATGGAGCACTTCGAACAGGCCTTGATCCACTATGACCAGTCCATCGCGTTGGATCCCCATTGGGTGGATGCCTGGATCGGACGGGGTGTGGTGAAGGACATGCAGGGCCGACTGCCGGAAGCCATCAAGGACCTGGAGCATGCGGTGGGCCTGGTGCCGGAGCATGCCGATGGTTGGTATTTCCTGGGCAATTCATACGCAAGGGCTGAACACTTCGAAAGGGCGTTCGATGCGTATGCCCGGCTGAACAAGTTGGAGCCGGACAACGTGGATGGCTGGCTGGACCATGCCGACCTTTTGCTGCGAACCAAAGGCCCGGATCAAGCCCTGCGCAAGCTCAGGGAGGGGTCGCAGGTGATCAAGCTTACGAGCAAGTACACCTATCGTTCGGTGAGCTACCTGCTACGCATGGGTGAGTTGCAGCAGGCCTTGGTGATGCTCGAGGATGCCCTGATGAACGACTATGCGGCTCACCCTCAACTACTGGAACACTTTCCCGAGGCCGCCCAGATGCCACAGGTCATACACCTGTTGGAACTCTACCGTAGATCATGAACTACAACCTTTCCCACATCCCCGCACGTAGTTCGAAACCGCGTGAGGATGGGGTGACCATGGTGATGGACAAAGGCCTGTCCTTGCGGCAGGCCCAGGACCTGCTCGATGCCAGCGGCCATCTGATCGACCTGATCAAACTGGGGTTCGGCACATCGTTCGTCACCCCGCGATTGAAGGAGAAGATCGCCCTGTACCAGAAGGCGGATGTCCGCGTATATCTCGGAGGTACGCTGTTCGAAGCCTTTGTGGCCCGCGGGCAGTACAAGGACTACCGGAAGCTGGTGGGATCGCTGGGCCTCGATACCGTGGAAGTGAGCGATGGCTCCATCAATATGCCCACAAAGGAGAAGTGCAAGTACATCACGGACCTGGCCAAGGACCATCGCGTTCTCAGCGAAGTGGGGTCCAAGGAGTCCGGCATTCTCATCAGTCCTGCCAAGTGGGTGAGCATGATGCGCACCGAGCTGGATGCCGGGAGCTGGAAGGTGATCGCCGAGGCTCGGGAAAGCGGCACGGTGGGCATCTATCGTCCTAGCGGCCATGCGCACACCACGCTGGTGAACAGGATCCTGAGCAAGATCCCCGGGAAGGACATCCTGTGGGAAGCACCGATCAAATCGCAGCAGGTCTGGTTCATCAAACAGCTCGGGGCCAACGTGAACCTGGGCAATATCGCGCCCGAAGAAGTGATCCCCTTGGAGACCCTTCGCCTGGGCCTGCGCGGCGACACGTTCTTCCAATACATGCCCGAGGAGGTGGCCGAGAAGCTGCGGCAGAAGCCCACTGAATAGCCCTTTTTCCCTACATCATCCGGCGAGGCTCGCCATCTTCGCGGCCCGCTCCGTTGTTCCAATGAAGGAGATCACTGCAACTGAACTCAATGCCTGGCGTGAACGTGCTGTGCCGCACCAGCTGGTGGACGTGAGGGATCCGTACGAGGCGGAACTCTGCTCCATCGGCGGAGACCTGATCCCCATGAGCGAGGTGATCGACCGCCTCGATGAACTGCGCAAGGATATGCCGGTGGTGGTCCATTGCCGCAGTGGGAACCGCTCCGTGGCGGTGATCCACGCCCTTTCATCGCGCTATGGCTTCAACAACCTCGTGAACCTTGCCGGCGGTATCATGGCTTTCCGGAACGAGGTGGATCACGATCTTCAATGCGATTGACCCTCCCCCTATGGAACTGATCCAGGAATTCTGGCATTTCATCACGCACCTCAACGAGTCGTTGCCGGCCTTCATCGCCGAGCATGGCCACATGGTGTATCTGCTCCTGTTCGCCATCATCTTCGTGGAGACCGGGCTGGTGGTGATGCCCTTCCTTCCGGGCGACTCCCTGCTCTTCGTGGCGGGGTCCCTCGCCGCACGCGCCGATACGGACCTGTCCCTCGGGGGGCTCATCGCACTGCTGATCGTGGCCGCCATCCTGGGCGATAACGTGAACTACTGGGTGGGGCGGTTCTTCGGCGACCGTGTCCTGAGCTGGAAGCTTTTCGGACGCCCGCTGGTGCGTCCCAAGGACCTGGAGCGGACCCATGCGTACTTCGAGAAGTACGGCCCGCGCACCATCGTGATCGCCCGGTTCGTGCCCATCGTGCGCACTTTGGCTCCCTTTGCGGCGGGTGTGGGGCACATGGACTACCGCCGGAGCTTCACACCGTACAACATCGTGGGGGCCGTGGTGTGGATCGTGCTCCTCACCGTGGCCGGTTATCTCTTCGGTCAGCACCCCTTCGTGCAGCGCCATTACGAATCCGTGATCCTCGGCATCGTCTTCATCAGCGTACTGCCCATGGTGATCGAATTCCTCCGGATCAAATTCGGCCGAGGCAATAGTCCGGCCGCTTAAGCGTTGGTGCGGACGTGATCAGGTACGGGCTTATCGGTCGGCAGTTGGCGCATTCCTTCAGCCGTTCCTATTTCTCGTCGAAGTTCGAGCAGGAGGGCCGTACGGATCATCGCTACGATCTGTTCGAACTGGACCACATCGGAGCCCTCCCCCAGTTGTTGACCAGCACTCCGGGGCTTCGTGGATTGAACGTGACCATCCCGTACAAGCAGGAGGTGATACCCTTTCTGGACCAGCTTTCGCCAACGGCCTCGGCCGTCGGCGCGGTCAATACCATCGACCTGCGCGGCGGTATGCGCATCGGACACAACACGGATGTGGAGGGATTCCGGGCCACCTTGATGCCACTGATCGGCGATGATCGCCCTCGGGCCTTGGTCCTGGGCAGCGGTGGCGCCAGCCGGGCCGTGATCTTCGTGTTGCGCGGATCGGGCATCAAGTTCAGGGTGGTGAGCCGAAGCCGCGATACCGGCGACCTCACCTGGGACATGCTCGATCCCACCCTCGTGGCGGTGTGTCCGCTGATCATCAATACCACACCGCTGGGCATGTTCCCTCAGGTGGATACCATGCCTGCGTTGCCCATGCAGGCCGTCGGCTCCAAGCATCTGTTGGTGGATCTGGTCTACAATCCACACCAGACCCGATTCTTGTCGGAGGGAGCGGCAAGGGGTGCGCGTTGTGTGAATGGCTTGGGCATGCTGCACGCCCAGGCCGAAGCGGCCTGGAGGATCTGGAACACCTGAGCCGACACCTCAGCGCGAACAGCCACGCACCACCATCACCACCACGCAGAACAGGAACACGAACACCGAGATCCGGTTGATGCCGTGCATGGTCCGGAGGCTCATGTTCGGGTGGGCCTTCCGGAACAGGGTGGCCGGGTTCAGGTAATGGAGGAGCCGTTCCCAGAACATGCCGTGGAGATCAAGGCTTGCGGGTGGTGTCCGGCACGATGGTGAAGCGTTCCCATTCACCGGCCTGCGGTCGGTCGCCCACCAACCGGCCGTGGTGCTTGGCTCCCGGATCCAGGTCGGCCGCCACGTATCGCCCTTCGTGGGTCTTCAGCGCGACCGCCCCTCCTTCCTGGGGTTCCAGGGTGAAGCTCTCCCAATCCCCTGGATCCTTCCGGTCGGCTACCAAGGTATCGCCGCGGTGATCGTCCGCACAGAGGTACATCCCGTTGGCGGCCTTCAGCATGATCCGGCCATCGGCCTTGGTGAACAGGGTGAAGCGCTCCCAGTCACCCGCGGCACTACGGTCGGCCACCAGCATGTTCTTTGCGGCCCCTTCGGCGCCGAGTTCGCACGATACGAAGCGGCCTTCCGCGCTCTTCAGCAGTACCGCGGTGCCCATGTCGGGCGCGGGGGGCGGCGTGGCCCCGTTGCTGGTGTTCATGTTCGGTTCCGCACAACCGTACAGCAGGCAGCAGGGAACAAGGAGGAATGACAAGCGCCGGATCATCGGGTTGAAGTTGAGACTGCGAAGTTGATCAAAGTAGACCTTGCCTCGTGAGGTACCTTTGTGGGGAATGTCCGTCAGCCACCCCCACACCTTCGATCTTATCTCCGAGTTCAAGCCGACCGGCGACCAGCCCGAAGCCATCGACCAGTTGGTGCAAGGCATCGAAGAGGGCGTGCCCGCACAGACCTTGCTGGGGGTCACGGGGTCTGGCAAGACCTTCACCGTGGCCAATGTGATCGCCCGTACAGGACGCCCCACCTTGATCCTTAGCCACAACAAGACGCTGGCCGCACAGCTCTACGGCGAGTTCAAGCATTTCTTCCCCAACGATCGGGTGGAGTATTTCGTGAGCTACTACGACTACTACCAGCCCGAGGCCTACCTGCCCACCACGAACACCTACATCGAGAAGGACCTCTCGATCAACGACGAGATCGAGAAGCTCCGGTTGAGCGCCACCAGCGCCCTGCTCAGCGGTAGGCGGAACGTGATCGTGGTGGCCAGTGTGAGCTGTATCTACGGTATCGGTAACCCGGCGGAGTTCCACAAGACCATCGTGAAAGTGGCGGTGGGCCAACGGATCTCGCGCAACAAGCTGCTGCACGACCTGGTGAGCGCGCTGTACAGCCGTAAGGATGCGGAGCCCGGCCGTGGCAACTTCAGGGTGCGGGGCGATGTGGTGGAGGTGTTCCTGGCCTATGCCGACGAAGGTGTGCGCATCCATTTCTGGGGTGATGAGATCGAGCGCCTCGAACGTTTCGATACCGCATCCGGTAAGGTGTTGGAGACCCCTGCCGACATCACCATCTATCCGGCCAACATCTTTGTCACCAGCCGCGAGACCCTCAACGCCGCGATCCACGACATCCAAACGGATATGGTGAAACAGGTGGCCTTCTTCAACGAGATCGGCAAGCACCTCGAGGCCAAGCGCTTGGAGGAACGGGTGAACTACGACCTGGAGATGATGCGCGAGCTGGGGTATTGCTCCGGCATCGAGAATTACAGCCGCTATTTCGACCGCCGGCAGACCGGGCAGCGCCCGTTCTGTCTGCTCGACTATTTCCCGGAGGACTTCCTCATGGTGATCGATGAGAGCCATGTGACCGTGAGCCAGGTGCAGGCCATGTACGGGGGGGACCGCAGTCGCAAGAAGAACCTGGTGGAATACGGTTTTCGACTCCCCAGTGCCATGGATAACCGCCCCCTGAAGTTCGAGGAGTTCGAGGGGATGATGGGCCAGACCTTGTTCGTGAGCGCCACGCCGGCGGATTATGAGCTACAACGCAGCGAAGGTGTGGTGGTGGAACAGGTGGTGCGCCCCACGGGGTTGCTGGACCCGCCGATCGAGGTGCGCCCCAGCAAGGATCAGATCGATGACCTGCTGTACGAGATCCGCCAGCGAGCCGAAAAGGAGGAGCGTGTTCTGGTGACCACCTTGACCAAGCGCATGGCCGAGGAGTTGAACGATTTCCTGGGGCGCAATGGTGTGCGGTGCAAGTACATCCACAGCGATGTGGACACCCTGGAGCGGATCGAGATCCTACGGCAGCTCCGCCTGGGCTTGTTCGATGTCCTGGTCGGGGTGAACCTGTTGCGCGAAGGATTGGACCTGCCCGAGGTGAGCTTAGTGGCGGTGCTGGATGCCGACAAAGAGGGTTTCCTACGCAGCAACCGTTCGCTGACCCAGACCGCGGGAAGGGCCGCGCGGAACATCCATGGCCTGGTGATCTTCTATGCCGACAAGATCACCGATAGCATGCGCCGTACCATGGAGGAGACCGATCGGCGCAGGGCCAAGCAGATCGCCTACAACGAGGCGCACGGGATCACCCCCACACAGATCAAGCGCGACCGCGCCGATGTGTTGAAGCAGACCGCCGTGATCGATATCCACGATGATGGGCGAAGAAAGGCCTATGTGGAACCCGAGACATTGAGCCTCGCGGCCGACCCGGTGGTACGCTACATGAGCGAAGAACAGCTCCAGAAGAATGCTGAAGTGCTTGAAACACAGATGAAGAAGGCCGCCAAGGACCTCGATTTCATCGCCGCGGCCCAACTCCGGGACGAGTTGTTCGCCATGCGGAAGCTGTTGGAGGAAAGGCAGAAGGTTTCCAAGTGAGGACCGTGGCCTGCCAGCATGTAGACCTCGCGGACGGATTACCTTTGGTGCGAAGCAGGTGGCCTTCGCTCGTTGGCTTCATCATCAACCCTGAACAGGACCACCTCGCTCTCTTTTCAACCGGCTCATCACATAAGTGACCTTCCATGCGGAATCAATACTGGATACTCGCAGCTGCTTTCAGCCTCTCCGTCATTTCCCAGAGCAAAGCTCAGATCTCCTTCGGTGGCCATCCGTATGGGGTGGATCGCTCCACCGGCCTGCCGGAAGCGCCCATTGCGACCATGCCTGCCGTGGATGTGGATGCGCTAATGGCGGAGGATGAGCAACGGATGGCCACCGCACGCAAGGGGCCGTACCGCTTCGGGAAGAGTCATGCGGTCGAACTGGGGCTGGAGAACAGTGGCGTGTGGCACACCATGTCCAATGGGGATCGTGTCTGGCGCCTCATGGTGGCCTGTCCTGGTGCGTTCAGCATCAATATGGAGTTCCATCGGTTCGTGATCCCGGATGGTGCACAAGTGTTCATCTATAACGAGGTGGGCGACGTATTGGGTGGCTTTGAGGCGGGGAGCTGCCCCGGACGTGATCAGCTGGGCGTGGATCTGCTGGCCGGTGATCGGGTGACGGTGGAGTACGTGGAACCGGCGAGGGTCGCAGGTCAAGGGCAGTTGAGCATCGGCCAAGTGACCCATGGTTACCGCGATGTCTTCAATCAGGCCAAGGTGCTGGGTGAAAGCGGTTCATGCAACAACAACGTGAAATGTCCGGAAGGTGATCCTTGGCGCCCGCAGATCCGCTCGGTGGCGATCATGCTGGACGGCGGTGGGTTCTGCACTGGACAATTGATCAACAATTGCAACAACGACGGGACCCCGTATTTCCTTACCGCGAACCACTGCTTGGAGGGCACACCGACCAACAACAACTTCGTTTATCGCT
Source organism: Flavobacteriales bacterium (assembly GCA_008016945.1). The sequence continues at coordinate 17,854 of SSGN01000186.1, forward strand.
TCCATTGGGAGAGCCCGCAGTGTGCGCAGAACCTCAATGGCCCGATGACCATGAGCATCTCGGGGGCTACCCGCCTGTATAACAACACGGGCAGCGATGTGGCACTGCTTCGCTTGACCAGCACGCCGCCAGCGAGCTACAACGTTTTCTATACGGGCTGGGACCGCAGCACCTCCCCCGCCACCACCGGCGTGGTGGGCATCCATCACCCGGCCGGTGATGTGAAGAAGATCAGCTTCGAGAACCAAGCGGTCACCTCGCAGACATGGGGTAGTGCGCAGTGCTGGAAGGTGGCCGACTGGGATGATGGGACCACCGAAGGGGGATCCAGCGGAAGCGGCCTGTGGAACATGAACGGGTTGTTGATCGGCCAGCTCTTCGGCGGTTATGCGGCGTGCGGGAACAACCTGGAGGACAACTACGGCAAGTTCGCGGTGAGTTATACCGGTTTGCAACAATGGCTGGGTTCATGTGGAACCACGCTACAGGGCTATCCTTCCGCTCCGGCCGGAACGGAGGAGCTTGCGCTCGAAGGCAGTATCCTCGCATGGCCCAACCCCACCACGGGGCAAGTGACCCTCTCCCTCCCCACCATGGGCATCGGTGCCTACCACGTACGCGTGATGGATGCTGTGGGGCGCGTGGTCTTCACCGGAAAGGTCGCGGCGGGTACGGATCGCTATGGGATCGACTTGGCTGGAGAGCCCAATGGCCTGTATCTGGTCGAAGCTCGCTCGGGCGGTGTTCAGCTGCAGCAACGCCTGATGGTCGCACGATAGCTCCTTGGGCCATTCCTTGGTGGAGTGTCCCATGGGCGGCCGCTCACCATGGTCGCTCGGGAGAACGATGGTATTAACCCAGAAGGGTCACATTGCGTACAACGGCCATGTCGTTGTCGCGAACCTTCTTCTGCGGTACCTTGATGGTCCTTGCTACCCTTGCTTCAGCCCAAGCGGATGGGTTCATCGCCTATGTGCCCGATAGACCGGTTGAGCGTACTGCGGATGATACCCGGATATCCTTCGTGGAAAGTGCTGTGGCCGGTAAGGTCGAGGCCGTCATACCCACGGATGCCGATCGCGTGGATATCCTCAATGGCCGAGGGAACATCAAGCATACCTATGGCCGAACCGAGTTGGACCGCGTCCGTTTAGGGGACCTTCGACCGGGTACGTGGACGCTGCGGGTCCACCGTGGCGAAAGCATATCCATCCGCCGGTTCATGGTGATGGAACGCGGCTCGGTGGTATGGTCTCCCCAAGGTCCGCTGCGGAAGCGATAGAGCATCCGCCAGGATAGGCTCCGTGGCGGGCGTGCTGGAGCTGCCGTCCATTCGCTGGTGTCCGATCGAAGCATCGACGGGTTTGCGGTGAGGCTTATACCATTTGGACATCCAATACCATCCGATCTGCTTGCTCTTTTTCCCCATGCCTTCTCCGTCGTGATCGTTCCGTAGAACTGGCCCTCGGTAGCTCCGATCTCTGTGGTCTACGCCTTCGGTCGTACAACGCCACCGCCGTATCGTCCTGCGAAAAGATCCCTTCGCATCATTGCTGTCCGGTTAAAAGTCGAACAAAATCAACTGGTTCGGGAGGTTGGCGGGTTCTGCTGCTGATCGATCCTTCTGAAAGGCCTGCTGGATGGGCATTTTCTCGAAGGGCATGACCGAGCAGATCTGTAGAATTGAATGGAGCGAAGCCTCTATTGCCAACCGCTTTCTGACGATGGCCACCAGCAGGTACACCGACACGGCGATCCAGATC
>SSGN01000013.1 GCA_008016945.1 Flavobacteriales bacterium
ACGCCCGCGACGCCGTGGCCCGCAAGTTCAATGTGGTGAACGTGTGGGAGGAGGATGTGGCCATCGAATTCGGCAAACCTTCGGGCCAGCTCGCGAGCTACGCCATCAAAAGCCTCGAAGCGGCCGCACAAGACCTCTCCAGCGCCAAGATCGACGTGCTGGTGACGGCCCCGATCGATAAGCACGCCATGCAACAGGCGGGCTTCGCATACCCCGGCCACACCGAATACCTGCAACACCTCGCGGGCGGCGATGGCGAAGTGCTCATGCTGCTGGTCGGCGAAGGCCTGCGCGTGGGCACGGTCACCGGTCACATCCCGATCAAGGACGTTGCGAGCGCGATCACCACGGACCGGATCATCGCCAAAGCCCGGCTGCTGCATCAGAGCCTGCTGCGCGACTTCGGCATCGTATCGCCGCGCATCGCCATCCTCGGCCTCAACCCGCACGCCGGTGATGGAGGCGCCCTCGGCAGCGAGGACAAGGAGCGCATCGCACCCGCCGTACGCCGCTTGAACGACGAGGGCATCACCGCCATGGGACCTTATGCCGCCGACGGCTTCTTCGGCAATGGCAGTTACAAACACTTCGATGGCGTGCTGGCCATGTACCACGATCAGGGCCTGGCCCCTTTCAAGGCACTCAGCTTCGGCCATGGCGTCAACTTCACGGCCGGCCTGCCCATCGTGCGCACCAGCCCCGACCACGGCACCGGCCTGGACATCGCCGGGCAGGGCGTGGCCAGCGAAGGCAGCTTCCGCGCGGCGGTGTGGATGGCCTGCGACATCCACCGGAATCGGGAGGTGTACAAGACCATCGGAACCGATCCGTTGCAGCCGCAGAAGCGGGAGAAGGAAAGGAAGGAGGGGTAGGTCAGAAAATAGCCACCCGGGTACTGTACTGTTTCCCAGCTGCGACTGCCTGAATGATATAGAACCCAGCGGAAAGACCACTTACGTCTATCTGAACTGAACCAAGGCGACCAGGATGCGAGGTAACCATTCGACCAGCCATGTCGAGTAGAACTACCCGGTTCCAGTTCGTCTTCGGCAGACCGATGATCGACAATGACCTTGAACCCGGATCGTAAGTGGTTCTCAAGGTCATTTCTTCATACTCCTCGACAGCAACCACACACGGTCGTAACTCCAGCGCATCGATGTAATACATCGCCCGTTGCGCAGGAAATGTGGTCGGGCCGAAGTACATGGTGTCCGGGTCCAGCATACCTACGAAGTTCCCGATGGTCAAGTACGATTCACCACCGGCCGCAACAAAGGAGCCCGAAAGCAATGACCAGGAGGAGGTATCCGCATCCGTGGTGTTCAGTACCACCTGTGCATCGTGTACCCAAACAAGCGTATCCACTCCATTGCACGAATTGGGCAACTCTTCGGTGAAAATGACATGGAGATAGGAAGTACGGTAGGCTGATTGATCGGCAAGCGAAACATGCAAGCTGAAACAGTATTCGGTACCGCCATCCAGCGGCACCAGGAGCGGGCCGGTCAAATAGTAGGACGGCGGAAATGTTGAATACCGGTCATAGGTGTACATCGCCACATATCCCAGACCATCCACTGGCTCCTGATATCCTATCAAATTAGCCGGGGTACCATGGGTGGGGAATCCAAGAGCTGCACTACACGCATGCGCAAACGAAACATTCTCCGAACAAACAGGATGGGTCCAGGCTTGTAAGCTCGAAAACGTAGCAGGCCCTCCCACGCACGGCACTTCCAGTTCCTCGAAGCCGGGGTTCAAGATCAGGTTCTGGCCATGAGCTAAATGTGCTGACAAGCTCAGACCAAAAGCAAGCGGAAGGCACTTCCACCACATCCGGGGCTCCCTACTTGTCAATGCTGCACGACACATGAGGAGATGATGGATTCAGATCCGCTCGAGAAACGGATGTAGTAAGCACCATTCGGTATATCACCCACCTCGATAGAAGCTCGCGTGCCAGCGACGTTCTGTGAGAACAGAACCGCCCCCAGCGCATTCACCAGGCTCAATGTTCCTGATGGGGCGTCTCCTGGCAGAACAACATTGAATCGGTCCGACGAAGGATTCGGCGCAACCTCCATGTGGATGGCCGCCAGGACATTCCGGTTCTTGTAGGCCCACCCTTCAGGCTCGTTCTCCAAGTCGCCTGGTATCCAGCAGTGCCAGTCCCGCTGGGTCCGATCACCCGAAGCATTGTAAAGATAGCGAACACGGCAATGCTCCTGGGCGGAGGCACCACAGGAAACAGCGATCACGAGTACAGCGGTGCAACAACGCAGCAAATACGAACCGTTCCTTGCCATAGGGATATTGGTGTAGAGACCACCGAAAGTAAACAAATCCGCTCATCTGCCACGAATGCCGCCATTGCCACCCCGGAAAGATCGATACGCCCGGAATTTGGACCATTGCCGTCAAAGTGATAACTCTGTGATCAACCTGATCCCGTATTCAATGACCACCAACCACCTTCAAATACTCGGATCGCTCCTTGGTTTGTCCGTTAGCCTATTGAGCCCGGCACAATACGGCCCTGCGCACAGCACTGGTGAACTCCTTGGCAGGAATATTGACACAAGCAAAGAGGTCGGCACGCTTAACGGGACAAGTGGCACCAGTGCAACTGGTGCGGCCACGTACACGATCCCTATCGAAGTATCTCCGGGAACCAACGGTGTACAACCCCTTATCGCATTCTCCTACAATTCCCAGATGGGCAATGGGCTCATGGGTCAAGGATGGAACCTTACAGGGAGTTCCATGATCACTCGTACAGGCCAGAACAGGCATTTTGATGGTGCGGTCCTGCCTGTGGATTATTCGGCCACCGATCGGTTCACACTCGATGGGCAGCGCCTGATCCTGACGAGCGGAACCTACGGGGAACCTGGCTCCACCTACGATACGCAGAACGCCACCTTTTCCAGGATCGAGCTGATCGCTCTTGCCGGTAACGACGAGCGTTTCTGGTATTTCAAGATGGTGACCAAGGATGGCATGGTCCTCACCTATGGTTTGGATTGGAACAGCAAGATCCTATCCACCACCGGGGACAAGGTGTTGTCGTGGCGCCTACACCGCACGGCCGATCCTTACGGCAACTACATGGACCATGTCTTCGCCCAGAACACCTCCTTGTCGAATTTCGAAAGCCCCCTCACCGAGATCCGCTACACCGGAAACGACCAGACCGGGTCCCCGACCTTCGCCAAGGTGGTATTCAATTATCAAGAGCGGACCGACCACCGGACGCAATACCTCGCGGGCACTGCCTTCCGCAGTACCAAGCTACTGCGCGATGTGGCGGTGTACAATGGAACGGACCTCGTGCGCAAGTACGAAATGACCTATTCGTGGCGTGACGAGCGGGGTTCGTACCTCAACGACATCACCCTGTTCGGGTCGGACGGCATCAGTTCCTTCAACGCCACGCGATTCGGTTACGGGCACCCCCCCGAACAACACTACTCCGAAACCACTTCGGTCCTTGCTCAGGCGCCACCCTTTGATATGTTCACTGGTGACTTTGATGGGAATGGCGTAAGTGATCTATTGATCGCTGAAGTAACTTATTCTCAAAATGTTCGCATGCACAGCCGATTGAAGGTCTTCCTGAACGGTTCAACACAAGCAATACCCGACTGGACCTATGACATGCCCACGATGAGCATGGCCCGGCTGTACCATATGCGATGGTCGGGGCCATCGCTCACGCACCCCTTCGGCAGAACAAGGGTTTCAGAGGCCTTCACGGAACAGCCTACCGCATTCGAGCATTCAGGCGCGGGTGCTTATGACTTCAACGGCGATGGGCGAGATGATATCCTTATCACGACCATGCAGTACGATGATTGGGTCTCTGGGAACTTGGGGGGCTGGGAACAAAGTGGTGATATAGGAGCCTGGAAAGTCACATCATTTACTCTGCTGCAAAGCCAAGTGATAGCGGGGTCCACGACATTTTCGGCTCCGATGACCTTTCCCGCCCCGATAGGCCTGCCGTATGTCAAATCTCCCAGCAAATGCATGGAACTCGGGGATTTTGATGGGGACGGCAGGGTGGAAGCCGTCGTGGTCTTCAACGACATCAATATCCCTAACAACTCGCGCACCTTTCTTTTCGGCCTTTCTGGTTGGCATGAACTCACGGTCGCTTCGACCCTGGACCGGATCGCCATGAGTACGATCGACCTGATGCGAGCGGGCGATCTCAATGGCGATGGCCGGCACGAACTGATGGTATTCCGGGATCACGGGACCAAGAATTACCACGCGTTCAACATCAGCGATGATCACCAACTTACACAGACGGCCACCGGTTGGTTCAACCACACGTACGCGCCAGATGATTTCCAACTATGGCCAGCTGACTTCAACGGTGATGGGATCACCGATTACCTTGCCCGGATACCGAACGGTTGGAAGGTGCTGGTCGGACGCTCCAACCTCATTCCAGGCGAGGGGGCTTTCACCGAATCGGCACTAGATCTGGATGTCCCTTTCGCCAGCTCACATCGGATCTTCGTCGCTGACCTCGATGGCAATGGCATGTCGGACATCCTGCACTACTATCCCTCCAACGGCTGGAAGATGCGTGCGCGCTATACGTACGGGATGACCGGCAACACCCCATTGTTCCATGCACCACCAGCGTTCGCCACGCAGAACACGAACAGTGAGCTCATCGTAGGCGACCACAACGGTGACGGTAAGCAGGACATCATCGGATCCAATGACCAATCGTCCACGATAACCTATACCAGGTTCAATGCCGGAGCGCAGGAGCGCGTCTTGAGCCTTTGTTCCGACGGCTATTGCAACCGCGTGGAGTTCACCTATGCGACCCATAGGCGGGGTGCCTATCAATCACTGGAGTATCCGTTGATCGAACCCGGTTCGATCGGGCTCGTGGTCCAGAACCTGGTGCTTATGGCGAATGGTGTAGTGGGGTATTCACAGTCCTATTCGTTCACCAAAGCACGAAGCCACGTAGCGGGGCTTGGGTTCATCGGCTTCATGGAGACCTCCGCTACCAGCTACTCCGGCGAACTGATCCGCACATCGCGCAGCATAAGCGCCCCGCATTTCACTCCGCTTGACACGGACATCCGGGCCACACTGATCGGCCCAGGTACGGAGTTGTCCCACACCAGGCATACCTATGAACAAACACCGATCGGCCAAACCGGTTCCATGGGCGTGTACACGAAGTTGATCGCCTCGCATACGGACGACCTGTTATCCGGCGCGGTCACCGATCTGGAGAACCAATGGGACGAGCATGGCAACATCACGCAGACCTGGGAGCGGATCAATGACGACCTGCTTACTGTCCGAAGCGTATACCAGCATGGTATGTTCGGGCCTTTAGGCATACCGGACCGCGTGGTCCATTCGCAGATCACCAGCACCCGGACTGGGCAGGACCCTGTGACCGTGCGTGTTCGCCACGACTACGATACGCGCGGGGGGCTTATTCAAAGCACCGAGCACCCAGGCGAGGATCTCGAGATAGTGACCCGGTTCGAACGGAATGCGCGAGGCGTGGTCATCCGGCGGACCACCTCAGCGCCCTCCCTATCCAATGGCGCCCGTCCCATCGACTATGAGCTTGATCAGAACAGCCGGTTCACACTTGTGAAGACCATTTGGTGGAACAAGAATGGGACCATGGTGCCCGTGATCGACAGGTATGCGTACGACGAACGATGGGGTGCTGTGCTGCGACAGGTCGGGCCGGACGGGTTGACCACCTTAACGGCCTATGACGCATTCGGGAGACCGACGGAAACACAGATCCCCCACGTGGCAGGCAGTCTCCGGCACGCCATCACCCACCAGCGAAGCTGGGTCCTGGACCCCTCGAACGGGCAGACGTACATGCTGGCCACACTAGAGCCTGGAACGGCGCGTTCTGAACAATACTACAATGCGACAGGGCAACTTGTTCGCGAACGTACCGAGATGGACCACTCCGGGGACTGGACAACCACCACCAGGGTCTACAACGACAAAGGCTTACTGGTACAGGCTACGGAACCCCATCGCAGCACAGAAGACCACTTCACCATCCACTATGAATACGACGATCTTGACCGGCCCGTACGGGAAGTGAACAGCTTCTTTGGCGAAACGACATACGTATATGACCACCCGGGAGCAGGCGATGTCGTTCGAACGGCCACCACCCCGGACGGACAGGTAAGAACCACCCGGACAGATGCCACGGGCGTGGTGCGCGAGGCGGATGATGCCGGCGGAACACTGGACTACCACTATGACAGCCGCGGCTCCCAGATACGTGTGACGCTGAACAACGAGATCGTTGCCCTGATGGAATATGACCCGTATGGCAGGCAGACCAGCCTTTACGACCCGAACACGGGCATCACACGTTACAAATACGACGCGTTCGGCCAGCTCACCTACCTCCGCGATGCCGGAGGCAACGAAACCACCAACGCATACGATAACCTTGGCCGCATCCTACGGCGTACGGAACCGGAGGGCGTAACGACCTGGAAGTACTACCACCAGGGCACCAAGGTGATGGATGCGCCGGTCTCGATCGAAGGCCCCGGCCATACGACCCTTTTCGAGTACAGTGATACCTACCTCAGGCTGACCCGCAAGACCGAAACGATCGATGGCGTGCCCTATACGTACAAGTACACCTACGACGACAACAACAGGGTGACCAGCTTGGGCTTCCCTTCCAGCCTGCAGTTGGACTATACCTATGGCGCCATCGGCCAACTCGACCACATCGCGCACAACGGTATCAGCCTATTCAGGACGGGCCAGCGCGATGGCGGCGGCCGATACACCAAGTATAAGCTCGGCTCGCTCCCAGCAACCACCAGATCATACGATCATGGGCTGCCCACCAGCATCGAGACGGAAGGGATAAGCCACCTGGAGTTGAAATGGGACCCGACTTCGGCCAACCTTCTGAGCCGATGGGACCGGGACCATGCGGTCCATGAAGCCTTCGAATACGACCATCTGAACCGCTTGCGCAGCAGCACGGTGAGCACCACCGACGAGCAGGGGCAGGTGGTTTCACCGGTCTCCCACCACAGCTTCGAGTACGACGGCGACATCGGCCATACCAAGGGCAACCTCCTGGTCAAAAGCGACATCGGACAATTGAGTTACGTGGCGAACAAAGCGGCCAGCGCCCTCCACATCAGCTATCCCGTCCCGCCCGATCAGCCACCGTACGTGATCAACCTGGAAACGCAGACCATCTCCTACACCAGCCATCACAAGCCAAAGACCGTGTCGGAAACCGTGAACGGGGTGAGCCACGACCTCACTTACTTCTACGGCACCGATCATCAGCGCAGGACCAGCACACGCCGCGAGAACGGGCAAGTGAAGGAGGTCCGCACCTACGTGGGTGCCTATGAGAAACAGGTGAGCGACGGGGTGACGCGTGAGCTCCATCACGTGTACGGGGGCGATGGCTTGTGCGCCATCCTTGTGCGGCAGGGCGGCAGCCTCCGGATCAACCTCGTGCTAAAGGACCACCTGGGCAGCATCACCAAGGTGGTCGAGGCCGCCGGTCCGTCCTGGTACGTGGTGGCCGAGCAGAACTTCGATGCCTGGGGCAGAAGGCGCAAGCCGACCACTTGGGAGCACGACGATGAACCCAACAGCCCTGCCTGGCTCTACCGAGGCTATACCGGCCATGAGCATGTGGAACCCTTCCGCCTGATCAACATGAACGGCAGGATGTACGATCCGCTCAACGCGAGGATGTTGAGCGCGGACCCCGTGGTGGCCTCCAGTTCTTCCAGCCAAGCGTTCAACCGCTATAGCTACGCCTTCAATAATCCCTTGAAGTATACCGATCCGGATGGGAGGTTCCCCTTCTTGCTCGCACCATTGACATTCCTCCTCGGCTCACTGTCTGAAAGCTTGTTGAACGGAGGAAGTCTCGAAGAAGGGTGGCAGGGCTATAATCGAGCCTCTGCAGGTCTTTCAAGCGTAACGAGTATTCCCTTGGCGCGTTGGCAGTCTGGCAATTTTAGTGGTCAGTTGAGGTTCGGCCTTGCGTTCGGTTCTTCAATGGGCGTCGGGCTTTCCAATACGGTCACATACACTAGTGGCCATTTCACCGCCTCCGTCGGTGGTAGTCTCTATGGCTTCGCGCATACCTACGGGCCGTGCGGCATGCGCTTCGAGGGCACCGCAGGGGGCAGCATGGGGTGGAGCGATGGGAATGGCTTTGCCAATATCTACTCGTCCGCCTTCTTCAGCAAGGGCACGAGCCAACGCGTGGGCGGGGTGGCTGTGGGTGGGACCGGTTGGGCTTTGGGTACAGAAAACGACTTCCTGCCTGGAGGTGACGGGGGGGATAGGTATAGAACGGCAGGCGCTTATCTCAAGGTCGGTGAATTCTCTGCCCGATTGCGGTTGTTTACTGGTGATCCGCTAGAGCATGTGCCAAATTCGATTGAACAAGACGGAAGGGGCGAGGGCGGCTACTACGGTCTTCCGAGCGCTAATCTCTACCGCGCTGGGGTCCTCTCTTTGGGTTATAGAGGTGTTGAATATGGCATAAACTCAGAAGGAGTCAGACACTTTTTCCAGAATCGATTGATCCACGACAACGTCCTGGATTGGTTCGGGGAACCATCGCCTTGGTTCCAAAGAATCCCAGATCAATTCCCAGCCGGCGGGCATTACCAGATCGGCCCTTCAAGACCATTCACCCTATGGTAGGTATAAGCAAGCGGGTCTGGGTCTGCATTGGACTTGTCGTTACACTTACTTCCTGTCGCACCGAGGAGCTGATTCTCTATGGGGAATATCGCTCCGGTCAGTTACGTACGGACATTCCAAGGCTGGACGGGTATTATTACAGACATCAGGCATCTTGTGGTGATGAACGACAGGGCAATGAAGTCGTATTCTTCTATGAAGACGGTTCGCTTTTACACCAGATTTGGCCTATGGACAGCGATCTTACACACTTTGAGTTGGAACTTAAGGACTCCCGTCAATACGTCATTGATCGAGGTTACGACAGGGGGTTTGGTTGGGGCTTAGGCTACTGGAAGCAGGATACTGTGTTCGCGGAGCAGTTCAGCCACGCTACACGGGGTCGAATGCGTGTGCGTCGATGGGTTGCGAACCTAAGCGCCGATGGACTGACCATGCTTTCCTACAGTACTCCCGGATATCCAACCAGCTATGTGTATTGCTCAACCAAATTCAGATTCCGGCACAGCACCTGGAAACCAGACCCCGCTGCGTTCTTTGAGCGTGATAGGCAGTTCATCCGGTCACAAGAGTATTTCATTCGCAAGAAGGCACGCAAGGGCAATTCGCATCCTTAAGGCACAAGGCATTGGCCCTCAACGCATTGGCAACAGGGCTGTCGTTGGGGGTGCGTATCGTGCAATCTTTCCTTGTACCAGCCCACCCGTTGATCCACCGCCTCCCAGATCCCCGGGAACAGCTACATTTGCGGTCCGTTTGTCGGAAAGCACTCCCTTAATGGACCCCCTGAAGGACCATACCATCGAGTTCGCCGGGCTCAAAGATGGCCAGCACGACTTCCAGTTCGTGTTGGACCAGCCTTTCTTCGATGCTTCGGCGGAGGAGGAGTGGCAGGGCGGTCGTGTAACGGTGGATGTGACGCTGGATAAGAGCACCACCCTGCTGGTGGTACACATGAAGGCCCACGGCACTGTGCGTGTACACTGCGACCGCTGCGATGGCCCGCTGGACCAGCCTGTGGAGGGCGAGCAGCGCCAGATCTTCAGCCTCACCGGCGGAGAACCGAGCGACGACGACGAGCTGGTGACCCTGGACGACCGGGCCCATAGCATCAACTTGACCCACTATTTCTACGAGTGCCTTCGTTTGGCCCTCCCCATCCGCCATGTTCACGCCCCCGGGCAGTGCGACCCCGAGGTGGAGAAGGTGCTGAGCGAGCTGATCGTGGAACAAGAACCAAGCCCCGACCCGCGCTGGGAGGTGCTGAAAGACATCCAGAACAAGGAGCGCCGCTCCTAAGCACGTAGAGCCATGCCAAATCCAAAACGTCGATTCTCGAAGACCCGTACGGCCAGCCGCCGCAGCACGTACAAGGCCACCGCACCTACCCTGAGCAAGGATCCCGGTACGGGCGAGACGCACCTGCGCCACCGCGCCTACAAAGTGGGGGAAGACCTCTACTACAACGGCAAATTGGTGGTTTCCGGCAGCGAAGCCGCTGAATAGGCCCGGTGCTTAACCATTCTCTTCCAGACCTCGCATGATGAGGATCGGACTGGACATCATGGGCAGTGATCACGGCCCTGCTGTGCCTGTACGCGGTGCGCTCATGGCCCAGCGCGAGCTGCCTGCCGACGTACGGTTGGTACTGATCGGAGATCAACCCCGGATCCTCGCGTTGCTTGCCGCCGAAGGCGCCGATCCCTCGGCTTTTGATATCGTCCCGAGCCAGGACGATATCGCCATGAGCGACAACCCCACCAAAGCCTTTCAAGCGAAACCGCGCAGCAGCATCAGCGTGGGTTTCCAATTGCTCAAGGAAGGCCGGATCGATGCCTTCGCCAGTACCGGTAACACCGGTGCCATGCTGGTGGGCAGCGTCTTCATCCTGAAGCCGATCACCGGGGTGATCCGCCCGTGCATCCCCACCCTCGTGCCCAAGGAGGGCGGCGGCGTGGGGGTACTGCTCGATGTTGGCGCCAATGCCGATTGCAAGGCCGATGTGCTCACCCAGTTCGGGCTGCTCGGCGCGCTGCTGGCGCAGCATGTGTACCACGTGCCCGAGCCGAAGGTGGCCCTGCTCAATATCGGCGAAGAGGAGAAGAAGGGCGACATCCTGCGCCAGTCCACCTACGAACTGATGAAGGAGCAGCGGCAGTACCGGTTCGTGGGCAACGTGGAGGGGCGCGACATCTTCGACCCCAAGGCCGATGTGATGGTCTGCGATGGGTTCACGGGCAATGTCGTCCTCAAGGTGATCGAAGGGTTCCATGACCTGCTGGAGGGCCATGGGGTGAACGACCCTTTCCTGCACCGGTTCAACTACGAGAACTATGGTGGCCTGCCCGTGCTCGGGGTGAATGGCAACGTGATCATCGGCCACGGCATCAGCAACGATATCGCCATCAAGAGCATGGTGATGGCCGCCCAGGAGGTGGTGTTGAGCAAGCTGAACGACCGCATCCGGGAGGCCTTGGTGTGAGCGCTTCCCCACGGCGACGTAGGGAGTGGGGATCAGGCGGAGGTCCGTGTTGGTCGCAGGGCTCATCTTCCCCTTGGAATGCATTCGCCATCCTGAATACCTTGGCGCCGCCAAAGCGACCGCTTCAACCGTTCGCCTTCCGAGCCGCTGTGGTGAATAACCCCGATCGACCATGAGAACGCGTGCCGCCATCACCGCCGTGAATGGCTACGTCCCGGATTTCAAGCTGAGCAACCAAGTGTTGGAGACCATGGTGGAGACCAGCGATGCCTGGATCACCGAACGCACGGGTATCAAGGAGCGCCGGATCCTCAAAGGCAAGGATCAAGGCCTCAGCGTCATGGCCATCGAAGCGGTGAACGGCCTGTTGAAGAAGCGGGGTATCGGCCCGGAGGAGATCGACCTGATGATCGTGGCCAGCGTAACGCCGGACCGCATCTTCCCGGCCACCGCCAACATCGTGTGTGATGCCATCGGTGCGAAGAACGCCTGGGGGTTCGACCTGGGTGCGGCCTGTAGCGGTTTCCTCTACGCACTCACCACCGGTTGCCAGTTCATCGAGAGCGGGAAGCACAAGAAGGTGGTGGTGGTGGGTGGCGATAAGATGAGCGCCATCATCGACTACGAGGACCGCGCCACCTGCATCATCTTCGGCGATGGCTGCGGAGCGGTGTTGTTGGAGCCGAACGACGAAGGTTTCGGTGTGATGGACAGCATCCTGCGCAGCGACGGCAGCGGTTGCCAGTACCTGCACCAGAAAGCCGGCGGCAGCATGCGCCCTCCGGTGGAACGTACCGTGGAGGCCCGCCAGCATTACGTGTACCAGGAAGGCAAGGCCGTGTTCAAGTTCGCGGTGACCAATATGGCCGATGTGAGCGCCGAGATCATGGAGCGCAACGGCCTCACCGCCGACGATGTGGCTTGGCTGGTACCCCACCAGGCCAACAAGCGTATCATCGATGCCACCGCCCACCGCATGGGGCTGGACGAGAGCAAGGTGATGGTGAACATCGAGAAATACGGCAATACCACCAGTGGCACGTTGCCCCTGTGCCTGTGGGAGTGGGAGAACCGGCTGAAGAAGGGTGACAACATCATCCTCAGTGCTTTCGGCGGTGGTTTCACCTGGGGCGCCATATGGATCAAGTGGGCCTATGGTAGCTGATCGCCAGTGGGTTAGCGCGTAGCGCCGGTAGGCCGGTCCGCGCTCGGCCCAAGTTCCGTGGGTCATCACATCCACCCTGTGAACATCCCGGTGCGCAGGGCAGGTCTCAACTTCACCGACTATCCTACCTTCGCTCCTCTTCCAGAACGCAACGGGCGCGGCGGAAGCACGACCATGCCGGCCATCAAAGAGCAAGACACGATGAACCTGAACCAGATCCAGGACCTGATCAAATTCGTCGCCAAGAGCGGCGTCAGTGAAGTGGAGATCGAACAGAAGGACTTCAAGATCACCATCAAGACCCCCGCCGGTAAGAAGGAGGTCCAGGTGATCGCGGCGCCCGCCCCGGCCTACCCGATGGCCGCGCAGCTACCCCTTGCACCTGCTGCAGCTCCGGTGGCTGCCCCGGTTCCAGCGGCACCCGCCGCTGCTGCACCGGCTCCCGCGGCGGATGCCAAGTACGTCACCATCAAGGCCCCGATGATCGGTACCTTCTACCGCGCCGCAGGGCCCGGCAAACCTGTGTTCGTGAACGTGGGCGACGAGGTGAAACCCGGCAAGACGATCTGCATCATCGAGGCCATGAAGCTCTTCAACGAGATCGAGTGCGAGGTGAGCGGCAGGATCGTGAAGGTGCTGGTGGACGACGCCAAGCCCGTGGAGTACGACCAACCGTTGTTCCTGGTGGATCCTTCGTAGTTCTTTGAGCCGCATCGGCGCAACGGCCGCAACGGAAATGCAGGTCACGATCCATGCTCTGTTCCCCACGTGGGGTCGTTGCGGTTAATCCCTTCCCCACATGTTCAAGAAGATCCTCATAGCCAACCGCGGCGAGATCGCCCTGCGCGTGATCCGTACCTGCCGTGAAATGGGCATCAAGACCGTGGCCGTATACTCCACGGCCGATAAGGAAAGCCTGCACGTTCGGTTCGCCGATGAAGCCGTGTGCATCGGCCCCCCTCCCAGCAAGGAGAGCTACCTGAACATGCCCCGCATCATCGCGGCGGCCGAGATCACCAACGCCGACGCCATCCACCCGGGCTACGGCTTCTTGAGCGAGAACGCCAAGTTCAGCAAGCTCTGCCAGCAACACGGCATCAAATTCATCGGCGCCCTGCCAGAGCAGATCGAGGCCATGGGCGACAAGGCTACCGCCAAAAGCACCATGATCAAGGCCGGGGTGCCCTGTGTACCCGGCACCGAAGGTCTGGTCACCGACCTGGCCGTGGCCAAGAAGGAGGCCAAACGCATCGGCTATCCCGTGATCCTGAAGGCCACTGCGGGCGGAGGCGGCAAGGGCATGCGCTTAGTGTGGAAGGAGGAGGAGTTCGACGAAGCCTTTGAGAAGGCGAGCCAGGAGGCCGGCGCCGCGTTCGGCAACCCCGGCATGTACATGGAGAAGTACGTGTTGGAGCCCCGCCACATCGAGATCCAGATCGCGGGTGATCAGTACGGCACCTTCTGCCACATGAGCGAGCGCGATTGCTCCATCCAGCGCCGCCACCAGAAGCTGGTGGAGGAGACCCCCAGCCCCTTCATGACCAAGACCCTGCGTAAGAAGATGGGCGAGGCCGCCATCAAGGCCGCCGCAGCGGTGAACTACGAAGGCGTGGGCACCGTGGAGTTCCTGGTGGACAAGGACCGGAACTTCTACTTCATGGAGATGAACACGCGGATCCAGGTGGAGCACACCATCACCGAAGAGGTCATCGACTACGACCTGATCCGTGAGCAGATCAAGATCGCCGCCGGCATCCCCATCAGCGGCCTCAACTACGAGCCCAGCCGCCACAGCATCCAGTGCCGGATCAACGCCGAGGACCCCTTCCACGGGTTCCGGCCCACGCCCGGCAGGATCACCAGCTACCACAGCCCCGGTGGCCATGGCGTGCGTGTGGATACCCACGTGTATGCCGGATACACCATCCCGCCGAACTACGACAGCATGATCGGCAAGCTGATCGTGAGCGCACAGACGCGTGAAGAGGCCATCACCAAGATGGAACGCGCCTTGAGCGAATACGTGATCGAAGGGGTGCATACCACCATCCCCTTCCACCTGCAACTGATGCAGAACGAACAATTCCGAGCGGGCAACTTCACGACGAAGTTCCTGGAGGATTTCGAGATCAAGAAGCCGGAATGATCGCCCCGGCCATGAAAGGCCGGTTCTCGTGCGCCACGGTCTTCGCTCTCGGGTTGGCCGTTGCGTTGGTGCGCTCGTACTACCCCCAGCGACAGGTGCTCGCTTGGGATGTCTTCGGGTACTACTTGTATCTACCGGCGGCCTTCATCCACAACGACATCGCCCTACGCGATCGGACCTGGACGGATAGGGTGATGACCACCTATGCTCCCTCCTCCACGTTCTACCAATTGGTGGATGGTTCGGATGGTGCCCGGGTGATCCGGTATGGCTCGGGCATGGCGATGTTGTACGCACCGTTCTTCGCGGTGGCACACCTGCTCGCCGAGCCGTTGGGATTCCCGGCCGATGGGTTCTCTCCACCCTATCAGGTGGCGGTTACCCTCGGCTGTCTGGCCATTGCGTGGCTTGGGCTCTTGGTGTTGCGTGCGGTGCTGTTGCGCTTCTTCGATGATCGCTGGACGGCGGTGCTGTTGTTGTTGATCGGCCTGGGCACCAATTGGTTCCAGCTCACCGCTTGGGATGGCACGCTGCTCTCCCATAGTGCGCTCTTCACGCTCTATGCGTTGTTGTTGTTTACCACCATCCATTGGCATGAACGACCGACCCGGATGATGGCCCTTGGCATCGGCGTGGTGCTGGGACTCATCACCCTGGTGCGCCCCTCGGAACTGGTGGCGGTGTCGATCCCGGTGCTCTGGGGAGTGGCAGGCCCGGACGCCCAACGTTCGAAGTGGCGCATGGTCCGTGCCCATGTGCCGCATCTCGTGATGGCGGCCATCGCCTTTGCGCTGGTGGTCGCTCCCCAGCTCTTGTACTGGCGGCTCACCGCTGGCCAATGGCTGTTCTATTCCTATGTGAATCCGGGTGAGGGCTTGGACCTGGCCACGCCCCATTTGCGCCCGTTCTTGATCAGCTTCCGCAAGGGATGGTTCGTGTATACCCCCCTCATGATGTTCGCCATCCTGGGTTTGGCTACCCTCCGCAAGCGCTTGCCTCAAGCGTTCTGGTCGGTGCTCATCTTCCTGGTGGTCGATGTATGGATCGTGTCCAGCTGGAGTTGCTGGTGGTATGCCGGTGGCAGCTTCAGTGCGCGGGCCATGGTACCGGCGTATCCGGTACTGGCGTTGCCGCTCGGCACATTCCTGCAATGGGCCTGGCGCTGGCGGGGATGGCGTATGCCGGTGGTCCTTGCCGGAGTTGGGTTCGTAGCGCTCAACCTCTTCCAGACCTGGCAGTGGACCGCGGGCATCATCAGCAAGGAGCGCATGACCAAAGCGTACTACAAAGCGGTGTTCGGTCGGACCCATATGCCCGTGGGGGCCGATACACTGTTGCTCGTGCAACGCCCATTGGGGAACGAGGAGCGGTTCACCGACGAACGGCGATACCGGGCGCAGGAGGTGTTCCGGGCGGATCACGCGGATCATCCGGATGGGGTTTTCACCCTCACGGATACGATCCTGTACACCCCGGCCTTCGAGACCACCTTCGAAGGACTCACCGCCAAGGATCATGTCTGGATCCGTCCTTCGATGCGCTTCTGGGTGGGGGATGGCACAAGCGCCGTCCCCACCATGGTGGTCCATTTCGAGCATGAGGGGGGAACCTATAAGTACATGGCACGCGAGCCGGTGGTCCCGGCAGGCGTGCGCGATGCCTGGGTCTCGTTCACCATGGATTACATCACCCCGGAAGTGCGCGCCAGGCACGACAAGGTGAAGGTGTACCTCTGGAACCGCTACGGTGCCACGTTGCGGGTGGACGACCTGGTCGTGCTGGTCTTTGAGCCGCGTTGATCAGCGCTCGAGGTGCTTGGCCGTGTAGCCCGAATCCGTGGCGGAGATCAGCACCCCACGTGTGATCCCACGGTCCCGCAGGAACGCACGGGCCGCCGCCTCGTCGGCGATGCCGATCACGTTACGCCGTGCGTACCAGACCACCTGTGGCTCGGTGGAGACCCCCTGCCCGAAGACCACCTCGTCCGCAGCGGCATGGTCGGCGATGAACGTGCCCAGTGCACGCTCCTGGCCATACCGGCCGCCATCGTGGCCGGGAAGCGGGTTGATGCGGTAGAAGTAGAGGATGCTGGCCACGCAGGTGGCGGCGAGCGCGAGGTGGCGCCGATAGGCGGTATGCAGGCACAGCGACCAACCGGCCAGGCCACAGAGCAACGGGGCGGCCTTCAGCATGGCGAAGTCGTGCATGGCGTATTGCAACAACAGCGCATGGTCCAGCACCACGGGTAAGCCGGACACCAGGACGAAGGGCCCGAAACCCTCCGGAACGGAACGCCTCCGGCCGGAGCGCACCACCTCGTACACCAACAGCAAGGCGAGCAGCAGGATCAACGGAAGGAAACCGATCCGGTAGTTCAGCGCCATTTGCTTCAGTACCGGACGGAGGCCGTGCTCCAGGCCGAAGGCCCCGCGCACCGAGTACCTGGACCGTAGCTGGGCGATCAAAGCTTCCGCATCGATCACCTGCAAGTAGCGCCATGCCGTGAGGCCAACGGCCAGCACCACCGCCGCCGCGCACCAGCCCAGCCATACGCCGATGGGCGTGCGCCGATCGTGCCACCAGCGCCAACAGCCCACCACCGACCCCGCCACCGCGGCGAACACCCCCAGCCAGCTGGTGTATGCCATAAGGAAGAGCGTGGTGCCGTAGCCGACCCACACCCACCGACTGGGGCGGGTGTCGGGGCGCATCACGCGCATGGCGAAGACCAGGTGCAACGCCCAAGGCACCTGCACGAACATGTCGCTCATGTACGCATTGCCGTGGAACCAGAGCGTGGCGGGCAGCAGCAGGTACAGCACCGACGCGTACAAGGGGGCCCGAGGAAGGCGTTCGCCCCAGCCGATGCGCACCGCGTGGAACAGGGCCAAGGCCGCCACCAGGTGGAAGAAGATGTTCATCCACTGCAGGCCCGCCGCGTTCGGTGCCGTGTCGGTGATCACGAAGAGCAGGTAGGGAAGGTCGAAGGCCAGGGGCGGGTGCGAGAAATAGTACGTCCCCACCGCCCGTGCGTTCCGGTCGTATCGGTCGGCGGGGTACAGCCGTGCGGCTTCGCGGATGAACCCGCCGGAAGGCATGCCGTGGTGGGTGGCGTAGCCATCCTCCCACCAGTTGGTGAGGGCGATCAGCGTGAAGGCCGTGCAATACTCGTGATGTGCCGACAGGGGGCGGTCCACCAAGGGCCAACGCACCACCACACTGAGCGCGAAGGCCAGGAGCACGGTGAGGAGCGCAGAGCGGGACATGGGGCGAACATATCGCTTGATCCGCGTACCCGGTGTCCGATGGCTGTTCTCGGCATGCCCCCATACAGGTCGATGGTGAACCACCATGAGCGCTCCTCCCAAGTTCCGGGGAACGTTCCGTCACGGGTTGTAACTTCCCGGTGTCGGGTACGTCCTACCTACGAACAACGGGCTCCCTCCCCCGATGACCTTGGCCGAATACAACACCGCCGTGGACGTACATGCCGATGGCATCTATCGCTTCGCGTTGAAGCATTTACGCGACGAGGATCGCGCCAAGGACGTGGTGCAGGAATGCTTCGCCAGGCTTTGGGTGAAGCTGGAGGAGGTGGACGGGAGCAAGGCCAAGAGCTACCTCTTCACCACCGCACACCACGCCATGGTGGATGAGGTGCGCAAAGGAGCGCGCAGCACCCGCATGGAGGAGCACCATGAGGACCTGCGCCACACCGCACAACACCAACCGGACCTGAAGGAGGTGCTGGATCGGGCGCTCGCCACCTTGCCGGCCATCCAGCGCAGCGTGGTCCTGTTACGCGACCTGGAGGGCTATGCGTACGAGGAGATCGCCGAACTCACCGGGTTGAACCTGGCCCAGGTGAAGGTGTACATCTACCGAGGCCGCACCGCATTGAAGGAATACATCGGACAGCTCGACCTTGTGATCTGATGCCACGGATCGACCATAGCAACTACGAAGCCTGGCTGCTCGATCGGATGGAGGGTAACCTCACCCCCGATCAGGAGCGGGAGTTGGATGCCTTTCTCCTGCTGCACCCGGACCTCGCCATCTCCGAGGATGGGCTGCCCACGGTGACCGGACCGGCTGATGGCCTCTCTTGGGCGGACAAGAATGCGCTGAAGCGCACCCTGCCACCCATTGGTATGGTGACCGATGGTTCGGTGGAGGATCACCTCATCGCCCGCCTTGAAGGGGACCTGAGCGCCGAACAGGTCGATGCCTTGCGGAGTTACCTCGTGGCCCATCCCGAATGGCAACGAGCTGCACGTATCCATGAGGTGGCGCGGATCACACCACCGGACACGACCTACCCGGCCAAAGCCGAGCTACAGCGCCACCTACCGCCGCAAGGTCTGCCCACCCCGCACACCCTGCAGGATCTCCTGATCGCACGGGCCGAAGGCGACCTCGACCCGGCACAGGAACGGGCCGTGGCGGAGCTCCTGGTCGGCAATGCGCACCACCAACGCACCTGGGCCCTGGTGAAGGCCGCGCGCATCGTGCCCGGTACCGAGGTCTTCGCGGATAAGGCCGCCCTGAAGAAGAAGGAGGGCCGGGTGATCCATTTCGCATTCCGCCCGTTGGCCGCAGCCGCCACCGTGGCCCTGCTGTTGGCTGCGGGTGGCTGGTTCCTACGGACGCCCGATGACCAGGATACGCGGTTCGCCAACGTGCCGACCACGAAGCTGGATCCGCGACCGACCACGGCACAGGACGAACACCCTGCGGTGGTTCCAACACCACACGACGCCGCCGTCGAACCCCAAGCCGTGGATGCCTCCACGCCACGCACCATCGGCACCAGGGCACAGAACCGTCATCACCAAGACCTGCCCGTAACGGCTCATCGCACCAACGAGGAGGAACCGGCCCGGCAAGTGCCCGAGCGACCGATGGGAACACCGGCATTGGCCCAAGCCCCCGAACCAGAACAGCCCGAACAGGGAACCAGCCCGGTACCATTGCCGGTAGAGCCGGACCCAGGACCGTTGGCATCGGTGGATCCAGCTCCGGCGGACACTCGACCCGCACGGTCGGTACCGGATACCCAGGAGCGTACCCTGGCCGAAGCCCTCGCCGGGGTGCTGCGCGAACGGGTGCTGGAGGCTCCGGCCCGCGAGTCGGCACCGCTGGATCGCGACGATGCCGTGGCCGCGATGGACCGTACCTTGAAGGTGGTGGGCGGCGGCGGTGCTGGACTCGAGGTCCGGCGTAAGGCCGACGGTGTGGTGAAGGGTTTCGACCTGCGCCTGGGCCGCAACTTCAGCATCAGCGCACAACGCTGATCGGCGGTACGCCCGCGCATCTCCGTTCATCCTGTCTGGATCACCGCTCATCACGATCGACGTTTTCGATCGTAACCGTTCACGGCACATCCCCGTCATATGAGCACAACCAGCACCAACCGCCATGAAAACCAACATCTCCCGCTCACTCCTGCTCCTTGCCACGGTCTTCACCCTGGGCTACGCACGCGCCGCCGAACCCTTGCGCATGAACACCATGGGCAAGAAGACCACCCTGGAACGCTCCCTCGAAAGGGCGCTCAACAACAGCCTCTCGTATCCGCTGCTGACCCGCGAGAACATGAACGGCGAAGTGTACGTGAGCTTCGTGATCAACAAGGAAGGGCGGATCGAGGTGATCGATTGCCGGTCGGCCAACGAACGGCTGAAGGACCACGTGTTGCGCAAATTGGCCCGCATCGATATCGGTGACAACCCCGACGGTAGCTGGAAGACCACCCACATGGTGTTCAACTTCCATCCGGAGAAGAGCTGATCGTACCTCCTACTTGCGACCGAAGCCCCTGTGAACGGGGCTTCGCGCATTTTTTACCAGGCTGTAACTACAGGGGGGCATCGCCGTCCTATGGATAGAAACCGATGCACCTTGCCATGAAAAAGCCGATCATGATCCTGGCCACCTTGTTCGTCGCCACTGACCTATTGGCCCAAACGGACAGCACGGCCATCCAAGCCGGTCAGACCCTCGAAGTGGGTTACAACCCAACAGATGGCGTTCGCGTAGGTGTCTTCAACGCCGACACCACCAAGGGACCAAGCCCATTGGTGATCAACACGAAGCGGAAGAAGATCAGCATCACCAGCGAGGACAAGCCGTGGATCACCGAAGCGGATAGTGCGCGGGATGTGTTGAAGACCCTTCGACGCGAACGACGCAACCAGTTCACCTACTGGAGCGGTATCGATGTGGGCTTGAATGCGCTGCTGGGTCCCGATGGCAGTGGCGATCTCCCCAAGGCGTACGACCACCTCCAGTTGGATCAGGCCCGTTCGCGTTTCGTCGCCATCAACTTCATGGAACAGAAGATCGAGTTCGGATCACACCATGTGGGCCTGCTCACCGGGTTGGGCTGGGAGTTCGCCAACTACCGCTTCAAAGAGAACAGCGTGATCCAGTTCCAGGGCGATACCATCACCGCCGTGGCCGTGGATTCGCCGCAGTTCATCAAGAGCAAACTACGCCAGAGCGGCTTCCGTGTGCCGCTGATGCTGGAGTTCAACACCAAACGCGCGAAGCTGCCCACCGAGGCCGAGTTGATCGCCGCCGCACGCGATACCGTGGGCGGAAAAGCGCCGCGCTCCTACGCGTTCGATCGCAAGCGGAATTTCCACTTGGCCGCGGGCGTGGTGGGCACCTGGTATTACGACAGCATGTACAAACAGAAGTTCCGGAAGGATGGGGCCATCGAGAAGAACGTGGACAAAGGCGATCACCAGCTTCTTCCGTACCGCTTGGCCGCTTCGGTCCGCATCGGTTACGGCAGCCTCAACCTCTTCGCCGAATACGCGCTCACTCCGCTCTTCAAGGACAAGGTGACACCTGAACTGACCCCGTTCAATGTGGGGTTGACCATCGTCGGGTTCAATTAGCGCAAGGCTGCACGACCGCGCTACGAGGGGTTGGACCCAGAGAGGCCGCGACGGACCACATGTCCGCTCGCGGCCTTGTTCGTTGGGGTCCAAGCGGGTGAGCTATCAACCGATAAGTACAGATCTCGTTTGGCGGATTCAACCATTAAACGCGATCGCGGGGTCGTCGTGTTAGTCGGTTGAACTGGTTGATCGGGGTGTCGAAGTTGAAGCGTTTTCTTGGTCTGCGCTTGAGCTGGTCCTGGACTTGTTGGTCAAACTCATCGGTAATGCCATTTCGCATTATGGCGTAGGCTAAAGCTGCGAAGGGATCTTTTCGCAGGACGATACGGCGGGGTCGTTGCAACGCTGAAGGCGTAGCCCGCAGGGAGCAGAATTACCGAGGGCCGGTGCTTCGGAACGATCACGACGGAGAAGTCATGCGGAAAAAGACCAAGCAGATCGGCCTACCCCTTAGTGCGAAGTGGTATAAGGGTGTTGATGTCGGTACGCTGCCGGAAATGTCTACCTGCAAGGCTCCTTTTGGGAGAGCATGGCGGTAGGTGGGGCCGTATTGACCGCGAACACCAGCAACCAAGGGTTTCTGGTGAAGCTCGATACGGCCGGGGTCTGCCGTGCCGCTTGGGATTTCGGTAAGGTCGGTGGCGGATGGGGCGGTGTGGTCGCAGCGGATGATGGCCTCTACTTCTCCTGCACCTACGATCCTGTCTTCCATTTCGCCGACCTGACCATCACACCGCAAGTGATACAAGGAGGTTACAACTCCATCTTCATCGCCCACCTCGATCCCCTCACTGGTTTCACGGGTGTGCAAACGCTTACGGGTGGCGGCCCGCAGGCCCTGCACATCTACGCCAACCCCAACAACGGCATCTGTACCTTGGAGCTTCCGGAGTGCTTGCAACCCACACAAGAACTTGTATTGAGCGTGTACGACAACACCGGCCAGTTGGTGCAACGGGCGCCCTTGCAGTTCTCGGAGAACGGCGTGGTGCTGGACATCCGTGCCCAAGCCCGGGGCGTTTACCACGTGGAACTGGGTGATGGGCAGCAACGCTACACGGGGACGATCGTGTTCGAGTGAGGTGGTCGGCGTTCCGAGTGTGGCTGGTCGATCCTTCGCCACAGCATACGGGTGTGGTCCATGATGCGGTGGTGGTACAGTGCAAGTGCGCCGCCATGCCGCCCATTCCCCTATTTTTGCCATCCTTTCTCACAACAGCACCTTACGCGCCATGGGCCGCATCTTCGAGAAACGCAAGCACAAGATCTTCGCACGCAACGCCAAGCTGAGCAAGCTCTTCACCCGTATCGGCAAGGAGATCGCCATGGCGGTGAAAGCCGGTGGCCCCAATCCGGACGCCAATTCGCGGCTCAAGATGGCCATCCAGAACGCCCGTGGCGCCAACATGCCCAAGGACAACATCG
Source organism: Flavobacteriales bacterium (assembly GCA_008016945.1). The sequence continues at coordinate 22,863 of SSGN01000013.1, forward strand.
ACCGTGCCATCAAGAAGGCGGCCGGTGGTGGCGAGGCGGACTACAGCGAGATGACCTACGAGGGCTATGCCCCCGGTGGTGTGGCGGTGTTCGTGGAAACGGCCACCAATAACCCCACCCGGACCGTGGCCAACGTGCGCAGTTTCTTCAGCAAGTGCGATGGAACGCTGGGCACGAGCGGCTCGCTGGCCCACGTCTTCGACCGCAAGGCGGAGTTCGTGGTCGAGAACGCAGCCCTGAAAGGACGCGATGCGGACGAATTCGAGATGGAATGCATCGATGGCGGAGCCGAGGATGTGCTGCGCGATGAGGATGGCCTGGTGATCCTGGCGCCCTATACGGCCTTCGGTAGCATGGCCCAGAAGCTCGAACAACTCGGCGTGGAGGCGAAGAGCGCCGAACTGAAGCGTTTCCCCCTTTCCACCATCCCTGCCGACCTGGACACGGCCAAGAACGTGATGCGTTTGATCGATATGTTGGAGGATGACGACGATGTGAACGCCGTGTACCACAACATGGAGTTGAGCGAGGAGGTGGAGGCCGAGCTGGCCAAGGACTGAGCCGATCAGTCCTTCTTGGACAGCGTGCGGAACCGGATGTGGTAGCGTGTGCCATGGGCACCGCCCTCGACCGTCATCCGACCGTTGAGCTGTTCGACCAGGCTTTCGATGAGCGACACGCCCAGCGTGGCCCCGTCCGACTGGATCTTGTCCAACGGGATGCCCACGCCATCATCGGAGTAGTACAGATCGTATCTGCCCTCCTGCGCGTCGGTGATGGCCAGGTCGATGTGCCCCGAAACACGGCCGTGGAACGCGTGTTTGAAGGAGTTGGTGATCAATTCGTTCAGCAAGAGGCCCAAGGGCACCATGGTGTTCAGGTCGAAGGCCAGGCCTTTGTCGATGTTCGTCTGATATGCGATGCGGTCGTCCACATCGTTCACCCGCACCAGGTCGGCGAACAACTCCTGGATGTAAAGGGCCACGTCCACCATGGCCAGTTCATCCCCCTTGTACAGCTTCTCGTGGATCAACGCCATGGAGGTCACCCGGCTCTGGCTCTGCTCGAAGGCGTGGTGCAACCGCTCGTCGGCGATGGTGCCGGATTGCAGGCGCAGCAGGCTGGCGATCACCTGCAGGTTGTTCTTCACGCGGTGGTGCATCTCCTTGATCAGCACCGTGATGCGTTCGTTCGCCTGTTCCAGCTTCTGCTTCTCGGCCTGTAGGGCGGTGGTCTGCTCCTTCTCCCGGATCCGTGCGGCCTTCAGGTTCTCGCGCATGCGCGAAAGGGCCAGCCCCAGCACATCCTGCCGACCCAGCACCGGAACGGGCGTGTCGTAGTTCCCCTTGCCGATGGCCTCGGCGCTGTTGGCCTGCGACCGGATGTTGTCGATCATGCCGTTGAACGAATGGGCCATCTGCCCGATCTCGTCCGAACTGCTCACCGGTACCTTGCCACTGATATCGCCCATGGCCAGCGAACGGGCCGCGTGGGTGACCTCGTTCACCGTGTTGCGGATGCCCCGCATGATCAGGATCCCCATGATGGTGACCGCGCCCACCACGCCGATCAGTGCAGCCAGCACCACGAACAACCGGAATTCGGCACTGCGGGAGTTGGCGGCGGTGCTCTCCCGGATCAACCCCAGGGATCGGTCCTCCACCGCTTTCAGCTTCTCCAGGGCTTGCAGCGAGAGCTCCCACCATTGGCGCGGGGCGATCCCCAAGGGGTCGGCCGTCCGGCGCTCCTTCACCGTGCCGATCAGGGCCCGCAGGAAGTTCACGTCGGGTCCTTGGAAGAGCTCCCGGTAGGCACTGAGCACCTGGGGCTGCGCATCGCGCTCGAACAGCAGCAGGTTCGTCTCGTACTGCGAGATCAGGTCGTTGATCTCGCCTTGGTCGCTCTCGCTCATCACCCCGCGCGAGCCGATGCTGAGCCGATCGCGCACCATGCACAAGGCCTGTTTGGCGTTCAGCAGCCGTTGGTGCGCGTACATCCATGATTGGGTCTCGGGGTCGAGGCCCGTACGCACGATGCGCCCCATCTCATCCAACAGCCGCTGGTCCATGGTGCCGTATTCGCGCCCGGCGGCCACCGCATCGATCCGCTGCTCCGACACCCGGGTCCGCAGGATGTTCAACCCATCCACCGGGAGCCCACCGAGCAGCCGGGGGTCGTGCGGGTGGCTGGGGTCGCGCAGTGCTGCGATGCTGGCGTCGGTGCGCTGGTGCTGCACCGAGAGCTTCAGGGTGTTGACCGGCTTGCCCGTGAGGTAGCCGACGGACAAGGCGCTCTCCCGCTGAAGCTCGTGGATCACCTCCGCGAATTGCCCGATCAGCCCGCTCTGTTCATTCACGTAATCCATCACCTCCAGCCGCTTGATGCTGGAATCCACCTGCTTGCCGATCAGCAATACCATCCCCATCACCGGGATGCCCAAGGTGATCATGAACTTGGTCCGGACCGGTAGGTCCACAAAGCGCCAACGCATCGTGCCGAATGTACACCACCCCGCGCTTGTCAACGGCGTCTACCTTTGACCGGCCCACCCACCGGTTGGGGCATGCATACCATGAAGGAACATTTCCAAGCGCTCGATGACCGTACCGCCCAAGCACTGCTCGGCGGTGGTGCCGACAGGATCGCCGCACAACACAAGAAGGGCAAGCTCACCGCCAGGGAGCGTATCGACCTGCTGCTCGATGAGGGCTCGTTCTACGAGATCGGCCAGCTCGTGACCCACCGCAGCGACAACTTCGGATTGGATAAGCAGGTGTTCTTGGGCGATGGCGTGGTGACCGGGCATGGCCGTATCGATGGGCGCCTGGTCTACGTCTTTTCCCAGGACTTCACCGTGCTCGGGGGCTCCCTCGCCGAGGCTCATGCGGCCAAGATCTGCCGCATCATGGACCTCGCCATGCAGAACGGCGCACCGGTGATCGGCCTCAACGACAGCGGGGGGGCGCGCATCCAAGAGGGTGTGGTGAGCCTTGCCGGCTATGCCGATATCTTCTATCGGAACGTGCGCAGCAGCGGGGTGGTGCCCCAGATCAGTGCGATCCTCGGTCCGTGCGCCGGCGGTGCCGTGTACAGTCCGGCGCTCACCGATCTCGTGCTCATGACCGAAGGGACCAGCTACATGTTCGTCACCGGACCCAATGTGGTGAAGACCGTGACGCACGAGGAGGTGAGCAGCGAGGACCTCGGTGGGGCCGGTACGCATGCCTCCAAGAGCGGCGTGGCCCATTTCACCGCGCCCAACGAGCTGGATGCCATCCGACAACTGCGGCAGCTCATGACCTACATACCGAGCAATTGCGAGGAAGAGCCGCCGGTGGTGCCCTATACGCCGGGCGATGAGTCGCGGCCCGCGCTGGATACCATCATCCCCGACAACCCCAACCAGCCCTACGATATCCGCGAGGTGCTCAATGCGGTGATCGACCCGGACAGCAGCATGGAGGTCCATGCCGAATACGCCCGGAACATGGTGATCGGTTTCGCCCGCGTGGCCGGCCGTACCGTGGGCTGCGTGGCCAACCAGCCCGCCACGCTCGCCGGGGTGCTCGATATCGATGCCAGCACCAAGGCCGCCCGGTTCGTACGTTTCTGCGATGCCTTCAACATCCCCTTGCTCGTGTTCGTGGACGTGCCCGGGTTCCTGCCCGGCACCGACCAGGAATGGCGCGGCATCATCAACCACGGCGCCAAGCTGCTCTACGCTTTCAGCGAAGCCACCGTGCCCCGCATCACCGTCATCACCCGCAAGGCCTACGGCGGCGCCTACGATGTGATGAACTCCAAGCACATCGGCGCCGACATGAACTTCGCCTGGCCCAGTGCCGAGATCGCCGTGATGGGCGCGAAGGGCGCAGCGGAGATCATCTTCAAGGGCGAGATCGCCGCCGCGGCCGATCCCGCCGCCAAGCTGGCCGAGAAGGAGGCCGAGTACAAGGCCCAGTTCGCCAATCCCTACGAGGCTGCCGCACGGGGCTATGTGGATGCCGTGATCCGCCCTTCCGACACCCGAAAGCACATCATCGCTTCCCTCGAGATGCTCCGGAACAAGGTGGACAAGCTACCGCGCAAGAAGCACGGCAACATCCCGCTGTGATCCACGTATCACGGCCATTTTCCGTCCGATGAGATTCACCGTCGTTACCCCCAGCTTCGGCCAACTTCGCTACCTGCGCCTCAATGCCGCCTCCGTGGCCGACCAACGCGCACCCGGTATCGAAGTGGAACATATCGTACAGGACGGAGGTAGCAAGGATGGCACCCGCGAGTGGCTTCAGACCCGGCCGGACATCACCGGGATCGCCGAAGCCGATAACGGCATGTACGATGCCATCAACCGCGGTATCCAGAAGGGGAATGGCGAAGTGTTCTCCTGGCTCAACTGCGATGAACAGTACCTGCCCGGTGCGCTTGCGGCGGTGAAGGATTTCTTCGAACGGCATCCCGAGGCGGACATGGTGGCCGGCGATACCTTGGTGGTCAACGCCGAAGGCGAGTACCAGTGCCATCGCAAGGCCGTGATCCCCACCCGGGGCATCCTTCGGTTGGGCCGCACCCCCGTGCAGAGCTGTTCGCTCTTCTTTCGTGCGAAGTTGGTGAAGGGCCCTGAAGCCATTCTGTTCGATCCGCAGTGGAAGGCCATGGGCGATTGGGCGTGGCTGCGCGACCAGGAGGCGCGCGGTGCCCACATGATGCGCCTGCCACGGTTCCTCGCCACCTTCGTGGACGATGGCGGCAACCTGGGCATGAGCCCCCAAGCCATCAAGGAGACCCGTGCCGTGTACGGTGCGCTCTCCACCTGGCATCGGGCCACCGAATATTTCGTACGCGGCGCCGACTACGCCCGCAAGTTCGCCGATGGCTACTACTCCCAGAAGCCGTTCGACTATGCGATCTATGATGCCGACCCCAACGCCCCCACAGGAGTGAAGACCCCGCGTCGGGTGCGACATGTGGCGAAACCCACCTGGCATTGGAAGGGGCGTGCCCATTGAGCGGGCCACGAGGCTCGAACGACGAGGCCGGCCTTGGATCGGCGCTTGGCCGATAGCGGATATCTTGGTCCCGTTCCTGGTTCGTTGATCCAGGTCCTGGTCCGTGCTCTCCCGCTCCATGCTCTCCCGGAACAACGGTACTACGCCCCAATGGCGGCGGGCGCTCCTGGCCGTGCTGTTGCTCGCGGGCGCGGTACCGGCAGGGGCCCAGCAAGGCGTGGCCGATGTGGCCAAGGTGCTTAGCGCACCCGACGATACCGCCAAGGTGCTGCACCTTTCGGACCTGTGTTATGCCTACCGGCGTGTGGATCCGGATTCGGCCATCCTCTTCGGCACGCGCGCCTTGGACCTTGCTCGCCAACTGAAATTCCCCAAGGGCGAAGCGCAGGCCCTCAACGACCTGGCGATCATCCATATCGACCGCAGTTCCTATGCCGAGGCCGATAGTGCGCTATGCCAGGCATTGCGCATCAGAAGGCGCATCGGCGACGAGCCGGGTATCGGGGCCATCCACAACAAACTCGGGAACCTCTACCAGGCACAGCTCCGGCTGGAAGAAGCCCTCGAGGAGAACCGCCAAGCGCTCGCCATCTTCGAACGACTCGGCCAACGGTCCAAGGAGGCGCTGATCCTGAGCAATATCGCCATCCTGCACTTCAACCTACGGCAGTATCCGAATGCCTTGAAGGACCACCAGGCCGCCGCTGCCGTGCATACCGCCCTGGGCGATAGCGTGGGCCTGGCCACCTCGCAGGGCAATATGGCCAACGTGTACCTGTCCATGGGCGATACCGCTCGTGCTTTGGACCTATTCGATAGCGCTGGGGCATTCTTCAAGCGCAAAGGGTTGCGTCGAGAGTATGCCGTCCAAGCCAACAACGAAGCCGGGGTGCGTCTGGCCAGGGGAGAAGCCACACGGGCGAGGATCTTGTACTCCGAGGCGCTCGCCATCCGGGAGGAAGCGGGTGATCGCAAGGCGATCGCTTCGTCCATGACGGGCCTTGCCGATGCGAGCCTCTATGTGGGAAGGGTGGCCGAGGCCTATCGCAACGCGCAACGCGCGCTCTCTCTGGCACGCGCTGTGGGGGCCACCAACGAGACCATGCAGGCCTACAAGCTGCTGGCACGCATCCATGCCCGCCTCGGCCATGCCGATAGCACCCTGGTGCTCCACGAGCGGTACACCGCTTTGCGCGATTCGGTGTTCAACGCGGACATGAGCGGGCGTGTCGCCGATCTGCAGGCACGCATCGGGCTGGAACGCAAGGAGCACGAGATCCAACTTCAACGCGCCGACCTGATCCAGAAGAACCTCGCCATCGCCCAGCTGGGGCGGAAGGCCGAACGACGCAACTTCTTCCTCGCCCTGGCCCTGGGGGGGATCGGCCTGTTGGTGCTCGGGGGCATGCTCCTGTTCCAGTACCAACGGCGGCGGTCGCGTGCGGCCAAGGATGCCGCTGTGATCGCCGAACGGGAACTGGGTTTGAAGAACATGGTCCAACGGACCGATATGGAACGCAAGCGGATCGCCGCGGAATTGCACGATGGGGTCGGTCAATTGCTCACCAGTCTGAAGTACCGTATCCAGACCAGCGCCAGTGGTGATGACCGATCGACCGAAGTGCTCGCCCTCGCCAACGAGGCCAGTCGCGAAGTCCGTGATATCGCACATCGTATGATGCCGAGGGCCCTCGAAGAGACCGGCTTGGTACCCGCCATGGCGGATATGCTCAAGAGATCGCTTTCCATACCCGGCCTCAGCCACCAGTTCGAGCATCACGGCATGGAGCAGCGATTGACTCCGGAACAGGAGACCGGGATCTACCGTATCGCTCAGGAACTGGTGAACAACACCTTGAAACATGCACGTGCGAACCATGTGGATGTACAGCTACTGCGCAACGGTAACGTGGTGGTCCTGATCCTGGAGGATGATGGTGTGGGTCTGGATCCATCGGCCATTGGTAACGGCTTGGGACTACGGAATCTTCAGGATCGTGCACGGATACTACAGGGTAGCATCGATCTTTCGCCGAGAAAGCCCAGTGGTACGGTGGCCACCTTGCGGGTGCCGCTGACGGGCAACAACATGGACGAAGGGAAATGATACGACTGGCGATCTGTGACGACCACCGCATGGTGACCGAAGCGCTGGGCGATCTGCTCGGTGGGGTGGAGGATATCGCCTGCAGCGGTACGGCCGCCAGTGGCGAACAGGCCTTGCTGCTGCTCGGACGGATCGAGGTGGATGTGCTGATCTCCGACCTCGACATGCCCGGCATGGACGGGTTCGAACTCGCTGCGCAAGCGAAGAGGAGGTATCCTGCACTGCGGATCCTGATCCTGTCCATGCACGAAGAGGCCGCCTTGGTGAAAAGGGCCATGGAAGCCGGCGCCGATGGCTATGTGCTGAAGAGCGCCGGTAAGGAGGAACTGGTGCGCGCCATCCGCGAAGTCCATGCCGGTCGCAGTTTTTTCGGTGGAAGCGTGGCCGAGGTACTTCTGGGGAAGACCGTGGTGAAGGAAGGTGGTGCCGCGCTGCTTTCGGAACTGACCGAACGCGAAGTGGAAGTACTTGCCGCACTGTCCGAGGGGTTGGATAACAAGGAGATCGGAAAGCGGCTCTTCATCAGCCCGCGTACCGTGGATACGCACCGCACCAACCTGATGCGCAAACTGGACACCCACAACGTGGCGGGATTGGTACGGCTGGCCATCAAGGCGGGATTGGTACGATAGCGGAGCGCTTTGGATCAATTAACAGCTTGGCGGGCCCGATCAGTGGGATCCAGGTCTACTTTCGCTGTCATCGAACCCTTACGAACATGATCCTCAAACTGGTCTCCCTCCTTGCCGTTGCCGCATTGGCCACCATGCCGCACGATCCCTTGCCCGATCACACGATAGGCACCGCATTGCCCGCGGCCACGGTGAAGATGAAGGATGTCAGTGGCAAGGACATCACGCTGCAGGAGGCTGCCGGAAAGATCGGATTGTTGGTCGTGTTCTCCTGCAACACCTGCCCCTTCGTGGTGGGCACCGAGGATAGCGAAGGTTGGGAAGGCCGCTATCCCGCACTGGCCGCTTTCGCACAACGCAACGGCGTGGGCATGGTCCTGGTCAACAGCAATACCTCGAAACGCAATGCCGGTGATGGCTTCGCTGACATGCAGGCCCGCTATAAGGAGAAGAAGTATGCCGGCCTCTACGCGCTGGACGAGAACAACGTGGTGGCCGATGCCTTCGGCGCCCGCACCACGCCGCACGTGTTCCTGTTCAACAAGGACTTGAAGCTCGCCTACAAGGGCGCCATCGACGATAATGTGGGCAAGGCGGCCGAGGTGAAGGAGAAGTATGTGGAAAAGGCGATCTCCGCGTTGGTGGCGGGCAAACCCATTGACCCCGCTACCACACGGAACATCGGTTGTAGCATCAAGCGCGTGGCCGTGCCGCACCACCACTGAGGAGCCGACCTCCACCGCGCAACGCCGCATTCCTACGGGGATGCGGCGTTGTTCATTTGTTGAAAACAACTTCCCCCAGCCCCCGGAGCAGGGCCGTTCCTTTGTGGCAAAGGCTTCGTCGGATGAATGTTCTCTTGATCGGTGGCGGTGGACGCGAGCATGCCATGGCGTGGAAGATCGCGCAAAGCACCTTGCTCGATGAATTGTACGTGTGCCCCGGAAACCCCGGAACCGTGCGCCATGGGCGTAACGTGCCACTGGACCTGAACGACCATAAGAAGCTGCGAGCCTTCCTCCTGGAAAAGCGGATCCGTATCGTGGTGGTTGGCCCGGAGGCACCCCTGGTCGATGGTCTGCACGATCGTATCGCGGAGGATCCGCAGCTCAAGGAGGTCACCGTGATCGGCCCCGGCAAAGAAGGCGCCAAGCTTGAAGGGAGCAAGGACTTCGCCAAGGAGTTCATGTTCCGCCATAACATCCCTACGGCCGCCCATAGGAGCTTCAGCAAAGGCCAATTGAAAGAGGCGGTGGACCATGTCGAACGGTCGCCCGCACCGTATGTGATCAAAGCCGATGGCCTGGCCTCGGGCAAGGGCGTGGTGATCACCAGCGACAAGAAGGAAGCCGCAGCGGTCCTCAAGGACATGCTCGAAGGGGGGCGTTTCGGTGCCGCCGGTGAGCGTGTGGTGATCGAACAGTTCCTCAAGGGCATCGAGGTATCGGCCTTCTTAGTCACCGATGGGGAGTCGTTCAAGATGCTGCCCTCGGCCAAGGACTACAAACGCATCGGTGCCGGTGATACCGGACCCAATACTGGAGGGATGGGGGCGGTATCGCCCGTGCCCTTCGCCGATCGGGATTTCATGCAAAAGGTGCACGATCGTGTGGCCGCACCCACCATCCGAGGCCTGAAGAAGGATGGTATTCGGTACAGCGGGTTCTTGTTCATGGGGCTGATGAACGTGAACGGCGAACCCTACGTGATCGAGTATAACGTCCGCCTCGGTGATCCCGAGACCCAGGCCATCCTACCGCGCTTGCGCAGCGACCTGCTCGACCTCTTCGAGGGGATCGCTTCCGGCACCCTCAGCGAACGCCATGTGGATGTGGACGACCGTACCGCGGTTAGCATCGTGCTGGCCAGCCAGGGCTATCCCGATACGTTCGCCACGGGCAAGGCCATCGTGGGCCTGGACCTGGTGCGCGAAGCCTATGTGTTCCAAAGTGGAACCGCGATGAAGGAGGATCGCCTAGTGACCGCTGGCGGGAGGGTGCTTACCGTCACCGCTTTCGGTAAGGATCTGGAACACGCTATTCTGGCGGCACAACGCTCGGCCGCCCTCATCGAATACGAGGGGAAATACCTGCGACCGGATATCGGTTTCGACCTGGTGAAACAGCCTTCCACCAAACAAACCCCACCGGTGGAGCGCTAAGCCAGGGTGCCGTCCTGCTTGGCCTTGCGGTTGTAGCGGCCTTGGAGCATCAGCCAGTAGACCAGGCCGAACCCCAACAACAAGCTGATCAACGTGACAGGTACCCAGCCCATCCAAGCCAGGACGCTCAACGCTGATTCGAGGAAGTGGCCGAGGGCGAATACGATCTTTTGCATCGTCGGTTGGGGTGAGACCCGCCAAAGATAGACAGCCTACCGGAACCGCCAGTTCATGCTTGTCCGCATCTTCCGAAGCAATCAACCCGGGGTATTGGTCCTGTTGGCCCTGCTGGTGCCCGCTTTGTTCCTGAAGCATTGGCTGGCTGCCCCGCCCGACCTTTCCTCCGGCATGCCGTTGGCACGGGTTTTCATGGCCCTGTTCCAGCAGGTACCGTGGGCCTACGGCACGATGGTGGCCCTATGTGTCGCTTCGCTGGCCATCTTGGTGTCGGTGGTGATGAACGAAGCGGAGCTCACCGATCGGCGGAACCACCTGCCCATCCTGCTGGTCCCGTTGGCGCTGGCCCTTACCGTCCCCCCCGGTGGTGCGGGTGCCGCCTTCTTTGGGCTCCCCTTTGTGATGTGGGCGATGCAGCGCACCTGGAGCATCAGTAGTGGCGGTACGGCGTTGGGGGCCCTTTTCGATGCCGGGCTGTTGTTGGGGGTCGCCGTTCTCTTCCACGTGCCCTACGCGTTCGTGCTCGTGGTGGTGTGGTCCTCGGTCTCGGTGATCAGGCCCTTTCAGTGGCGGGAGTACTTATTGCCCGTGCTTGGCTTGGCCTTGGTGTGCTACTTGGGATGGGGCGTGATGCGCTTGACGCACCTGCCCGTTCAGGCCCCACTGCGTACGGTGGTGGGTTCCACCATCGGTCTGGGCCAGATGCCGCGCGGTCATGGCTGGTCGCTCGCCTTGTTGTGCGTGCCGCTACTCCTGGTCTCGGCCTTGCGTTTCATGCAGCAATACGACCGGGGTGTGGTACGCGAACAGAACGTTCGTAGTGCCTTCATCGCTTTCGGCCTCACCATGGGCCTGCTCGGTGCGTTGGTGCGCTGGATCACAGGGGTGTTCCCGGCGGTGTTCGTGGCGTTGCCCCTGGCCATGCTGGCCACCTTCGGGCTTCTGGGGCAACGCAAGGCCTGGCTGGGGGAGCTGGCCGTGGGTTGTTTGCTGCTCCTGGCGTTATGGATCCAGTACGCTCCAGGCTGATCCTCCCGCGTACCTTCGCGCCGCATCGGGCCCAACACCCCCATGCCCCTCCATCAGATGAAATTCGGCGTCGTCACTTTTCCGGGCTCCAACTGCGATGAGGATATGATCCATGTGCTGGGCACCACCATGGGGCGGCCTGTGGAGCGGCTCTGGCACAAGGAGCATGACCTGAAGGGGGTGGACATGGTGGTGCTCCCCGGAGGCTTCTCCTACGGAGACTACCTCCGCAGCGGGGCCATCGCCCGGTTCTCGCCCATCATGCAGGAGGTGGCGGCCCATGCGAAACGGGGTGGGCTGGTGTTCGGCGTGTGCAACGGGTTCCAAGTGCTGTGCGAAGCGGGTTTGGTACCAGGCGCCCTGTTGCACAACGAAGGGCAGAAGTTCGTGGCCCGCAATACCTATGTGAGGCCAGCCACCCGGGCCACAGCGCTCACCAGCGCGGTGCCCGATCGCGCGTTGAAGATCCCCATCGCCCACGGCGAAGGCCGCTATCACGCCGATGCCGCCACGCTGAAAGCCTTGAAGGATAATGATCAGGTGCTCTTCCGTTATTGCGATGCGGATGGGAAGGTCACGGATGCGGCGAATCCCAACGGCAGCAAGGACAACATCGCCGGAGTGTGCAATATGGGGCGTAATGTGTTCGGCATGATGCCGCACCCGGAAAGGGCCGCCGATGAGCGGCTCGGTAATACGGACGGTCGCGCACTCTTCGAATCTCTGTTGAAGGAGGTCCTGGCCTGACCCTTCTTGCGATTGCGCGTTCCTTCTGCGCGGCGCCCGCTGTTCTTGTACGCGAGCACGCGATCCGCCTGAACCATTTGGACCGAGGTCCGGTCCGCCCACCACCTGTGTGCTGCGCGGGCAGGATAGCTTGCCTTCAGGGTATCAAAGGCTGAACCATGGGGCGCAGGGACCGCACCCGGGATGGATCGATGATGATGGCCTGGTTCCGTGATCCATCCCCTTTCCACCCCACCAGTTCGTGACCTTCCGCCGGGGTGAACACCACCCGCAGCGGAATGCCGTTGAAGCCGATCACCTCGTTGGGACCGGGTGATAGCGCCAGATCCTCGATCCTCAACGTGCCTTGCGCGGTGTCCGGTACTTCGATGATGGTCCTGCGCAACTTTCGTCCGGTGGCCCGGCTGAGGTGTTCGGTCAGGTGGCCGGGGCGATCATGGATGAATGTCCGTAAGGCCCGGTGCGAGGTCGAGGGGTCGGGTCTTTCCATCTCACCCTGCCAGCGTTCGTGGTCGGCGTACAGCTGAGCCTGATGGCTGGTGAACAGGCTGTCGGCCAACGCCATGGCATGGCTGGGGGAGAGCGCGGTGGCCAGCAGAGCGCTCATGCGTGCCAGCAGTTTCGCCTGCAATTCGGGGTGCTTGAGGAACTGAGGGATGTAGGGGGTCTCTGCGGCGGTGCCTGCGGCCATGCGCTCCACACTGTTCTCCGCGGCGGGCGCCCAAAGGTCCATGTCGTACATCACCCAGCGCCAGCGGCCATTGGGCTGCCGAGGTCGGTAGCACCGTACGTTGAGGTCGTGGTCGGCTCGACCGGTCCAGAGGTCCAGGCAGGCCAGGTCGGTGAGGTTGTCCAGGTCCATGTATCGCGCCAGCGTGTCCAGCGGTGCCAGATGCATCAACAATGCCACGCTGGCCTTGAAATGCGTGTCGCTCCCCGACCGCACCACGGCTGCGGGGCCTTCCAGCACATCCACCGCTTCGCTCCCGCTGATGTGCTTCAACCATTGCGCATCCTTGGGTGGCATCCAGCGGTACAGGCCCCAGTACCGACCGTTGAGGTACAATGGCATCGGGTGCGAGGGCTGCACATCCACGCGCAGACCGTGGTCGCGCACCAAGACCTCCATGAACCGGTTGCGTAGGAAACTGTTCGGGCCCGCATCGGCGCGCAGGATGCCTTCTTGGAAGTGCTCGCGGTCGTTCAACCGAAGGCCTTTCACCGGACTGTCGTAACGGTCGCGTGCGTGCAATTTGAAGGAACGCTTCGCCAAACTACGTGTACCGCTGCCGTGGATGCTGATGCCGATCGGAATGGGGACCTCTTCACTACCATTGAACTTCACCATGGCCAGCCGTTCCCACGCTCGGCCCCTGCGGCTGAAGTTGGCCAGCACGCCCTCCACGTTGATGCCGCTGCTGTCGTCGGAAAGGCCGGCCTGGTCCATGGCGATGGTGATGCCATCCTGGGGCGCAGTGCCACGGTGGTAGGTGGAGCAGAATTCCTTGCTCGGCAGTCGGCCTTCGGCGAATGCCCGTGCCCGCACCACCAGGTCGCGGTCCACCACGATCGGTGCGGTGTACGGCTCACCGTGCGTGATGGTGGGTTCGGTGCCATCGGTGGTGTACCGAATGGTGGCACCGTCCTCGGCGGACAGGGGCAGCACGGTACCCGTGCCGAGGAGCGTGGTATCGATCACGGGTGTGGCGGTGCGCCCATGCACGGGTCGGGTACCAAGATTGGGTGCGCCCAGTGTGGCCGTGTCGAAGAAGCTCCACGCGGTGGCATGGCCATCGGTGAGGCGGCCCACACTGAGGTCGCCAGCCATGGCCGGGTAGGTGAACACGTCCAGTACCGTTGTTCCATCGGCCGCGATCAAGAGCAGCGTGCCACCCTTGCGCGGTAGGGTGAAGCCCACGTGGTCCGGGCCCAGGTCGGGGCGGCCATCGAACCAGAGGACCAGGTGCCCTTGAGGGGTGATGTTCAGAGGGCCTTGCAGGACATGCATACGGCCCACCACGGCGAAACGCAGGCCTTCAACGTTGATGGTGGCGGTGGTCGGATTAAAGAGCTCCACCCAATCCGGAGTGCTGCCGTCCGCGGCCACGTACGTGTTGCGGTTGGCGGCCTGTAGCTCGTTGATCACCACGTTGTTCTGTGCCCCGGCGGACAGGGCCAGAGCGCACAGTGTGATGGACCAAGGGGCTTTCACCGGCCGAAATTAGGGAAGATGAGGTGCGGATCCGAACCAACGGCATTGCACAGGGCGCGATCGCAGGTTCCAACGCGCGGTGCCATGGTATGGCCGTGCCGAGCCTTGTGCGCAGGCCGGCATAGACAGGGAAGGGCTTCCGGACCTGTGGGCGCGTTGTGCGTTAATAGGTTGCCCGCAGTGTTGGGCCGCTGGCGATGCAGGTGAAATGGCGCGATCCGCGTTCAGTGATGCTGTAGGCCACAGTGCTCGCCGGCCCATTCGATCTCGATGGTGGCGTGGTGGATCCCCATCTCTTGCAACGTGCGACGTGCGGCCGCCTTGGTGGCC
>SSGN01000009.1 GCA_008016945.1 Flavobacteriales bacterium
CTGCAGCACACCCTCGATCTGCTGCCGCGCATTCCGGCAGATCGACTGGTTGTGACCGAAAGTGGCATCTTGACCCTGGCCGATGTCTCTATGATGCGACAGAATGCCGTCAATGCCTTCCTTGTGGGAGAGGCCTTGATGCGCGCCGAAATGCCCGGCGACGCCCTTGCCACGTTGTTTGCCGCCTGATTGACCAGCTTTGTTGCATCCGTGCAACAAATCAGCCGGGCTGCCGGCGGAAAGGTGCTGCCAGGGTTGCTTCCCCCCCGCCCCCTTTGCCACAATTAGCTCAACTTCTCGTATCCGAGAGGTAAAGCTTGGTGGGCCGGTTCGCCGAACCGCCGATCTCAAACCTAGAGGAGATTCACAATGCAAAAGAAAGTAATCGCACTGGCAGTCGCCGGTCTGGTTTCGGGCGCCGCGTTCGCCCAGACGAACGTCACCATTTACGGTGTTGCTGATGCGTCGTTCGAAGGCGCCTCCGCGAAAAGTGCTCACCTTAGCAATTTGGAGCGGGATACTTTTTCCCGCGTCAGCACCAACTCGTCGCTGATTGGTTTCAAGGGCGAAGAAGCTCTGGGCAACGGTCTGAAGGCTGTCTTCCAGTTTGAATCCGGTGTGAGCTTTGATTCTGCGGGCACGCTGTCGACGAACCGTGATAGCTACGTTGGTCTGAACCACAACAAGTTGGGCGAAGTTCGTCTCGGTAATCTGACCACCCCGACCCGCGCTCTGGGCTCGGCTGTTGACATGAATGCTGGCGCAACTGGCCCTGGCGGCAACTCGTCGCTCATTGGTAAGGTGCTGGGCGGTAACGCCATGATCGCAGGCACGACTTCTGCCAATGCGTTTGATTACGGCTGGAACAACGGCGCTACTGGCTACAATTCGGGCTTCTTCGATACGCGTATGACCAACGCTATCGCCTACATCTCGCCGACCTGGTCTGGTTTCCAAGTGGCGGCTGCGTACAAGGCTGGTGAAGACAAGAACCTTGATGCCAACAACAACAGCACCCGTCAGGTCAATACCTATGGCTATGACATCGGTGGCACCTATACCAACGGCCCGATCTTCGTCGGTCTGTCGTATGGTAAGGTTGATGCGGGTCGTGATCGTAACACCTACACCAGCGCTACGGCTGTAGCCGCTGCCGGGCCTTTCCCTGCAGGTACGTCGTATGCTGCTGATGAATCCAGCATCCTGCGTCTTGCTGGTAAGTACACTTTCACCGGCGGCCACCAAATTTCTGCCCTTTACGAGCAGAATAAGGCAGACGTGAACTGGGCTGCTAACGATCACTCCAAGATCAAGCAAACGACTTGGGGTATCGGCGGCAAGTTCATGGCTACCCCGACGCTTGCTCTGATCGGCCAGTACTACCAGCAGAACGATGCCTCGATTAGCAACAACGCACCGGACGGCGATACTGGCGCCAAACTGTGGGAACTGGGTCTCGAGTACTCGCTGTCGAAGCGCACCATGCTTAAGGCTTCCTATACCCAGTTGAATAACGGTAATGACGTTGCTAATGACTTCAACGTCGGCGCTGTTGGCGGCAATTTCGGTACAGGCGCCAAGTTGGAAGTTTGGTCGGCAGGCGTTCGCCACACGTTCTAATCTGACCCCGGTCAGTTAATCGAAATAACGGGCGCTTCGGCGCCCGTTTTGTTTTTTCTGGCTTTACTTGTGGTCCGATTAACAATAGGGGACAGACCACTATTATTTTGCTGCTGACTTGAGCTACAATTACCCTCTTAAAGGAAAGGGCTCGTCATGGGATTAACCTACGCCAACATTCGTGTTGAGAATCTGTTTAATCAGCGTGCCCTGGATACGCCTGCGTTGGTCGATTCAGGCGCTGTATTCCTCACGATACCTGAGCACATGGCACTCCAGCTGGGGTTCGATTTATAATAATAGGGGACAGACCACGGTTTGCTTCGTGATCTTACTGAATCCGCTCTTCAATGTCCGGCCTGCTGGAGTAATCGATGCCCCGTCGCCCCCGTCTGACCCTCCCAAATGTTCCGCTGCATATCATCCAGCGGGGAAACAATCGTCAGGCGTGTTTTTTTGCCGATGAGGATTGCTGTTATTACTTGGAGTGGCTGAAGGACTACGAGAAATAGGGGACAGACCACGGTTATTTTGCTGCTGGCTTGAGCTACAATCGCCTTCTTAAATGAAAGGGCTTGTCATGGGATTAACCTACGCCAATATTCGTGTTGAGAATCTGTTTAATCAGCGTGGCCTGGATACGCCAGCGCTGGTCGATTCAGGCGCTGTATTTCTGACGATACCTGAGCACATGGCACTCCAGTTGGGGTTCGATTTGTCGGAGGTTTCTGTGCGAGAGATTGTCCTTGCGGACGGAAGCCGGCGATCTGTGCCGATGATTGGCCCGTTACGGGTTAGATTCGCGGATAGATTTTGTGATCTGTCCGCGCTGGTTGTCGGTGACGAGCCTCTTTTCGGTGCTGTGCCAATGGAGATGATGGATCTGGTTCTTCACCCTGCAACACAAACCTTGTCTGTCAATCCTGCGAGTCCTTACGTGCCGGTAGTGCTGGCGAAATAACGCATCTCTTCATTTCTGATTATTTCTCATGCCGCGCCGCGCGAGACTAATGTTGCCGAATGTGCCCGTGCACATCATTCAGCGGGGCAACAATCGTCAGGCATGTTTTTACGCCGAAGACGACTATCGTTTCTATCTTGAATGGCTGCGCACTTGTGCGCAGAAATCAGGATGCATCATCCATGCCTATGTGTTGATGACGAATCACGTACATCTGCTGGTTTCGGCATCCGACGGGGCGGCGCCGGGAGCAATGATGAAGGCGCTTGGGCAACGATATGTGCAGTATGTGAATCGTACATATAAGCGATCGGGTACTTTGTGGGAGGGACGTTTCCGCTCGTGCCTTGCGCAGGAAGATGCCTATTTGCTGGCGTGTCAGCGCTATATCGAACTTAACCCGGTTCGTGCCGGCATGGTCTCACATCCAGC
The DNA here is from genome assembly GCA_008016945.1 of Flavobacteriales bacterium. The sequence goes on from SSGN01000009.1 coordinate 3,014, forward strand.
AGAGTACCCGTGGTCAAGCTACCGTGTGAATGCGCAGGGCGAGGCGGATGCCTTGGTTGTTGCGCATGCACTCTACGACGCGCTTGGGACGAGCGAGGAAAAGCGTCGGTCAGCCTATCGGGAGTTGTTCCGCTACGAATTGGACCCAGGGGTCGTCGATGCGATTCGGCAGGCGACAAATGGGAACTTTGCGCTTGGCGACCCGCGCTTCGCTGAACAGGTGGCGCAAGTGCTCGGGCGACGTGTCGTGCCGGGTAAATCAGGCCGCCCGACAAAGAACGGCGATAGCAAAGGTGCTTCGGACGAGTAAAACCGTGGTCTGTCCCCTGTTTTCTGAGGCTGAAGCGGCGGCTAGCCGATAAGGATCAGATTGTCGCGATGGATCAGTTCAGGTTCATCGATGTAGCCGAGGATGGCTTCGATGTCGCCGGAGGCTTTGCCGGCGATGAGGCGTGATTCGCTGCTGGCGTAGTTGGTCAGGCCGCGGGCGAGTTCTTTTCCTTCTGCGGAGATGCAGGCAACGGCCGCTCCCCGCTCGAATTCGCCGTCGACCGCCCTTACCCCAACTGGCAGAAGGCTACGCCCTTCGTGCAAGGCCTTGATCGCGCCCGCATCCAGGGTCAGGCGCCCGGCGAGTTGCAGGTGATCGGCGAGCCACTGCTTGCGCGCGGCGACGGGCGGGGTGCTGGCAATGAGCAGGGTGCCGATGGATTCGCCTGTTGCGAGCCGTTGTAGCACGTCCTTTTCCCGTCCCCAGGCAATCGCCGTATGGGCGCCGCTGCGGGCAGCACGCTTGGCGGCGAGCACTTTGGTGATCATGCCGCCCTTGCCGATCGACGTGCCGGCGCCGCCGGCCATGCTTTCCAGCGTTTCGTCACCGGCAGCGGCTTCGCTGATCAGCGTGGCGTTCGGGGCCTTGCGCGGATCGGCCGTGAAGAGGCCGGCCTGGTCGGTGAGAATGATCGGGGGTTCGGGTTCGATGAGGTTGGCGACGAGCGCGCCGAGCGTGTCGTTGTCACCGAACTTGATTTCGTCGGTGACGACGGTGTCGTTCTCGTTGATGATCGGAACGACGCCGAGTTGCAACAGCGTCGTCAGTGTCGAACGGGCGTTGAGATAGCGCTTGCGATCGGCAAGATCTTCGTGCGTCAGCAGAACTTGTGCCGTAGCCAGGCCGTGCTCGGCAAAGGCGCGCTCATAGATCTGCACCAGCCCCATCTGGCCGACAGCGGCGGCGGCCTGCAATTCATGGACGGCATGCGGGCGCTTCGTCCAGCCGAGGCGCTGCATGCCGCATGCGATGGCTCCCGACGAGACGAGGACGATCTCCTTGTTGCGCTTGCGCAAAGCCGCAATCTGACGTGCCCATTCGTTGATGGCTTCGAGATCGAGGCCCGTACCGTTGCTGGTGATGAGCGCGGAGCCGACCTTGACGACGAGGCGGCGGGAGGAAGCAAGGCGTTTGCTGGTCATTCTTCGTCGAAATCGTCAGGAAATTCCGTGTCGGCGGTTTCTTCGGCGAGGGCGACATTCGCCATCTGGCTCAAGGCTTCGTGCACGGCATAAACCACCGGCCGGCAACCATCGCCGCTGATGGCGGCGATGCCGAACCAGGGGCCGTCGTGGCCGTAGGCCTTCAGGAAGTCAGTGATTCGCGCGTCCCGCTCTTCTTCGGGGATCAGATCGAGCTTGTTCAGGATCAGCCAGCGCGGCTTGGCGGCGAGTTCCGGGCTGTATTTTTCGAGTTCGGCGACGATTGCCCGAGCATCGTGCACCGGATCGGCCTCGGGATCGAGCGGTGCGATGTCAACGATGTGCAGCAGGAGTCGCGTGCGCGAAAGGTGCTTGAGGAAGCGGATGCCGAGGCCTGCGCCATCGGCTGCACCTTCGATCAGCCCGGGCACGTCGGCGATGACGAAGCTCTTGTTTTCGTCGACGCGGACGACGCCCAGGTTCGGCTCGAGCGTGGTGAACGGATAGTCGGCCACTTTCGGGCGTGCTGCCGAAACGGCACGAATGAAGGTGCTCTTGCCGGCGTTGGGAAGGCCGAGCAGACCGACGTCGGCGAGTACCTTGAGTTCCAGTCGCAGGTCGAGTTCGTCACCCTTTTCGCCCTTGGTACTCTGGCGCGGCGCGCGGTTGGTACTCGACTTGAAATGGATGTTGCCGAGGCCGCCGCGCCCGCCCTTGGCGATCATCACGCGCTTGTCGTGGGCGTCCAGGTCGGCGATCACTTCATCGCTGGCGGCATCGATGATGACGGTGCCGACTGGCATGCGCAGCACGATGTCCTCGCCGGCCTTGCCGTAGCAATCGGAGGTGCCGCCGTTCTCGCCGCGCTGGGCGAGGAATTTGCGCGTGTAGCGGTAGTCGACCAGGGTGTTGATGTTGCGGTCAGCGACCACGATCACGCTGCCGCCCTTGCCGCCATCGCCACCGTCCGGGCCGCCCTTGGGGATGTATTTCTCGCGGCGGAACGAAACCATGCCGTTGCCGCCGTCGCCGGCGGCCACATAGATCTTGGCTTCGTCGATAAATTTCATTTTTTGCTTTCAGAAACAGAAAAGCCCTACCGCAGGGATAGGGCTTTCCGGGGTCTCGCGTTCGATTACTCGGTCGCGGGAACGATGCTCACCGTGCGGCGACGCTGCGCGCCCTTGATGGCGAACTGGACGCGACCTTCGACGAGTGCGAAGAGGGTGTGGTCC
>SSGN01000030.1 GCA_008016945.1 Flavobacteriales bacterium
CCATCACCCCGGCCGACCACAATTCCCACCGCACCGGGTAGGTCAGCAGCTCGGGCCGCCGGTCGTTCTCTAAGGCTTCGGTGAGGGCTATGCCGATACGGTCCACGGCATAGGCGTAGGTGGCGTCGCGCAGGATCCGCAGGCGCACGGCGTACACCCCACAGGGGTCGAGCCGTTCTTTCAGCGGGGTCTGGATGTATTCGCGGTGATCCTTGTTCACGGCGGAGTACAGGTAGATGCCCGTGCGGTCCTTCAGGAAATCGGGCGTACCACCGCTGGCGTTCTTCCAGGCGGCACCATGCGCGGGCAGGTTCCGGTCGAACGCGGGGTCGGGGACGAGATCCATGGCGGGGGGTGGGGGAGCGGGATCGGCCGGGCAGGCATCCGAGGCATGCAGCACGCGGATCTCTTCGGTATGGCCGAGGGGCACCAGTGAAACGGCGTCCACATAGGCGTAGGCTTGGGTGGCCAAGAGGCGTCGGCGCAGTCCGCGTTCCATGTCGGGGTCGAGGTCGGCATCGGCTTTGCGCTTCATGTTCTGCATGGTGCCGCTGCCTCGGTTCGCGGTCACCGCCTTGCGGCTGGTGCGGTCGCACAGCTGGAAATTGCCCACCTGCACATAACGTTCGCCGCCGCGCGCGTTGTAGATGCCCTTCACCACCATCCAGCCCGCCGTGTCGGCGATGAAGCGGTTCAGCATGTTGTCCACGTCCGGGCGGCCGAAGGACTGTGCAAGGTTCCCCTTCCGGCTGCGGTCCTCCGCGCTGAAACAGGCGCCGATGCGGTCCGTCATGTACCCGGAGCGGTCGGCGAGGCTCACGCGGAAGGAGAGTTCGTACTTGCCTCCGTTCACCAGCGGCTCGGCCAACTCCAGTTGCACGAACTCGCGCACCGCGCATTCTCCGCCGCCATGCGCGGTGAGGACCAGACCCATGTAGGCTTCACCTTCATACGGCGCTTGCCAGCCCGCCCAATTCATCGGGGTGCCCAGCTGTTCGCTGCACGCATGGAAGTACCCCGGCATGCCACCGATGGTCTTCACGCCCTCAAGGCCTCGTGCGGGTTTCGCCGCGATATGCCGAGGGCATCGCGTGTACTGCTCGAACCCGCCGTTCCGCACCAGCTCCTGGGCGTTGAGCAGGATCCGCACCAGCCAGAAGAACAGGCAGAGGGTCGTCCGCATCGGCAGGCCGGCGACTATCGCTCGAACCGTTCGTTCAACTCATCCAGCCCGAAGGTGATCAACGTGGGTTTCCCCGATGGGGCATGGTAGGGCATCGCGCAGGCGAACAAGCGGTCGATGAGGTCGTGCATCTCGGTGGTGCTCAGGCCTCGACCGGGCCGGATGGCCATGCTGCGCGAGAGGCTGCGCGCGAGGATGTGGTGTCGCTCGTTGCGCAGTGTGCCACGTTCGTGTTTCAGCTGTTCCAGCAGGTCTTCCAACAGCCGTGCCGGATCCTCCTCCGCGGCTTCCGCGGGCATGCCGTTCACCTGTATCGTGCGACCGCCGAAGGGTTCCAGGTCGAAACCCATGCTGCGCAGCTCGGGCAGTACATCTTGGAGCAGGGCGAAGTCCGGAGCGCTCAGCTCCACATGGCGCGGGAAGAGTTCAGTCTGGCTCAGCCCGGCACCTTGTTCGATCAGCTTCAAGTTGCGTTCGTACAAGATGCGTTCGTGGGCCCGTTGCTGGTCCACCACCATGAAGCCGCTGCGCAACTGCGCGATGATGTAGGTGCCGTGCAATTGGAACACGGGCCGTTCGCCAGGCGTGCCTTCGTGCTCGCGCCAGGGGATCAGCCGTTGGGCTGGGGGAGGTGCCGGTGTCGCCTCCACGGCCGGGGCGTCGAGGTCGAAGAGCTGTTGCCAGCCTTCGGCGCTCTTGCGCGGCGGGGCCATGAACGCGCCCAGGTCGTTCGGGCGCCAGCTGGGCACGGCCTCGCGCGGTGGTGCTGCGGCCGGCGGCTGTCCGGCGAATGCCGCAAGGATCGCGGGTTCTGGCTCGAAATCGAGGCTGGGCACGATGTTGAACCGCCCCAAGGCCCGGCGTACTGCGGCATGCACCATGGCGTACACCGCACGGTCGTCGCGGAACTTGATCTCCGTCTTGGTGGGGTGGATGTTGATGTCGATCTGGGCCGGGTCTATGGCGATGAAGAGGAACCACGAGGGGTGGTTCTCGCGCGACACCAGTTCGTCGTACGCCTTGCGCACCGCGTGTTCCAGGTAGTTGCTACGCACGAAACGCCGGTTCACGAAGAAGTACTGTTCCCCACGCGACCGCTTGGCGAACTCCGGCTTGCCCACGAATCCCGTCACGTTCACGAAGTCCGTGTGTTCATCCACGGGCACCAGGCGCTCGTCGTACTTGCGGCCGAAGAGGTGGACCACACGCTGCCGTTCGTTGCCCACGGGCATGTTGTACTCCTCGTGATCGTTGTTCACCAGCTGGAAGGCGACCTCCGGATGGGCCAGCGCCACACGGTGGAACTCGTCCAGCACATGCTTCATCTCCACGCTGTCGCTCTTCAGGAATTGGCGGCGTGCCGGCACGTTGAAGAAGAGGTTGCGCACGGCGATGGTGGTGCCCACGGCACAGGCCATGGCTTCCTGGGTCCGCACGCGACTCCCCTCGATCAATACGCGGGTGCCCAGCTCCTGGTCCCTTTCGCGGGTCTTCAACTCCACTTGGGCGATCGCTGCGATGCTGGCCAGGGCTTCGCCACGGAAGCCTTTGGTGCGCAGGGCGCTGAGGTCGTCGGCTTCCCTGATCTTGCTGGTGGCATGGCGCTCGAAGCAGGCACGTGCGTCCATGGCGCTCATGCCTCGGCCATCATCGGTCACCTGCACCAGGGTACGACCGGCATCCTTGACCACCAGGATGATGCGTGTGGCGCCCGCATCCACGCTGTTCTCCAGCAGTTCCTTCACCACGCTGGCAGGGCGTTGCACCACTTCGCCGGCCGCGATCTGGTTGGCCACATGGTCGGGGAGGAGCCGGATCAGGTCAGCCATGGCAATGGTGCACGCAGGTGCGAGGAGGGGTGGCTCATGTTGAATGGCCAAAGGTAACGGCCTCCACCGGTGGAGAACGGGAAAAGCCTCCGGCAAGGGAGGCTCTTCATGGCGGTGCGTGTGATCAGAACTCCATGGTGGTCCGGCGCTTCGCTGGGGTCACCGACCGTGTATGGTGCACGGCGACACAGCCCCCGCCAGGTTCAAACCCGAGGTTGCCTACCGGACCGGCATAGGTGAGGCCCGCCATGAAGCGCTCTTGCTCCATGATCACCGCCAACTTGACCTGCCGTCGGCGGGATCCTGCGAAGTCGCCGTCGTTGATGTGGCGCGTATCCACGGAGACCGTTTTGGTCACATGGCCGGGCTTCGCGAAGCGCAGGGTGGCGGAAGTCTCGGCGGGCAGGTCGATGGTGAACCGACCGCTGTTGGAGACGGATGCGGTCCGTACCTCGCCGTTCACATCCACCTCGAGGGTCACGTCGGCCATGAAGGCATCATCCACGTGCAGCCAGCCGGTCAAGGTCACGGTGGTTCCGTTCATATCGCCCACCGGTGGGGCCAGGGCGTGGGAGGGTGCCGCCAGGAGCAGTGCGCTGCTCGCGGTAAGCAGGTAAGTGTGTAGGTTCTTCATGGGTGCAGGTTCGGGTTCCGGGGTGGGAAACGAACCTGGTGCGTGGATGTTGCGCGGTGGGGGTCGAGTTTCGACGGATGGGGGCGCGGGGGCGGTGAAAGGATGCACAGTGCCGTTCAGTTGGTGCCGGATCCGTTGGCCGGATAGGTGGTGATGTCCGCCATCCCCAAGCCCCTGAGCACCCCGTGCGCTCCAAGAAGCTACGTCCCCCATGTTCACAACTGCCTCTTGCATCGGCCGAGAGCCCTTTGGCACGCCGATAGCTTCGCACCATCCCATGAAGCGCAGACTTCCTTTCCTCCTTGTTCTCCTCGGAGCCGCCCTATCCTTCGGTTCCGCGCAGGGCACCCGCTCGGTGGAAGCCGGCACGCCACCGCCCTTTCTCCACCAGGCGAGTCCCTGGGCCGATTCCGTCTTCAGCACCCTCAGCCTCGACGACCGCATCGCGCAGCTGATGATGGTGGCCGCCTACAGCGACAAGGATGCCAAACACGAGAAGGGCATCGAGGACCTCATCCGCCAGCGCAACATCGGCGGCATCATCTTCTTCAAGGGTGGCCCCGGCAGGCAGGCCCGGCTCACCAATCGCTACCAGGCCGCAGCGCGCACGCCTTTGCTCATCGGCATGGACCTGGAGTGGGGCCTCGCCATGCGGCTGGACAGCACCATCCGCTTCCCGCGCCAGATGACCCTCGGCGCATTGAAGAACGATTCGCTGATCGAGGAGATGGGCCTGGAGATCGCCCGCGAGATGAAAAGGCTCGGGGTGCATGTGAGCTTCAGCCCGGTGCTGGACGTGAACAACAACCCCGCGAACCCGGTGATCAACGACCGCAGTTTCGGTGAGGACCGCGAACTCGTGGCCCGCAAGGGCATCGCCTACATGCGCGGCTTACAGAAGGGTGGGGTGATCGCCACGGCGAAACACTTCCCCGGCCATGGCGATACCGATACCGATTCGCATTATGGCCTGCCACTGATCGCGCACAGCCGCACCCGCCTCGATTCGCTGGAACTCTATCCCTTCCAACGCATCGTGGAGGAGGGCATCGCCGCCATGATGGTGGCCCACCTCGAGGTGCCCGCGCTGGACAGCACCAAGGGCCAGCCCAGCACCCTGAGCAAGCCCATCGTACACCAGCTGCTCGAACAGGAGCTCGGCTTCAAAGGGCTCGTCTTCACCGACGCGCTCAACATGAAAGGCGTGGCCAGGGCCGATAAGCCCGGCGAGATCGAGCTGCGCGCCCTGCTCGCCGGCAACGACGTGATGCTCTTCCCGCAGGATCCGGTGAAGGCGATCGAACGCATCAGGCAGGCGGTGGACAGCGGCGTGGTGGACCGCGCCCTGATCGATCACAAGTGCCTGAAGGTGTTGCGCGCGAAGGAATGGGCGGGCCTCGCCCGCATGAAGCCCGTGGAGACCAAGGACCTCCACGCCGACCTGAACACCAGCCGGGGCAAGCTCCTGCGACGCAACCTGTACGCCCGGGCCATCACCGCGCTGAACGACCACCACAAAGCCATTCCCGTGGGCCGTTTGGATACGTTGAGGATCGCCTCCCTGGTGATCGGCGATACCCTCGGCAACCCGTTCCAGACCGGCCTGCAACGCTATGCACCCGTGACCTTGTTCCGTTGCGATAAGAGCTTGAAACGCGACAGCTTGGACGCCTTGCTGCGCAAGCTCGACGCCTTCGACCGGGTGATCGTATCGGTCCACAACACCACCTGGCGGGTGAACAAGGACTTCGGCGTGCCGGAGACGGCGCTGGACATCGTACGCGAGATCGCCGGTCGCAGGCCCACCATCTTCGCGCTCTTCGCCAACCCGTACCGCCTGTCCAAAGCCTACGGCGCCCAGTTGATGAGCTCCGTGATGGTGGGCTACGAAGAGACCGAGGAGACACAGGACCTCATGGCACAGGCCATCTTCGGGGCCATCGGCGTGGATGGCAAGTTGCCGATCACCGCTTCCGCGTTCTACAAGTGCGGCGATGGCCGGGAGTTCAAACCCAACGGCCGCATGGGTTACACCATGCCCGAAACGATCGGCATCGGCAGCGCCGACCTGCGTGGTATCGATGCGGTGGTGAAGCAGGGGATCGAGGCACAGGCCTTTCCGGGGTGCGAGGTCTTCGTGGCGGTGGACGGCCTGGTGGTCTTCCATGAAGCGTACGGCCATACCACCTACGGGAAGGAACGCAAGGTGCGGAAGGATGATATCTACGACCTGGCCAGCATCACCAAGGTGGCCAGCACCACCATCGCCCTGATGCGCCTGGTGGATGAAGGCAAGCTGGACCTGGACAAGCCGCTCGGCCATTACCTGCCCGAGTTGGACGACCTCAGCGCCACCCACGCGCGCATGGGCTTCCGCGATATCCTCACGCACCAGGCGGGCCTCAAAGCCTTCGTGCCGTTCTACACCAAGTTGTTGAAGGACGGTAAGCTGCGCCCGGAGCTGGTCTCCGATAGCGCCACGGAGAAATACACCGTGCGCGTGGCCGACAAGCTCTACATCCCGCAAGCCTACCGCGACAGCATGCTCACCTGGGTGGTGACCACGCCGCTGGGCAGGAAGGGGGAGTATGTGTACAGCGACATGGGCTACTACCTGTTGCAGGAGGTGATCGAACGCATCACCGGCATGCCCTTGGACCGTTACGTGAGCAGCACCTTCTACCGTCCCATGGGCGCCAACACCATCGGCTACAAGCCATGGGAGCGCTTCCCCCTTTCGCGTATCGCACCCACCGAGAACGACCTCAGCTTCCGCATGCGCCAGATCCGTGGCGACGTCCATGATCCCGGTGCGGCCATGAAAGGCGGTGTCGCCGGTCATGCAGGTCTCTTCAGCAATGCCAACGACCTGGGCATGGTGATGCAGATGCTCGCCAACGGTGGTACCTACGGCGGGCGGCGCTACCTGAGCGAGCAGGTGGTGAAGGAATTCACCAAGTGCCAGTTCTGCGCTCCGAACGGCACCGGGAACCGCCGCGGCCTGGGCTGGGACAAGCCCGTGCGCGGCCAAGGCGGACCCACCTGCGACTGTGTCAGCTACGCCAGCTTCGGCCATACGGGCTTCACCGGCACCATGGCCTGGGTGGATCCGGACCAGCAGGTGGTGTACGTCTTCCTCAGCAACCGGGTGTATCCGAACGCCACCACCAACAAGTTGGCCTCAATGGGCATACGCACCAAGATCCAGGAGGTGGTGCACGCTGCGGTGGCCGCGCGTGTGAAAGCGGTGCGTACCGAGGCCAAGCCGACGGAGCGGATCGGGCGGTGAGTGCTACAGCTTCTGGAACTTGGCTTTGGCCAGGAGCTTGTCCTGTGGGCCCAAGACCACGAGGAGATACATGCCCGGTTCCAGCCGTCCTGCGTGGAGTGTGCCTGGATCATCGATGCTTTCCAGCACTTTCCGACCTACGCTGTCGTAAACCTTGAAGCGGTATGTGCCAGTGGGCAAGCCGACCAGCCGCAGTTCATCGGCTACCGGGTTCGGGCTGATCTGAATGGGAGGGGTATGCCATGGATCCGCCAGCCCCACCTGTACCGGTGTGCTACACGCCACGGTGGCATCGCCACCCAACCATTGCGCGACCAGTTTAACCGGCTCGCCGTTGATGTAACTGAATCCACCGGAGATGTAGACACTATCCCGCCAGCTTGTGATACTTCCGATCGTGGTCTCCACCATGTTGGGTAGATGCCCTTGGAAGTCGGCGGGCAGGGAACACCATTGCCTGCCGTTCCACTTGGCCACACACTCGGCCGCGATGTCGCCCGCCCGGGTGAACATGCCCACCACCCACAATTCATCGTGGTGCCAGAGCAGGTCAAGGGCTGCGCCGCTCATGGGTACCGGTTCGTAGAAGAGGCCCCCGCCCATGTCATCCCAGGTGCTGCCGTCGAAACGGGCGATCAGGTCACCGGGTGCGCCCATCGAGCGCCGGAAAGTGCCTGCGATGTACAGGGTATCGTTGTGGATGCTGAACTCCTTGATCGGTGCCAGCAACTGGCCCCAGCCCGGCACGTACTCCCACGTATCTCCGTTGTAGCGCATTAAACTGCAATAACCATCGGAGAGCGGGTCGCGGAAGTCCCCGGTCATATAAGTCATGCCTTGGAAATCGAAGACGAAGCCCACGTAGTCCCCACCATCGAAGGGGATCTGCTGGTAGGGAGGCCAACTGGCGTAATTGCTGCCGTCGTAGGTGAAAACCGGTGCTTGCGGCAGTTCGCAAGGGTCACCCATCCACCCCGTGCAATAGAAGCCGGTGCCATCGGCCTTCAAGGTGAGGGTGCCCAGGCCGCTGAACTGGGGGTTGTAGCATCCCAAGTCGCTCCATCGCAAGGTGTTCTCGTCAAAGCGGGCATAGCCGGTGGTCCATTGTCCGGCATCGTTCTGAAAGCTCCAATTGCCACTGGCATAGAGGGTGCCATCGTAGCGCTCCAGGCAATGGGTCTGCGCTGCTCCTGGCGAAAGGCGATGCCCCAATCTATCCCAACGCTGGCCGTTCCACGCGGCGATGCCCGTGACTTCGACGGTATCGGTCTCGTTGAAGATCGCGGGCCATGGACCGGCACCGATAAGGCGGTCAAGGACGCTATCTCCGTAAAGCAGTTGCACACCACCGGTTGCTGAGGTCACACCACGCCCGATGCTTCGCCAATACTGCGATTGGCCAAGGCAAGGAAGGCGCATGCCGATAAGCAGGAACCACCTCATGGCCGCAGGAGTTTGGCCGTATGGGTGCCAACCCCATCCTGTACTGAGATGGCGTAGACCCCAGAAGCGAGGTCATTCAGATCAACGAGGAGGCTCGTGCCTAAATGACGATCGGTCTTCACCACCCGGCCACACGCGTCTACAACCTGATAAGTCCATGCGCCGGCCCGGGGTAGCTCTATGCGCCATACACTAGGGAGCGGGGTGGCGAACACCAGGATCCTGTCCTGATCCGCATCCACTGGATCCGCCATCCCCACCTGTACCGGTGTGCTACACGCCACGGTGGCATCGCCACCCAACCACTGGGCCACCTCCCGTATCGGCTCGCCGTTGATGTAGCTGAAGCCTCCAGCGATGTACACGCTGTCGCGCCAGCTTGTGATGCTTTGGGTCGTTGGGGCAGTCAGCCAAGAAAAGTGCCCTTGGAAGTCGGCGGGCAGGGAACACCATTGCCTGCCGTTCCACTTGGCCACACACTCGGCCGCGATGTCGCCCGCCCGGGTGAACATGCCCACCACCCACAATTCATCGTGGTGCCAGAGCAGGTCAAGGGC
>SSGN01000048.1 GCA_008016945.1 Flavobacteriales bacterium
CCGCCGCTTCAAGGAGCGCAAGGTGCACCCGCTCAAGCAGTGGAAGCTGTCGCCGATCGACATGGCCTCGCTCGACAAGTGGGAAGACTACACACGGGCGAAGGAGGCGATGTTCTTCCACACCGACACCGCCGATGCACCGTGGACGGTGATCAAGTCGGACTGCAAGAAGCGCGCGCGCCTCAATGCACTGCGCTACATCCTGCACAAGCTGCCCTATGCCAACAAGGATGTACAGCGCATCGGCAACCTCGACCCGCTCATCGTCGGGCGCGCCAACGTGGTCTATGAGCGTGGCGAAAAGCAGGGTGTGCCCATCCTGTAGGTGCTGCACCGTCCGGTCGTCGATCATGCATAAGGTCATTGTGAATCCGGCCGCATCCGCCAGCGTCTCTGCCTGGGCAGGGGCGCGCTGCGATCGCTGCATCGTGTCTCATGGCGTGTGTCGCGGGGAGCGTTCGGCATGAAGCCCGGTCTGCTGCAACGCATGTTGAATCATCCCGCCACGGCCGGGACGGTTCTGGTTGCGTCGTTCGTGATCACGGGCCTCGCCTGGTATCTCTCGGACAGCTTCATGCGTCAGCGCGCCCATGATCGCTTCGAATATCGCGTTGCCGATACGCAGGAGAACATCGAGCGCCGGATGTTTGAATACGAGGCGGTGCTGCGCGCCGGCCTCGGGCTCTTCAATGCTTCGGCCGATGTCTCGCGCGATGAGTGGAGGATCCTCGCCGAGTCGTTGCAGCTGGATCGCTACTTCCCCGGCATCCAGGGCTACGGCTTCAGCGAGCTGGTGCCGGCCGGTGAACTGGCCCGCCATCAGGCGCGCCTGCGCGCGGAAGGTTTCACCGACTATGCGATCCGGCCGCCCGGCGTGCGTGATCCGTACACCGCCATCATCTATCTCGAGCCCTTCAACAGCAGGAACCAGCGGGCCTTCGGCTACGACATGTTCTCCGAGGAAGTGCGGCGCGCGGCCATGGCCCGGGCCCGCGATACGGGTCAGCCGGCGCTGTCGGGCCGGGTCCGTCTCGTCCAGGAGACCGAAACCGACATCCAGCCCGGCGTCCTCCTCTACCTCCCCGTCTACCGCAAGGGCATGCCGCTGACCGACACCGCGGCGCGGCAGGCGGCACTGCAGGGATTCGTCTACGCCCCCTTCCGCATGCGCGACCTGATGCGCGGCATCCTCGGCGCCGATACCCGCGATGTCGACTTCGAGTTGTACGATGGGCCGAACATGGCCCCCGACAGCCTGTTGTTCACGACCTATGGCCCCGGCGAACGCCCGGCGGAGTTGCAGCGATCGGCCATGTTCACGGCGACCCGGAGCCTCACCGTCGCCGGCCGCGAGTGGACGCTGCGGGTGCTGGCCCGTGCCGCTTTTCTCTCCGGCGCCGAGGAAAGCCTGCCGGTGATCGTCGCGATCGGTGGCCTGTCGATCGACCTCGTGCTGTTCATGGTCATCGGCGGGGTGGTACGGCGGCGGCGGGAGGCCGAGGCGCTGGCGCAGGCGATGGCGGAGAACCTGCGCAAGTCGAATGCCGATCTGGAGCAGTTCGCCTATGCCGCATCGCATGACATGCGCCAGCCATTGCAGGTGTTGACCGAAAACCTGCAGTCGCTGGAAAGCGCGGGCCGGGATTCGCTTGCTGCAAGCCAGCGTCAGCACATCGACCAGGCGGTCGACAGCGCACGCAGGATGGACGAGATGCTCATCGCACTGCTCGAGTACACCCGCGTCGGCAGGAATTCGCTGGCGATGCGCCCGGTCGACAGCCGCTCGGTGCTTGTCGACGCGCTGCGCATCATGCAGCCAGCGATCGAGGCTGCCGGTGCCGAGGTCCAGGTGCTCGGCGAGTGGCCGCTGGTGACGGTCATGCAGGATGATCTGGTGCGCGTGTTCCAGAACATCATCGACAATGCGCTGAAGAATCGTGCGCCTGACCGGAAGCCGCAGATCGTCATCGCGGCGAAGAGGGAAGGCGGGCACCATCGCTTCGAGGTCCGCGACAACGGCATCGGCCTCGCGGAGGGGCAGGCGGTGCGCCTGTTCCGGGTCTTCGAGCGGCTCGGGCAGCGCGACCGATACCGGGGCACGGGCATCGGCCTCGCGCTCTGCCGGAAAATTGTCGAGCACCACGGCGGCAGGATCGGTGTCGGTTCCGAGGGTGAAGGCTGCGGCTGCCTGTTCTTCTTCACCCTGCCGGATCGTGCCCCAGGGGAGGACGCCTAGATGTCTCGACCCCGCACGCCCGAATCCCGGCCGGACCAGGACGCCCGCTCCGCCGGCCAGTCTGCCGTGCACAGCCTCCGTTCCGTGCGGCTGGCCGTGGTGGTCACCATCTTACTGATGACGGTCGTTGCGCTGACGATCATCGGCTACCTCGCAGGCGAGGTGCGCGAACGCCATGTCTCGTCTTCCCGCAGCCTGTCCTTGTCGGTGGGGCAGACCGTTGACGAGATGGTGGGCAGTATCGATGCCACCCTGCTGGTTTCCGCAGACGAGATCGCACACCAGATTGCCGAAGAGCGCATTCGGCCGGCGGCGATCACCCGCTTCCTGGAGCGGCAGCAGGAACGTTTCCCCTTCATCCACGTGCTACGCGCGACGAATGCTGCCGGTGAGGCGATCTACGGTCAGGGCGTCGATCCGGAACGGCGGGTCAGCTTCGCGCATCGCAGCTATTTCAGGCAGCTGCGTGACGATCCCAATCTCGGGCTTTTCATCGCCGAGCCGCTGATCGGTGGAATCTCGCAGCGCTGGAGCTGGCTGATGGCGCGCCCGATCCCCAATCCCGATGGCTCGTTCGCCGGTGTGGTCTATGGCGCGATATTCATCGACGATATCGTCGAGCGCTTCGACAAACTGAAGTTGCCGCCGGGGAGTGCCATTTCCCTGCGCGACCGCGAGATGCGCCTTGTCGCCCGCTCCACCTTCGATGACAGTGCCCCCGTCCCGATCGGCGATGCGCGCCTCTCCAAGGGCCTGGAGGCCGCGCTTTCCAATAATCCGTGGGAAGGCGTCTATGAAAGCGGCGACGCCGTCGCCGACGGTGTCAGTCGCCTCTACAGCTACTGGCGTAGCGAGCGCTACGGATTCACGCTTGTCGTCGGGACGCCACTCGCCGTCATCGATGCCGAGTGGCGCCGGCAGAGCGCCGTCGTGCTGGGCGTGCTGGCCGTCCTGATACTGGGTGTCCTCGGGCTGGGGCGCGTGTTCGCCCGCTCACTGCGCGAGCGGCTGGCGCGGGAGGCAGTGCAGGCGCGGGAGAGCGAGCGGGTCTTGCTGAAGACGCTCATCCGGAGCATCCCGCAGCTCGTCTGGTTCAAGGATCCTGACGGCATCTATCTGGCGTGCAACAACGAGTTCGAGCGCTTCTTCGGGCATCCCGAAGCCGCGATCGTCGGCCGCAGCGACTATGCCTTCCTGCCGCGCGAACTGGCCGACTCATTCCGCGGCCACGATCAACTGGCGGCTGCCGCAGGCACTCCGACCGTCAACGAGGAGTGGGTGACCTATGCCGAGGATGGCCGGCGTGTCCTCCTCAATACGACCAAGACACCCGTCTTCGACGATGGCGGACAACTCATCGGCGTTCTCGGCATCGCCTTCGACATCACGCAGAGCCGTATGCAGGAGGAAGCGCTTCGCCAGAACGAGGCGATGCTCGATCGGGCACAGTCCGTGGCACACATCGGCAGCTGGGCGCTGGATATCGCCGCCGGGACGTTCGACGTATCGAAGGAGACCTACCGGATTTTCGGACTTGCCGCCGGCGAGAAAAAACTCACGCTCGACGACTTCGTCGAGCGGACTCATCCGGATGACCGCACCGGTGTCATCGCCGCCTGGAAGCGGGCCCTGAAGGGGGCCGACTACGATGTCGAGCACCGCATCTTCGTCGGCAGCGAGATCCGCTGGATTCATGATCGTGCGGTCATGGAGCGGGATGCCTCCGGTTGCGCCCTGCGTGCAATCGGTACCGTTCAGGACGTGACCGACTGGCGCCTCGTCCTCAACGCACTCGACGAATCGGCGCTTTTCCTGCGCGAGTCCCAGGGCATCGCGCGCGTCGGCGGCTGGAAGCTCAATCCGGAGAGCGGCTACCTGATGTGGACCGACGAGATCTATCGACTGGTCGAGCATCCCGTCGGGCAGGCGATCGATCTCGAGATCGGCCTGCAGTACTACTCGCCGGAGGATCTGCCGGACCTCCGCAGGCGCTTCGATGCGGCATGGAATGGCAACGAGGGCTTCGTGCGCGAGTGCCGGCTGGTCTCGCGCAGTGGCCGATCCTTCTGGGGTGAATTGCGCTGCATCGGGCGGGTCAGGGATGCCGACGGCGATTACCTGGCCGGGACCTTCCAGGACATCAGCGAGCGCAAGGAGGCGGAAGCCGGGCTCGAGCACGAGCGCCGCATGCGGGAGACCCTGATGGAGTCGATCCCGGGCGTCTTCTACGCGATCGATGCCAGTGGCTCGATGACCTTCTGGAACTCCAATTTCGAGCGCATCACCGGGCGCTCCGCAGACGAACTGCGCGGCATGAAGGTGCTGGATCTGTTCGATGGCGACGACCGTGACCTGTTCGCGGAGCGGATGGCGGAGGTCTTCGAGTACGGGGCGTCGGTGGCGGAAGCCGATCTGGTCGCGAAGGACGGGACAAGCTATCCCTACTTCTTCACCGGTTCCCTGGTCGACGTCAGTGGCACGCCGCTGCTCGTCGGCACCGGCATCGACGTGTCCGCCCGCCGCAAGGCGGAAGACGCACTGCGACAGCTGAACGCCAATCTGGAACTTCGCATCGCCGAGCGCACCGCAGAACTGAGCGATACCAATGAACGGCTGCAGAACACCCAGTTCGCGATGGAGGAAGTCGGCATCGGGATTTCATGGGTGGATTTCGATTCCGGCCAGCTCACCTATGCCAACCAGCATGCGGCTGCGATGCTGGGGTATACGGTCGACGAGTATCTGAAGCTCTGCGTCTGGGATATCGATCCGCACTTCCCCGTCCCCGCCTACCAGGATATTTGCGCCGACCTAAAGCAGAAGGGGCACTTGCGCTTCGAATCGGAGCAGCGCACGCGGGACGGCCGGCTGATCCCCGTGGAGATCTCGATCTACTATCAGTCAGGCAGGAGCGAGGGCGCGCAACGCCTGATCGTCTTCCAGTCGGATATTTCCGCCCGGCGGGAGACGCAGCAGGCGCTGGTGGCGGCCAAGGAGGCGGCCGAGGTCGCCAGCCGCGCCAAGAGCGCGTTCCTCGCCAACATGTCGCACGAGATCCGCACGCCGCTCAACGCCATCCTCGGTCTCAACCACCTGATGCGCAGCGACGATCCGCCGCCCCGGCAATTGCACCGGCTCGAGAAGATGGAAGTCGCCGGCCGGCACCTGCTGGGCCTCATCAACGACATCCTTGATCTCTCCAAGATCGAGGCCGGCGGCCTGCTGCTGGAGGAACGGGACTTTCCGCTTGCCGCCATCCTCGATAGCGTCGCCGACATCGTCCGCGATACGGCACACGGCAAGGGCCTGGCGCTCTCGATCGAGCGCGGCGACGTGCCGGCGTGGCTGCATGGTGATGAAACCCGGCTGCGCCAGGCCATCCTCAATTTCGTCGGCAACGCCGTCAAATTCACCGAGCGCGGCAGCATCGCGATTTGCGCGCAGCTGATCGATGCGCGTGGCGACGACCTGCAGGTCCGCTTCGAAGTCAGGGACAGCGGGATCGGCTTGAGCCCCGAGCAATGTCGCCGGCTCTTCCAGGCATTCGAGCAGGCGGACAAGTCGACCTCGCGGAAATACGGGGGCACCGGCCTTGGCCTGGCGCTGACGAAGCGCCTTGTCGAGCTGATGGGTGGGCGCGTCGGCGTGGAAAGCGATCCCGGCCGGGGCAGCACCTTCTGGTTCGAGGTCCCGCTGCAGCGCGGCAAGGGGGCCCGGGCACAGGGGCAGGGTGCCGGCGATCACGAATCGCCTCCCATCCGCCTGCGCAACGGATTCCCGGGGGCCCGCATCCTCATTGCCGAAGACAACGAGGTGAACGTCGAAGTCGTCCGGGAACTGCTCGTGGACGTCGGTCTGAGCGTGGCCGTTGCGTGCAATGGGCGCGAAGCCGTCGAGTTCTGCCGCTCGGAAAAGTTTGCGCTGGTGCTGATGGACATGCAGATGCCGGAGATGGACGGCCCCGAAGCCACCCGCGAGATTCGGCGGGGCGGCGCCAATGCGGCGACACCGATCATCGCGTTGACGGCCAATGCCTTCGCGGAAGATCGCAGGGCCTGCCTGGACGCCGGCATGGATGACGTGCTGACGAAACCGGTCGATCCGGATCTGCTCTACGAGGCGCTCGTGCGCAGCCTGTCGCAGGACGGTGCGATCGATCGCCAAGCGCAGGTCGACACCGTCCCCGCCGCCGACCCGAAAACGGCGATTGCGGACGAATGCGACGATGCGCTGGCGCGACTGCAGTCGGATGCCGGCGTCGACGTCGCCCAGGGGCTGCGTTCGCTTGCCGGCAAGCGCGGCAAGTATCTCGAGCTGCTCCAGCGCTTCCTCGACGGGCGTGAAGAAGATCCCGATCGCCTGGAGGGCCTGCTGGCGGATGGCGATCGCGCCGCCGCCTGCCGGCTGGCACATTCCCTGAAGGGGGCCGCCAGTGCGCTCGGCCTGACACCGCTCGTCGACATCGTCGGGCCGCTGGAAGCGATGCTGCGGGCTGCGGGGCCTTCGCCCGACGGCGAGCAACTGCAGGAGATGCTGGCGGGGCTGCGCGAGCATTTCGCACGGGTTCGCAGTGCCCTGCCTGTGGCGGCGGCCGAGATCCGCCCGGCCCCGGCGGTCCCCGCTGCCCTGATACAAAAAACCGTGGCCGGCCTCGATGCCCTGCTCGAGCAGAGCGACATGGCCGCCATCGGCTATTTCGACGCGAACGAGGCAGTCATTCGCGCAGCAACGGGGGGCCGTTTCGGGATGCTTGCGCAGCAGTTGCGCGGCTGCAATTTCGATGCGGCACTGCTGATACTGCGTGCGGCGCCGCCCGACCAGAACTTCTGACGATGCGGAAAACGACGAGCTGCGGCTGAATTGCGCCCGGTCGCTCCTGCCCGGCAATGGTGAGCGTGCCGGATCATTCGCCGCCACTGCAACAATCGGGAAACATAAGCGTCATCGGCCTGTGATGTACATGACGGAGCATCTCCGTCATGCCTCAGGTCCGTTCCCTCTTCCTCTCGGACATCCACCTCGGCACCCGCGCGTGCCAGGCGGAACGTCTTCTTGAATTCCTCCGCGAATACCCTGCTGAAAACGTCTTCCTGATCGGCGACATCGTCGACTTCTGGGCGATGAGCCGCAGCATCCACTGGACGCCGGCGCAGAACACCGTCGTCCAGAAGCTGCTGCGCCGCGCCCGTCACGGCGAGCGCGTGATGCTGATCCCCGGCAACCACGACGAGGCGCTGCGCGGCTACCTGGATGCGGCCTTCGGCGACATCGAACTGGCCGGCGAGCATATGCACGAACTCGCCGACGGCCGCTGCTTCCTGCTCATCCACGGCGACGAGTTCGACCAGGTGACCCGCCATCACCGCTGGGTGGCGCTGCTCGGCGATGTCGCCTACGACTGGCTGGTCCGCTGCAACACGCTCATTTCCTGGGTGCGCAGGCGACTCGGCATCGCCGGCTACTGGTCGCTCGCCGGCTACGCGAAACGCAAGGTCAAGAAGGCGCTGCAGTTCGTGCTCGACTTCGAGGAGTCGGTCATCCACGCGGCCCGTCAGCGCGGGCTCGATGGTGTCATCTGCGGTCACATCCACTGCGCCGCGCTGCGTGAGGTGGGCAGCCTTGTCTACGCCAACTGCGGCGACTGGGTCGATTCCTGTACCGGCATCGTCGAGCACCTGGACGGGCGCCTCGAGGTCGTGCACTGGGCGGCCTCTGCCGCGCTCAATGAACATCCAGAACGAAAGGAGGAAGCATGCGCGTCCTGATGGTGTCCGATGTCTACTTTCCCCGCATCAACGGCGTGTCGACGTCGATCGAAACCTTCCGTGGCTGCCTTGCCGAGGAGGGCGTCGATGTCCGGCTGGTGGTGCCAGCCTATGGTGGAGAAGCCCAGGTCGCCGGTGTCACGCGCGTGCCGGGGCGCCCCGTGCCTGGCGACGCTGAAGACCGCTTCGTACGCTGGCGGGCGATGCACCGGGCGGTTGCGGAAGCCGCTGCCGGCTGTGACCTGATCCACATACAGACGCCTTTCGTCGCGCACTACGCCGGCCTCGCCGCAGCCCGCCGCGCCGAGTTGCCGGTACTCGCCACCTACCACACGCTGTTCGAGGAATACCTGCATCACTACGCACCGCTGCTGCCCGCCACGCTGCTGCGGGCGGCAGCGCGCCAGCTCTCTCGCCGCCAATGCAATGCGCTCGACGGCATCGTCGTGCCTTCGACGGCGATGCGTGACCGGCTGGCCGAATACGGTGTCGTTGCCCCGATGCATGTGCTGCCGACGGGCATTCCGCTGGCACGTTTCGGTATCGGCGACGGAGAGGCGTTCCGGGCGCGCCATGGCATTCGCCCCGAGCGCCCTGTGGCGCTCTACGTGGGGCGTGTCGCCCACGAAAAGAACATCGATTTCCTGATCCGCGCGCTGCAGGTCGCGCTCCGTTCGGCCCCCGATGTGCTGCTGCTGGTAACCGGTGAGGGGCCGGCCCTGCCGGCGCTGCGCGCACAGGTCGAGTCGGCCGGGCTCGCCGGCAGCGTCCGCTTCCTCGGCTACCTCGATCGACACAGGGAGCTGCCGGACTGCTATGCCGCTGCCGACGTCTTTGTCTTCGCCTCGCGGACGGAGACGCAGGGGCTGGTCCTGCTCGAGGCGATGGCCGCCGGTGTGCCGGTGATCGCGCTTTCCGCGATGGGTACGACGGACATCCTCGGCGCAGGAAAAGGCTGCCTCGTGCCGTCGGACGATGTCACCGCTTTCGGCCAGACACTCGCCCATTTTTTTGCCCACCGCGCGGTCTGGGGGCATCTGCAGCGCGAGGCGCGCGAATTCGCCCGCGAGTGGTCGGATGCGGCGATGGCCGAGCGCCTCGCGTCGCTCTACCGCGAACTGCGGCGCACGCACCGCGCCGCCAGCCTGGAGCGTCTGGCGATCGGCGGCATCTGATCCTCGCCGCTATACTGCTCCCATTGCAATCTGCCTGTAACGCGAGGGGGCTAGCATGTCGGCTTTCGCTGGAGATATCACGATGGATCTGCTGCTGTGGCGGCATGCCGAAGCCGAGGATGGCCGCGTCGATTTCGAACGGGCGCTGACTGCGCGGGGCGAGAAACAGGCACGGCAGGTGGCGCGCTGGCTGCATGCCCACATGCCGAAGAAGCTGCACATCATCGCCAGCCCGACCGTGCGCACGCAGCAGACCGCGGAAGCGCTGGCGCTGCCCTACGAAACCAGCCGAAAGATCGGCCCCGATGCCAGCGTTCCGGATCTCGTGGCAGCCTCCGGCTGGCCGACTGCCCACGGTGCCGTGATGCTGATCGGGCATCAGCCCGGCCTCGGCAATCTGGCATCGCTGCTGCTCGCGGGGCAGGAAGCGCCGTGCACGATCAAGAAAGGCGCACTGTGGTGGTTCACCAACCGCGTGCGGGCAGGGGAGCAGCAGACCGTTCTGCGGACGGTGATTTCGCCGGACTTCCTGTAGCGCGTTCGACATGACGCAGTAAACGCCTTGCAATAAGGCATCGGCAAAGTGACCGCATCTACTGTTGCGAGCATGAAAGCCATGACGTTTCGTTCCGATATATCCCCCTCCTGCGACCTCGGGGTGCATCAAATCATCGACCGCGGCCTGTTGCGCCCGGTCTTCCAGCCCATCGTCGATTTTCGACTGCGTTCCATCCTCGGCTTCGAAGCGCTGATCCGCGGGCCGGAACACTCGCCGCTGCATGCACCAGTGGATCTGTTCGCGGCAGCGCGAGCGGTCGGGCGTATGGCTGATCTTGAACATGCCTGCCGTGAAACGAGCCTGCGTGCCTTCGCCGGGCTGAGGCTTCCCGGTCGCCTCTTCCTCAATGTCACTCCGGGGGTACTGCTGACGCCGCAGTGGATGAATGGCGCCACGCAGCGCCTGCTGGCAGAGCTGGGTATCGCCGAGAACCGCATCGTGATCGAGCTGACCGAGAACCAGCAGATCACGGATATGCCGGAGATGCAGGCTGCGCTGCAGCATTTCCGCGGACGCGGCTTCCAGATCGCGATCGACGACCTTGGCGAGGGGTTCGCCAACCTGCGCATGTGGTCCGAGGTGCGTCCGGAGTTCGTCAAGATCGACCGCCACTTCATCGACGGGATCGCCGACGATCACATGAAATATCACTTTGTCCGTGCCATGCAGGATCTGGGTGAAAGCTGCAATTCATCACTCGTCGCGGAAGGCGTGGAGCGCCGGGAAGACTTCGAGTGCGTGCGCGACATGGGTATTGCCTGCGGCCAGGGATTCTTCATCGCTCACCCGGCCGCGCAGCCGGCGCCTACCCTCACGGCCACTGTGCTCGGCGCATTGGCCGGCAACCGGGTGAGTCTTTCGCCGCTGGCTTCGCCATCCGAGCGCACGCCGGTTGCGCGCGACCTGCTGCGCCGGATTCGACCGGCCCCACACGACGCGAGCAATGAATACGTCGTTTCACGTTTCGAGGCTGATCCTTCCCTCGATGTGCTGCCGGTTGTCGACGGGATGCGCCCGATCGGGCTGATCAACCGTCACAGCATGGTGGATCGCTTTTCCAGGCCGTTCCGGCGTGAGTTGTTCGGGCGCAAATCCTGCCAGCAGTTCATGGATACGGCGCCGCTGATCGTCGATCAATGCGCTTCCGTGCAGGAGCTGGCCATCATGCTGGCGGCTGCCCCCAAGCATTACCTGTTCGATGGTTTCATCGTCACCGGCGATGGCGCATATCTTGGCGTCGGGAGCAGCCACGACCTGATGGCGATGATCACGGAGATGCAGATCCACGCAGCGCGGCATGCCAATCCGCTGACCCAGCTGCCGGGCAATGTTCCGATCAACGAGCATGTCGACCGCATGATCGAAGGCGACTATCCCTTTGTCGCTGCCTATATCGACATCGACAATTTCAAGCCCTTCAATGACCATTTTGGCTACCGCCGCGGGGATGAACTGATCCTGATCCTCGCTCAGCAGATTCGCGCAGCGGTCGACGGGCGACTTGATTTCGTCGGCCATATCGGCGGTGACGATTTCTTTGTCGTTTTTCAAAGCGATGACTGGCTGTCGCGCTGCGAGGAGATCGTCAGCAACTTCCTGGCTGCGGTCGTGGCCACGGTCGGCAGTGGCCAGGCCGGCGCCGGCTATGTAGCCGAAAGCCGACGCGGCGAGCCCCAGATGCATCCGTTGCCGACGCTTTCTGTCGGCGTCGTCCAGGTGGCGCCGGGCGAGTGCGACTCGCATCACGAGGTTGCGGCGGCGGCATCGATCGCGAAGAAGCATGCGAAGAAAGAGGGCAAGAACAATGGTGGCGGCGCAATATTCGTCGAACGGCGTCGCCGCTTCGGCACCCAGCGACAGGAGGATTCACGATGACGAACGACATCTATGTCTCTCCTCGCGCCTGCTTGCCAGAAGTCGATTTCCGCTTCTCGCGACACCAGCTCGCGCTGCGCGGAAACTCGTGTCCGCCGAGCGCAACGGCGTTCTACGGCCCCCTGAGCTCTGCATTGATGAGCTATCTCGCCAGCACGCGCGGACACCGGATCAAGGTCGATGTCGCTCCTGCCCTGTTCGATGCGAGCAGCCGGCGTGTATTGCGCGGCCTTTTCGGCATGCTGGAAAGCGCCTGCATCAGCGACAACACGGTTCATGTGGATTGGCATTACGACCCGGCAGGCATTGCGATGCGCGATCTAGGCCTTGATCTTGCCGAGGAGTTCATCATGCTCGACTGCCGGCTGCTGCCCCAATCAGGAATCGGCGTGCGAATAGGGTAAGTGTCGTCGGGGTCGAGCGACGGTTCTTCGCCTGCGGTAAGATTTCGGCGTCTGATTGCCATCTTTGCGCAAGGCCATGCTTTCCTTCGAACAACTCGCCCACAGCCTCGAACGCAACCGCCTCACCCGTCGCCAGGCACTCTGGCTGATCGGCGCTGGTTGCGCCTCGACGCTCTCCGCCTGTGCTACCTCGCCGGTGTCCGGCGATTCGATCCTCGTCGGCATGAGCGAGGCCGACGAGAAGGCGGTCGATGCCCGCGTCTCGCCGCATCAGTTCTCGCGTGACCTTGGTGCCGTGCAGGATCCGGCGCTCAACCGCTATGTCTCGGAAGTCGGCGGCCGTCTCGACGATTCAGTGCACCGGCCGAACATGCCTTATTCGTACCGTGCGCTCAACGCCAACTACGTGAACGCCTACACCTTTCCCGGCGGCGCCATGGGGGTGACGCGCGGCATCATGGTCGAACTGGACGATGAATCGGAACTGGCGGCGCTGCTTGGCCACGAACTCGGCCACGTCAATGCC
>SSGN01000079.1 GCA_008016945.1 Flavobacteriales bacterium
GCTCACCACCACCCCGGCTTGAGAGCCCGAATACGCGATGCTCAGGTCGTAGGTATCGCCGGGGCCTGCGGTGATGGTGTTGCAGGTGGCGGTGATGGTGCCCAAGGTGATGCCGCAAGCGGGTACGCAGGAGGGTGAGGTGCCACTCACCGTGAGGTTGTCGCAGGGGCTGGTGAAGGTCACATCGTAGTTGGTGCCCTCGGTGATGCCGCTGATCACGATGGTGCCGTTGCTCACCGAAGCCGGGTCGCTGCCGCCGATGGTGCCCGAACCGGAGTTGTTCACCACGGTGGTGCCGGCGTCCAATCCGGTGTAGGGGATGGCCAGGTCGTAGGTGTCCACGCCGGGGGTGTTGGCGTTGCAGGTGGTGGTGATGGTGCCGAGGGTGATGCCGCAGGAGCTCATCACGGTGGCGTTCACGGTCACATCATCGATGGTGAGCATGTGATCACTGCCGCTATCGTTCAGGTCCTCCCAACGCAGCATGATCTCCTCGCCGTTCGGTATGCTCACCACGATGTTCACGGAGATCCCTACCGTACGGTTCCCCGTCGCATTTCCGTCCAAGACACCACCGGTACCCGGATTGGGCGAGGCGAAAGTGGAACTCGCATCGGTCCAGGAGCCGGCCACCAGATCCGTGACGGTCGTCCCCTGCTGGTAGAACAGCAACAAGGAGTGCGTACTGGCATTGTCCTTCCGCCATTGTTCTCCGGTCCAGGTCACGGTAAGGGAGGTGATGGTGGTGCCCGTGTTGTTCTTGAGGCGCCACCCCAGGTAGCCCTTCCCCGTTCCAGCCGTACCGGTGAACGTATTCGATGTCGCGAATCCCAAGGCTCGGTCGCTCAGGGGGTTGGTCCCTGCCACACCAAAAGCATAAAGCCCGGCTGTAGTGGTGCTACCCGTGTTGGAGCCATCGGCGGTGATGCTCGCGGTGGCGGTGGTGCGGGCGTACCAACCGGTGAGGGTTGCGCCATCGCTCCAGCCTCCGTTGGTGAGGGTGTTGAAATCCTGGGTGTGATCGACGCCTCCGGCGTTGATGTTCTGTTGCGCCGAGACCGTAAAGCCTGCAAGGCCCAGGACGGCTGCGCATAGGCCGCCCCATGCGGAGTTCCATCGCGTGGTGCGCGAGGGGGGGGACAAGGGTGGATGATTCATCGTGGTAGGTGTTGGTTTCTGAACATGGGCAAAAGACCAAGGAGTAAGTGAAGTGAAAGTTAAGGGTGGATGGTGGATCCGGAGGGGTGGGATGCCGCAAGGAACGCCGGGCCAGCCATGGCGGTCGCCCGGAGAACGGGGAACCCGCGTGAATACAGGGGTTACGGGAAGCTGCCCGTTCGCGGGGTTCATAAATTGTGCATAACGGACGCCGTCTCTGAAGCTCAATAGGGCGGCCGTGGAGGTAGTTTCGCTGGTGCTGATCCGTTCTTTTCGTGCCCCCGGAAAGGGTAAGGTCATTGAGGAATTCGGTAGTGGTCGTCGCTGGCAGCACCCAAGGGTGTGGCCGGGCCTGGTAAGAGGTCATGCGGCAAGACGCTCCGGTCGCATGCCAGCAATGCGATCCGATCGGAACGGCCCAGTTCGGTGCTTCGGTACCGGCGGCATGGAAGGGGATCGGTGCGCGCACTACGCTACGGTGTGGTGCATGCAGGAGCGGGGATCGCCCAAGGGTGGTCCCCGCTTCGCTTTTCACAGCACCAGAAGATCGCCGACACCGACAGGAGAAGATGGCCTGAGGCAACGATCGATCGTGGAAAAGTGGGCGGACCCGGGTTCCGGGAAGGGGGTAGGGGGGCGGATACATTTGAAGCATACCGTTCCTTGATCGAATGAAGAAGAAAGACCGGAAGATCTTCGTACTGGATACTTCAGTGATCCTCTACGACCACTCGGCCATCGAGAACTTCGCCGAACACGACGTGGCCATCCCCATACAGGTACTCGAAGAATTAGACACCTTCAAGAAAGGCAACGATACGATCAACTACGAGGCGCGCGAATTCATCCGCCACCTCGACGACATCGCCAAACTGGACGTACTCTCCGACTGGCAACCGCTGAACGGCCCCACCCGGGGCAAGTTCAAAGTGGTGGCCAAACACGACCTCAATGGCGTGGATGCCACCAAGGTGTTCCAGGATGGCAAGAACGACCACCAGATCCTCAACGCCACGCTCACCTTACAGCGGCAGAACAAGGATCGCAAGGTGGTGTTGGTGACCAAGGACATCGCGCTTCGGCTGAAGGCCAAGAGCCTCAACATCATGGCCGAGGACTACCTCACCGGCAAGGTGCGCGACGTGCGGGAGAAGCTCTATACCGGACGTACCGTGGTGGAGGACTTCGATGAATCGAAGATCGATGCGCTTTTCGCACATGGATCCGCCACGGCGGAGACCTTGGGGCTGGAGAAGCCCAAAGGCAACCAGTTCTTCATTCTTAAACACAAGAAGAAGAGCATACTGGCGAAGTACGACCCACGCACCGGCAACGTGGACCGGGTGGAGAAGCAGAACGTGTTCGGCATCAGCCCCAAGAACGCCGAACAGGCGCTGGCCATGGCGGCCCTGCTCGATCCGGAGATCAAACTGGTGACCTTGCAGGGTGCGGCGGGCACGGGTAAAACACTGCTGGCCCTGGCCTGCGCCTTGGAGCAACGCCGGGAATACAGGCAGATCTATGTGACCAGGCCCGTGGTGCCCTTGAGCAACAAGGACATCGGCTACCTGCCCGGCGATATCCAGAGCAAGCTGGATCCCTACATGCAGCCGCTGTGGGACAACCTGAAGCTGATCAAAGGGCAATTCGAGAAACACGACAGCACGCCCAAGCGGATCGATGAGATGCTGGAGAACGAGAAGATCGCGATCGCTCCCCTGGCCTATATCCGAGGGCGCAGCCTCAGCAACATCTTCTTCATCGTGGACGAGGCGCAGAACCTCACCCCGCTGGAGATCAAGACCGTGATCAGCCGTGCGGGCGAAGGCACCAAGATCGTCTTCACCGGCGACATCCACCAGATCGATACGCCATACCTGGATACGGAGAGCAATGGCCTGAGCTACTTGATCGACAAGGCCAAGGGCGATCCACTCTTCGCGCACATCACCTTGGAGAAGGGTGAACGCAGCCCGCTGGCCAACCTGGCCAACGAGTTGTTATAGCACCGCCGGTGATGATGGGGCGGTCGGCCATCGACACGGCGACCGACCACGGTCCGCATACCTAACGCGCAGCGGTAAGGGATAGTTGCGTAACGAACTGTTCCAGAAGACAAGTTCCGCACGGCATGCGTTCCAAGCAGGGAACAGGGCGCGGCCCGATCGGTAATGAACCGGGTGAAGCGCATTCCGTCCCATGGCGCCCAACGCGTGGGAGAGAGGCTTCACGGATCGTTCCGAAGGGCATGGTGGCCCAAGGCAAGGACCTGGAGATCGAACGATACCCAAGAGCTGCGAGCCCAGGTGGCCGTACGTACCGATGGGTCCTATGGGCCGATCCTGCCGTACCGATGCGATAGGAGCCGCGTGGCCCCTGGTGTTCCCAGGAGGTGACGATGGATGTGACGCTCTCGCTCCTGTACCTCCTCACCAAGGTCCTGAGCGGAGCACGGCCTCAAGGCCTCCTCCATGAGCACACGCTGCACCAGCACGAACACCACCGGCCACGGCGCACTCCAAACGAACCGGATAGCCGATCGGTCGGGTCGGGCCCTGCCCCTCAGCGCCTGCTTGGGATCTCCCAGAACAAGCGCTCAGAACAGTTCTTCTACTTCGATGAAGGAGAAATCCAACCGGAAAAGGCTCTCATAGTCCTTTCCGGTCTCGGCCATTTCCTCGTCACCACACTCGTAATGCCAGTTCACACGCACCTGCCGTCCTTCGGCGGTCTCGGCATTGAGGCGGGAGAAGATGTTGTAGATATGCTTGCTCGAGCTCGTATCGAGGTAATCGAGCTTCATATTCACCGTGGTCTCCCCTCGTGTTCGCTGGAGGTACTCATCGAGCCCACGATACACCCGGGAATAGAATTGCTCCGAATTATGGGGCAACGACCGACCAACGAATTCCATGATGCCGTTGTCCACATCCATATCGATCTGAGGGGAGTTCTCCGTGCGGTCGATGTGAAAGTGTTTCGAGACCATGGCGAAAGAGGATCAGCCCCAAAAATGAGATGCCTGAGGATCGATCCGACGAGATCCCCCCCCGATGGATCAACACCACCTGTTGAAAACCGGAACCCAGCCAGGAGCCGCGCCATTCGGGAAGGCTCATCCACCAGTTGGACATTCAATAGCGGCCCAGGATGTGCGGCGATCTTGTTCACGGGCCGGTACGAGGAACCTGTTGCAAGGCCGAAGGCGTGGAGCAGGGAGCGACGCCACCGAAGGCTGGGCCTATGGAAAAGGTCGCTCCGAGAAGACCTGGGGAAAATGCGCAAGCAGACCGGCTGGTATGGGATGTTCAAAAGGTAGATGACCAGAAGGCCGGATCCTTTCACGGACCGGCCTCCAAATGAGAGGCGTCGCGCTCAGCGCGATCGGTACTCGGTAAGGATCTCCTGATCGCTCGGGAGAGTGATTTCCGTGTCGTTCACTCGGCGCACCCAATACATGTACTTTCCGGTGCCCTGGCAGGCAAAGGCCGTCATGCTCTCCTTGGGACCCAACGCCTTGATCGGGAAGGTCCGCCAAATGCCATTGTTCTCCTGTACGGCCACCTTAACTTCGATCATTTCGGAACAAGCGTTCTGCAGGTCAACCTGGTAAGTTCCACTGTAGTCCCGTTTGTAGGTCTCCTTGTAGAATTCACACTTGTCGCATGGTGCACCCCAGCGACTGGCGGTCTTCACCAGACAATCGGCATAGCTCTGATCCTGTGCGCCAGCCACGAAAGCGGCCAGCAGGAGAAGGACGAGCAGCAGGGTCTTCTTCACGGTCATTTGCAATGATTGTTGGTCAGGATGATCTTGGCTTCACTGTTCCCCAGACGCTTGCTCGTATTCCAATCCTTGCAGGCACCGGCCTGGTCACCCGTGGCTTTCTTGGACCAGCCACGGTTGTTGAACGCTTCCTGATTCTTGGGGTCCAATGCGATCACCCGGTCGAGATCGGCGATGGCCAGGTCGTGCTTCCCCAGTTTGCCAAGGGCACTACCCCGGCTGATCAAGGCCCAGGTGTGGTCCGACTTCTTATCGATCACGAACGAGAAGTCGTCCACCGCTTCTTGGTAAGCCCCCATGAGGCTCTGGCAGAATCCACGTTGGAGGTGTGCGTTCAGGTGGTCGGGTTCCACCTCGATCACTTGGCTGAACAGGGTGATGGCTGTGGCATGATCGCCGGCGCGGTAGGCCTTCTCTCCCGCTTGGTACAGTTCCTGAACACCGTTAGGGGTCCTGTTGTCCGCCAGGTATTGGGCCATGGTGGAGGATCCCATGAGCATGATGATCAATGTGCCAAGGACCGGAAGTGCTTTCATGAAGGGTGCTGGTTAGCGCTGGTTCATACGCAAGGGTCGGCCAGGGGTTTCAGCTTCTGCCTGATCGTTCACCTGCTGTGCGGATCGGATCAGGTCGCGGAGCAGGAGCATGGTCCGTGCGCCCTCGGGGTCGGTCGCCGGTGCGGCCAAGGTCACCCTGCTGGTCAACCGAACAACATCGAGTTTGAAGATCTCTTTTGAGAAACACTGCGCCTTATCCGGCAAGCACTTCAGGGCTATGCCGTGCTCTTCGGCGGAGTAGCTCACCGCCTCGGGGTCCAGCTCCTCGATCCGCACCAGGTCCTGGCGGAACCGCTGCCCCTGGTCGAAATGGTCCATCACCAGCCGGCCGTGCCGATCCATCTTGAAGGTGATGGCGCCCATGAATTCCTGGTTCAATGGCTGCAGATCTGGAACCTGGGCCTGAACGGAGACCATGGAGATGGCGACAAGGCAGGAGGTGAGCGGTACGCGCATGGGTTGGAACCAATGTGCCCTGTGATACGTACACCCGCCCCAATAAGTTCAGCCCGCATCATGCATGCCACAGTCCGGTCCCGCTGGAGGATCCTCCCGATCATCATGGTGATCCTCTGTCCGCTATTCACCTTGGGCCAGGGGCGATTCACGGTGAACGGTCGAATGAAGATCGAGGGAGGCGATCTCTCCAGCACACGGGTCGTGGTGATGAAGGATGGGGTGAAGGAGCGTACGATCTCCTCCGGGTTGAACAAATTCACGCTTGATCTGGAGACCGGCCATACCTACATCCTCAGCTTCGAGAAGGATGGGTATGTATCGAAGAAGCTCTCGTTCAACACGAACGCGCCAGCCGAAGCCGCTGCCAATGGATTCACGCCGTTCGATTTCGCCGTATCGCTCTTCAAGCAGTACGACGACATCAACCTGGTGGTCTTCAATCAACCTGTAGGGATCATCCGATACGACGAGAAGACCGGTGATTTCGACTACGACACGGACTATACGAAATCCATCCAGTCCCAGCTTCAGCAGGTATTGGCCGAGGTGGAGCAGAAACAGAAGGAAGAAGGGGACGCCGCCAAAGCCCAGGAGGCCAAGGCGGTGGAGGAGGCCAAGGCAAAGGCCAAGGCAGAGGCAGAAGCACAGAAGCAGGCCGCAGCCAAGGCCAAAGCCGAGGCAGAAGCACAGAAACAAGCCACCGCCAAAGCCAAAGCGGAAGCCGAGGCGCAGAAGCAAGCAGAGGCCAAGGCTCAAGCCGAGGCGGAAGCCATGCGCCGTGCCGAGGCGGCGAAGAACACCCCCGCAGCACCGGTGGCCTCCGAGCGCCCCCAAGCTCCGGAAAAGGCGATTGAGGCACCTGCCCCCAAGCCGGCGAAGCGCGCGGCAGCACCTCCGGCACAGCATGCAGCATCCATAAGCAAGGGGGTGGAGGGGAGCGATGTACGGCGCACAGCGTCCCCCATGATCCAGGAAGAAGCATCGCGTGTACAACGCGCACGGATGAATACCAGCGAAGAGGTCAGACCGGTAGAAGCGGTGGAGGTCCCCGAGGTTCTTGTGGACCAACGTACCATCGTGGAAACCAAGCAGGTCGTCAGCATCATCACGGTCACGAGAGGGAGCACTGTAACGGAGTATCGGAAGGTGACCTACAAGTGGGGCGGCCAGTACTTTTTCAAGAATGGCGCCACGTGCTCGCAGGAGATGTTCCAGCTCGGCACCCAGGTCGACGACCTGGCCGGTGTATCTCCTCGGTCCAAGTTGGATTAAGAGGGTGTCCCAAGGGCCTCCGTCGGCTCTCACGGGCCGGCCAACCCAATTCTCGCTATATGGGGAACCTCAGCAGGTGCGCCCATGCACACATCCATCGGCAGGAATGAACGGCAGCGTTCCTTATGCTCCACCCCGATCGGTCTTGGAACACGCCGTTGGCGTTGTCGTCCTGCCCATCAGACCACGGACCACGGCGGTGCGATCAGGCCACTTCCTTCAGATACTTGCCCAGGGGTTCACGGGGCGAACCTATGAGGCTCTTAGATTTCCAGCATGGGATATCTGCGCGACGGTCGATCCCCGGTGCCCCGAGATGCTCGCGTAAGCGCCGCCATGAGCCGGATCCGCGCGAAGGACACAGGTCCGGAGCTGCTGGCAAGGATGGTGTTGCGAAAAGCGGGATTCACCGGATACCGACTACACTATGCCAAGGCGCCTGGTCGTCCGGACATCACCTTCGTAGGCCGCAGGATCGCGGTTTTCGTACACGGCTGTTTCTGGCATGGCTGCCCGCACTGCACGCCACGTACCCCCAAGAGCAACCATGAATTCTGGACCCGCAAGGTTTCCACGAATCAAGCGCGAGACCGAAGGAAGGCGAATGCCCTGCGCCATGCCGGCTGGCAAGTGCATACCGTGTGGGAGTGCCGTTTACGTCGTGCTCCGGAACAAGCCATGGCCCGTGTGCTGAAGGCCCTCGTCACCGGGGCCGATCAACGCCGCTTTTGACGCCCCAGCAAGCGTCCGAAGAACCGCTTTTCGAACTCCCAGAAGAACCGGAACTGTCCCAACAGGGCACCGTAGATCAGCAGGAAGACATTGTAAACGGGCAGGATCAACACGTAATACAGCACGGTGAAGAGCAGGGGCTGTTCTCCTTCGCCGGTGAAATAGGCCACTATCGGGCGCTTCAAGAACAGGACCGTGAACCCCGTGCAGGTGAAGACCACCAGGATCAGCAACACGCGCCAGGGGCCAACGCCCCAGCGCTCGCTTAACCGCTGTATCCAACCACGCCGTTCGGTTCCCATGTGAAAGAAAAGCGCCCGTTCCGTGCTGCGGAACGGGCGCGAAGTTCGTTACCAGCGCGCGGAAATCAATCCTGCCATTCGGCCAGGAACAGATTCGTTTCGCGCGAACCGCCATTGGCCCTGTTACTGCTGAAGACAAGGTGCTTGCCATCGGGGCTGAACACCGGGAAGGCATCGAACTGGTCGCTGAAGCTCACCTGCTCCAGCCCGGTACCGTCGATGTTGATCAGGTACAGGGTGAAGGGGAATCCGCGGGTGGCGGTGTGGTTGCTGGCGAAGATGATCTTCTGTCCGCTGGGGTGCCAGAAGGGAGCCCAGTTGGCCTGTCCCAGGTCGGAGATCTTCTTGGCATCACTGCCATCCGCATTGGCCACATAGAGTTCCATGTTGGTGGGGGCGACCAGCCCATCCTTCAGCAACTGCTTGTACTCGGCTTCTTCGGCCTTGTCCTTCGGGCGGCTTGCGCGCCAGAGCAACTTGGTGCCATCCGGACTGAAGAACGCACCTCCGTCGTAGCCCAGGGTATTGGTCACGCGTTTCACGTCGGTTCCATCCAGCTTCATGGTATACAGATCCAAGTCACCATCGCGCATGCTGGTGAACACGATCCGGTCGCCTTTTGGCGAAACCGTGGCCTCCGCATCATACCCTGGCATCTTGGTCAATTGTGAGCGGATGTTACCCGAGAGGTCGCTCACATAAATGTCGAAAGAAGGATAGATGGGCCACACGTATTTCCCATCGGCCCGGCGCTCGGGATGCGCAGGGCAGGCATGTCCGCCTTCGTGGGTGCTTCCATAGAGCACCAGGCTATCGCCCGGCAGGAAATAGCTACAGGTGGTACGTCCGCCATTGATGCTGATCTTCTTGGGTGGGTTGGCCTTCAGGTCGTCGGTGAACGGGTTGAAAACATAGATCTGGTCGCAGCTTTCGCCCCAGGCCGGGTTGGTGGCTTGGAAGATGAGCTTATCCCCTGCGAAACTCCAATACGCTTCGGCATTATCGCCTCCGAAGGTGAGCTTCTTGAGGCTCTTGAAGTGCTTCTCACCGTCGGCTATCAAGGTATCCTTGACCACCAGAGTATCAGTAGCGGAGGTCGCCGGGTCGTTCTTAAGAGCGTCTGGCGCCGAGCACGCGGCGGCCAGAAGGGGAAGGAAAAGGAATGCAGGTTTCATTTGGGGCGCGAAGTTACCCACCTCGTTGCAGTAGGATCGCCATGGAAGATCCACGATGGCGGCCCAAGGGGGGACGGTTCATCAAGGATCAACGAAATGAGCAACCGAACCGCTGGCCATGGAGGAGGGCCCGCGCCCCGGAACTGCCCGCCGGTGTGTGCCCATTCGGCGAGGCCCGACCGACCTGGGCCGCAGGTTCCGGTGAGTACCTGATCCCGGGCATGCTCCACGGCTATCTCCAGGTCCATTGGATCTATTCCGAGACTGACCCAATGCCCGTACGGGTCGCCCACCGGATCGACCGGTAGGCCCAAGGCCCACTTGACCAACACCCACCACTTCAAGTACATTCGTCGACTAATGGAACAAGGACGAAGGGGGAAAATTCGCCTTCGTCGATACAAATCGACCATCATGCGGCACATTCACCCCTTGTTGATCACCTCGATCCTGTTCATGGCCGGGCTATCGATCTTCGGTCCTGCGGCCGCCCAGACGTTTCCCACCGGATTCAGCCAAAGCACCTTGGCCGGGGGCACGTTCAACCAACCGGTCGGGGTTACTTGGGATGCGAATGGTCGCCAGTATGTGTGGGAGAAAGGGGGCAAGGTGTGGATCGTGGAGAACGGCAATCGTTTGGCCGCCCCGTTGATCGACATCAGTGAAGAGGTGGGGGGATGGCGGGACCATGGTCTACTTGGCTTCGCGTTGGATCCCGACTACCTCAGTAACGGCAGGGTATACCTCATGTACACGGTGGATCGGCACCATTTGATGAACTACGGCACCGGTTCTTACAATGCCTCCACCAATGAGTATTACGCCGCTACGATCATGCGGATCACGCGATACACGGCCACTGGACCGGCGTTCAACCAAGTGGATCCCGGCAGCCGGTTCGTTCTCGTTGGAGAAACCCGCCAAACGGGGATCGTCCTGCTGCACGAATCGCACAGCACCGGATCGCTGGCGTTCGGATCGGATGGCACGCTGATGGCGTCGGTGGGGGACGCAGCCAGTTACAATAACGTTGACGTTGGGAACGCTCCGGACACCTACGACAACGTGGCACTGAACGAAGGAATGATGCGCGCGGCGGAAGATGTGGGAGCCATGCGGGCACAGTTGCTGAACTGCCACAACGGCAAGCTTCTGCGCCTGGATCCGAACACGGGGAACGGGGTGCCCAGCAACCCGTTCTACGACCCCACCGCGCCGCGCTCGCCCAAGTCGCGCGTGTGGGCGCTGGGTTTGCGCAACCCGTACCGTATGACCCGGAAGCCGGGAAGCGGCAGCACGGACCCGGCCGCGGGAGACCCGGGGATCTTCTACATCGGCGATGTGGGCTGGACGGCCTGGGAGGAATTGAACGTGTGCTCGGAAGCGGGGATGAACTTCGGATGGCCCCTCTTCGAAGGCATGTGGCCATGCACGGCGTACATGAACGCGACCACCTACAACCTGGATGTGCCCAACCCGCACTACGATGGGGTGAACTGCACACAACAGTTCCTGAGCTTCCAGGACCTACTGAAGCAGGCCACGTTGCAGGTCATCAACACGCACCCGAGCCCCTGCCAGCCCGGCACACCGATACCGCCCGGCATCAACACCTACCTGCATGCGCGCCCCAGCGTGGACTGGGCGCATGGGAACAATTCGCGTGTACCGGGCTACTCCGGGAACAATGCGTTCTCCTATGATCTCGACTCGCCTACCTCGCCGATCCCGGGACCTCGATTCGGGGGCAACGCCGCACTTGCTGGAACGTTCATGGCCACTCCGGCGATGCCGATCGAGTACCACAACTCCGCCTTCGTCGGCGACTATTCAAGCGGCTGGATCAGACGGTTCAAATACAACGCCCAGGACGAGTTGGTGAGCGTACATGATTTCGCCAGTGGGCTGGGGCCAATCACCTGGATCGGTGCAGGCCCTGATGGCTGTGTGAGCTATATCAAGTACGATGCCAACGCCGTACGCAGGATCTGTTACACGAATGCGGTGAACCTGCCTCCGGTGGTGGTAGCCACGCAATCGGTGCAATATGGACCAGGGCCGCTCACGGTGAACTTCACCGGAAGTGGCAGCAGTGACCCGGAGAACGGCCCGCTCACCTATGCCTGGAACTTCGGCAATGGCACGAGCACGGCCGCGGACCCCACCCAGGTCTTCACTGCTCTCCCCGGTGTCCCCACCACCTACAACGTAACACTGACCGTAACGGACAACGCCGGGCAATCCACCTCGACCACCCTTCTTGTGTCCGTGAACAACACCCCTCCGGTGGTGGATATCACCAGCATACCTATCCCGGCCTACTACCCGCTCGCCGTAGACACCACCTTCCAGCTTCAGGCCCAGGTGACGGATGCGGAACACGGCCCCGGGCAACTCGCGTACGCGTGGCGCACCACCCTTTACCACAACACACACAACCATCCCGAACCGATCGATGCCAACGTGAACACCAGCACGGTGATCAGCGGTGCAGGATGCAACGGGGAGACATTCTACTACAAGGTGACCCTGGATGTGACCGATGCCGCCGGTCTCACCGGCTCGGCGGAACGCACTTTGTTGCCGCGTTGCTATGCGATCGCGCCTCGTGCGGTGATCAACGCGGACGTCACCGCAGGCACGGGACCGCTCCTGGTGAACCTGGATGGATCGGCCTCCTACGACCCTGGCACGATCGTGAGCTACCATTGGGATTTCGGTGATGGCACCTTCGCATCCACCGCGCTCACGAACAAGATCTTCAGCGAACCAGGGGCCTATCAGGTCACGCTCACCGTGACCGATGATGATGGATTGGTAGGGCAGACCACCCGGACCATCACCGTGATCACCTTGGATCCACCACAATGCGTTGGAGCCACAGGCTCCATCCTGCGCCAGGTCTGGAACAGCGTTACCGGAGGCACGGTCACCGACCTGTTGAACAGCCCGAACTATCCCAACTCGCCTTCGGCGACCACCTATCCCACATCGTTCAGCGCACCGGCGAACGTTGGGAACAACTACGGCCAGCGCCTACGCGGATACATCATCGCCCCGCAAACAGGGCAATACACCTTCACGGTGACCGGCGATGACCAGACCGTGGTATACCTGGGGCTGAACTCCGACCCCTTGTATAAACGGGTGATCTGCCAGGTGTCGGGCTGGACGAACGTTGGGGAATTCACCAAATACCCGGAACAGACCAGCGTGGGCATCCAACTCCAGGCCGGAGCCTACTACTATGTGGAAGTGTTGCACAAGGAAGGTACGGGCAACGACCATGTGAACCTGTACTGGCAGACCCCCTCGAACAGTACACGGACCATCATACCGGGCAGTGTGCTGGCCCGGTGGCAGGATTGCCAACCGAGCGTCCGTGTTCGGATGAACCTGCAAGGCCCATGGAACGCCACCAGCGCCATGATGAGCGACAACCTGCGCCAGGCAGCCTTGTTGCCAACGACCGAGCCGTATGCGGGGTTAGGCTATCCCTTGGTGGGTAGCGGTGGCGAATCGGTGGCTCCTTCCATGTTCACCACCACCGGGAAGAACGCGATCGTGGACTGGGTGCTGGTGGAGCTTCGCGACAAGAACAACCCGGCGTTGGTGGTAGCCACCAAGAGCGCCTTACTGCAACGCGACGGTGATGTGGTGGGGGTGAACGGTCTGCCTCGCATCTTGTTCAACATGGCGCCGGAAAACTATTACGTGGCCGTACGGCACCGGAACCACCTGGGGGTCATGTCCTTCGCATCGAAGGCCCTTGGCCCCAACGAGGTCTCGATCGACTTCACCCTGAACACGGAGCCCACCTACGGCACTTCGGCGCGCGCGACCTTGTCCAATGGAAAGCGCGCCTTGTGGAGCGGCAACACCCATCCGGATGGCTACCTACAGTACACCGGAGCTCAGAACGACCGCGACCCGATCC
>SSGN01000118.1 GCA_008016945.1 Flavobacteriales bacterium
GGCAAGCGCTGGCGTGCCTTGTTGAACGAAGCCCAGGTGATCCTGCACAACCATCCGGTCAATCAGGCGCGCGTCAAGGCAGGCAAAGTGCCCGCCAATTCGCTGTGGTTCTGGGGCGCCGGTGCCTTGCCGGATGAAGTCATTTCGGGCGTGGCGACGCTGTTCTCGCACGAGCCCCATGCCTGCGCGCTGGCGCAGTTGTCCGGTATCGAGGTCAAGCTGATCGATAGCGACGTACTGCCCGACAAGCTCGATGATTGCGCCATCGATCTGCGCGGCGCACGCGATCTGGCCGCGCTGGAATCGTCCGTGTTTGCGCCGCTGCTGAAACGCGTTCAGGCAGGCAAGTTGCACGCGCTGACCGTCGATTTTGCCGACAGTCACGCCTGGATCTATCGACGCTCTCACGCCTTGCGCTTCTGGCGGCGACCGCCGCGCGACTGGGCGTGAGTCCACGCATCCAGCGGCGTGCGCTGCCCGACGCGCCGATCCTGCACGAGTCACAGCTCTCGACGGTACTGCGACGCATCTATGCCGCACGCGGCGTACACGACGCGCAGGACATCGACCTGCGTCTGGCGCATCTCCTGCCGCCCACGCTGGGCGATCTGGATCGCGCCTGCGAACACCTGTTGCGCTGGCGGGAAGCACAAGCGCATATCACCGTGGTCGGCGACTTCGACGCCGACGGGGCCACCGGCACT
Source organism: Flavobacteriales bacterium (assembly GCA_008016945.1). The sequence goes on from SSGN01000118.1 coordinate 705, forward strand.
GCCGTCGCGGTACGCGGCCTGCGCCTGCTCGGTTTTCAGCGCGTCGATTACCGCGTGCCGAATCGCTTCCTGCACGGCTATGGCCTGTTGCCCGCCTTGGTCGACAGCCTGGATCCCGCGCCGGATGTCATCCTCACGGTCGATAACGGTGTCGCGGCCTTGGCGGGCGTGGATGCCGCCAAAGTGCGCGGCATCGAAGTGCTGGTCACCGATCACCATCTTCCAGGCGAGACGCTTCCTGACGCCGTCGCTCTCGTCAACCCGAACCGGCACGGCGACGCCTTTCCCAGCAAAGCGCTGGCCGGTGTCGGCGTGGTGTTCTACCTGCTGATCGCCCTGCGTGCGCGCCTGCGCGAACTCGGATCGCCGCAGGGCCAAGTGGACTTGTCCTGCCTGCTGGATCTGGTCGCCATCGGCACCGTCGCCGATCTGGTCGCGCTGGATGCCAATAACCGCCGCCTGGTCCGCGCAGGCCTGCAACGCATTCGCGACGAACGCGCTCAGTCCGGTGTGTTGGCCTTGTTCCGTGCGGCCGGGCGCGATCCGCGTCGTGCCACCGCCGCCGATCTGGGCTTTGCCATTGGCCCGCGCATCAATGCCGCTGGCCGACTGGAAGACATGGCACTCGGCATTGAATGCCTGCTCTGCGACGACCCGACCCGCGCCGACGCCTTCGCGCATCGGCTCAACAGCATCAACCACGAACGCCGCGACCTGCAGCAGGCCATGGTCGATCAAGCCGAAGCCCTGCTGGAAGCACGCCTGCCCAGTCTCGATGCCGCCCATGTACCGGCGGGACTGGTGCTGCACGACGCCGACTGGCACAGCGGCGTGATCGGACTGGTCGCCTCCAAACTCAAGGAACGCCTGCATCGCCCGATCATCGCCTGCGCGCCCGCCGAAGACGGCAGCGGCGAATGGAAAGGCTCGGGCCGTTCGATTCCCAGCTTTCACCTGCGCGACTGTCTGGTCGCCCTCGACACCCGCCATCCCGGCCTGCTGAAACGCTACGGCGGCCACGCCATGGCCGCAGGCCTCAGCGTGGACGGCGAACGCCTGCCCGAACTCGTCAAGGCCTTCGAGCAGCTCGCCAGCGAATGGCTCAGCCCAGAACAGCTGCAAGCCACCATCTGGACCGACGGCCCACTGCGCGCCGAAGACATCAGTCTGAACCAAGCCGAAGCCCTGCGCGCCGGCGGCCCTTGGGGACAAGCCTTTCCCGAACCGCTGTTCGACAACGAATTCGAACTCGAACGCTGGTCCGTGATGGCCGAACGCCACCTGCGCCTGAGCCTGCGCCTGCTACCCGAACGCCACCCCGTCGAAGCCATCTTCTTCAACGCCTACAAGGGCGAAACCCCACCCAAGCAATTCCGCGCCGCCTACCAACTCGAAATCGACGAATGGCGCGGCGAACCCCGACTGCGATTGATGCTGCGGCATTGGGAGTAGGGTGCCAGGCAACGCGTTAGTTTGCTCGCTTGGCGAAACGCTGATTCGCTGTCAAGGCGGTGAAGTCGACTACTCGTCGATAGTTTCCGACGCAATGTCGAGCTTTCCGATGGGTGCTTGACGCTTGTTTACTCACTGCACGAACCATCAAGTTTGTCATCGGCGAATACCTCTTGCGCCGACTTGAAGTGACAAACCGAGGTGGTCCGACGCTGGTAGGTGCGTTTGTCTCATGCATGGCGTGAGTGAACATTGGTCTGATGCCTATCACGTGGTTGCAGGTCGGTGGTCTTCTGGCATGCGTTGATTGCGGGCTCGGTGTCAGTACTGGGTTTTGGTCCATTGTGCCGTGCGGACTTACAGCTTGCCTCCGTCTGCAAGGTGGTCGGGGTTTGGCGCTGGCTGGACTGGAAGCCCGTATATCGGGTCAAAGCAACCACTGCCATTTGTGCCGGGGAAAGCGTCGATCAGCCGCCGCCGCATGTCGGCATCGGCGGCAAAGACAATCATCCAGATGCTGAAAAACCCGTGACCAAGAGCGGCATTGACCACTTGGCGCTTGACGGCATCTATGCCGGGATTGGCGACAACGTCCCGCAGCGCTTCTTGGGCGATGCCCCACACCTCCAATCGTTGGGCAACACGATCAAGGGCAACCTGCTTACCGTTCTCGTCAACGTAGGTGGAAATTGGGTTATCCAGCCCAACCAGCGTCAGCAAGGCATTGGAGATTGCCTGTTGTGCAGGCGTAAGCGACGCCGACGTCCTGACGCTTCCGTCCGCCAGATAGTCGAAGGCAACAGCTGTGTTATCCCGATCCGGCATCAAGGTGTCAACGAAGACGACGTTGCGGTCCCCTTTGGTTGAATTGCAATTGACGCAACCCAGCAGGAAGTTCTCCCAGCGACCCGCAAGCGCTGCATAGGCCGGCAGGCCCTTGGGCTGAACGTGTTCAACCGCCAAGTTAGTGGCTACACGGCGCTCGCAGTAACTGCAGAAGTGCCCGAGCCGTGAAACGAGGAATGGCTTGGCGGCCGTGTAGTCAGCAAAGTCTGTTGCCTGCGGCGAATCGCCACGTCGTACGGGCCGCATGCCTCACTCCCCCAGCTTCGCTGCGCGTTTGAGTTCCAAAAAAGCTTGGTAGGCGGGGTTGTGCGCATAGGGGGCAATTGCTTGGGCCAACCGCTCCTTGAAGGCCTCTTGCTTATCGCTTGGTGCCAGCGCGGCAAGTTCGAGCGTTTCCAGGTAGTGCGTCGCCACCTGCCTCATGGCGTCGTACTCCTCGCTGACTTCTGTGTTCGCGACACCCATGATGCCGTGCGCAATCTCCTCGACTGGCATCTGTCCGAGGTTGGAAGTGGGCTGTCCATCAAGCACGATGAGTTCCTCGCCACTGCGCAGCGACTGAATCAAGAACGGCGAATGGGTCGTGCAAATGAACTGCAGCATCGGAAATGTTCGCCGCAAGTCGCCGATCACCCGGCGCTGCCACTTCGGATGCAGGTGCAAATCCAGCTCGTCGATCAGCACGACACCTGGGGTCAGCTCCAAAGCTCGATCGCCCAGCTGCGGATTCAGCATGGCGGCCTTGATGGCCAAATCTGCGGCGATGGCCACGACGTTGCGATAGCCGTCGCTCAGCTCGTTGAAGGTGTGTAGTTCGCCGCTCCGGTACTTCAGCACCAGGGTTCGCAGCTTGGTGCTGTAACGGGCAGAGGCAATCTCCGGAAGCATGGCCTCTATGGCCTGATAGACCAGCCGCAGTGCGGGCGACGAGTCTTCTTCGTCCAGTTCGTTGCGCCGTTCGACACCCATCCAACGAATCAGGTCGTTGGGGTTGCAACGCTTGTCCACACTCATCCGGTAGCCAAAGAACGGCTCGGACAGGCGATCAAAGTCATGCAGCGCTTTTTCAAGATCGTCGGCGTCTTCAGCCAACTCGGCCGGCTGCTTGCCCTTGTGCTTGCTCAGTGCCTTGCCCGATGTGTCGCGCACCGACTCCCACAACCTGCCCGCTCCGAAGTAGCGGACCAGCGGCAACACCAGCGGCTCTTGTTTCATGACTGAGTTTGCCATCTTCTCTGCCCATTTCTTTAGCGCGGCGGCACCACCGCGCGTTGTTCTGCCGCCTAGGCCTTCCATCGAGCGTTCCCATCGCACCGGCGCCTCGTAGGGATTTGGCCTGTCTTTGCTGGTTGGCGCCAAGTAGGTAATTTCCTCTTCAGGCGAATTCCGCCCGACCCGTGCGATGTGCAACTTCGCTGTCGCTGTGACGCTCACCGGGTACTGTGGCAGCTCGCGATAGCGCTTCTCCACGAAATCCAGCACGTGGCGAACATCGCGGTCCCAGATGTTGCGTGAGTCGTGACCACGAAAACCCAGCAGCCACGAGCCGATGGCCACTGCTGCGGCCTCAAGGAAAGATGTCTTGCCGCTGCCGTTTTCACCAATCACCAGATTGAACTGCGGGTGCAGCGTGACCTCTCGGTCCACGTAGCCGCGAAAGTTCTGAAGGCGCAGGGATTCAATTCGCACGAGCGGTTTCCTTGCGGGTCAGGATGGTTACTGCGATGGGGACTGTTCTGAAGTGGTCGCAAAAGTCGCCCTAGAATTCAACAGCAAGCAAGAGCCAATGACAAGGCAAACCATGACAACCATTTGGTAGCTCATAGGTTCACTCGGGGCGTTTGGTGCATCAGGGCGTTGCGACAGGCTTGTCGGTTTGTTTGAGGACGCCCGTTATGCGCTGCAGAAATGCGTGGGGGTGTGCCACTACTGGATCCCGACTTTGGTCAGGGGTTGTTGCGGGTGATGGTGCGGTGATCGCGGAAACGCGCGTCTGCGTTGATGTGGATGCCAAAGGACAGCCTGACTTTCGGCGTTTGTCGCCGTTCCTGGCCTCGATGACAGTTGCGGGGTGATTGATCTCATCGCCGTCGAGGCTTTGGCGGCCAGCCAGAGGAGGCATCTGCGTGAAATTCCATCGTGTGCTGTTTGTCGTCTTCAGTGGCCTCGTGTTGGCGGCACCCGTCGGTGCGCAAGATAAGCCCAGCTTCAGCCAAGTCAGCACAGAGACCCGTGCGGTGACCGATCCGTACTTTGCCGCGTACATCGCGCGAGATTGGGATCGCTTGGAAGGCTACTTGGCCGATTCCGGCGGATTTGCCGATCCCACCGCGACGCTGGTTTTCGGCCCGGTCGAGTTTGAAGGCAAGGCCGCAACGATGAAGAACTTCCGCGAAGGCTACGCCGCGATCACGCAAATGGCGTTTCGCCCGCTGCGCGCCTTTGTCGCGGGTGATCACGCGATCTACGAAGGCGAGCTGGACTGGACCTTGGAACTGGGTGACGGAAAGCAAGCGGTCACGGCGGGCATGCCGTTCATGACGGTGCTGCGGGTCGTCGACGGTCATGTCGAAGAACACCGCGACTACGCCGACTACACGCCGTTCCTCGCCGCCATGCGCGCGGCCCGTGAGGCGAAGCGGGATTAGGGCAACTTCAGGCGGCATGATCGAGTGGTAGGGATGGAACCGGACCCTTGAGCGGTCATCGTCCAGTGCTCTAAGCCGTGCGGGTCAGTCTGATCCCGCGTCGGAGCCGAGTTATGAGTGAATACAAGGTCTTGGTTCAGGGCATTATGTCAATCATCAACCGGGATCTGCCCAAGGCGGCCGAAGGTCTGGAATCGCAGGTTAATCCGTTGATCGACGCCGGTTGGCGCGTTCAGGGCGGATTGACCACGGTGCAGGCGGGAGGAAACATCTACCTGTTGCAAGCGATGACTTGGTAACGACATCTCGGGATTCGCCTTAGCTGGCGTGGTCTGCTTGGATTTCTCCAAGCCGATGTTCCCTATGTTGCGAGGTTGGACACGATGAGTGCCGTCTTTTTCGCCTCGTCTGAGGCGTTCCGCCACTGGCTGGCTGAAAACCACGCGACTGAGCGAGCGTTGGTGGTTGGCTTTCGAAAGATCGGCTCTGGGCTACCTGGCATGACCTGGCCGGAATCCGTTGATGAGGCCTTGTGCTTCGGTTGGATCGACGGCGTGCGAAAGCGCATTGATGCAGTGTCGTATCAGATTCGGTTTACGCCACGCCGGGCCGGTTCGTACTGGAGCCACGTCAATGTCGCGAAGGTGGAACAGCTACTTGCGCAGGGTCGTATGAAGCCTGCCGGCATATTGGCCTTCGAGTCGCGCGTGGCGGAGAAGACCGGGGTCTATGCGTTCGAACGACAGCAGCCCGCGCAACTCAGCGACGCCGAGCTGAAACAATTTGCTGATCACGCGCCCGCTTGGCGCTATTTTCAGGCGGCTTCAGCGAGTTACCGGAATGTCATGCTGCACTGGGTGGTCAGCGCCAAACGACCCGCCACCAGAGAGCGGCGCCTGACCCAGTTGATACAGGCGTGCATGGAACAGCGGCGAAGCCTCAAGTGACCGGTGGCTTGGACGGCGCATTGTTCTTGTCAGCAATCGCGGCAAGTGCTCCCGGAGGTGCATCTTGATCAGCCATATCGAAGACTATTTTTCGGCTGGATGCGGACGATGCGAGCGGTTTTCGACGCCGGATTGTGCGACCCGACAGTGGGCTGAGGGGCTATCGAAACTGCGCCGCCTGTGTATCGATGCTGGACTGCAGGAAACCGTAAAGTGGGCGCACCCCTGTTACATGCACGCCGGCAGGAATATCGCCGGGCTTGGCGCGTTTCGAACGGAGTTCCGTTTGCGCTTTTTCAATCCCGCGCTATTGCAGGATCCTGCGCGGGTGCTGGTGAAGCAAGGTGATAACACCCGGCACCCCGACGTGATTCGCTTCACCGATCACACGCAAGTTGATGCCTTGGCATCAACGATTGTTGACTATCTCCGTGAGGCGATGGGCTATGCGGAAACGGGTGCGCGACCCTCGACGGAGGTCGCAGAGATGCAACTCCCCATCGAGCTGCGCGAGGTGTTGAATTCCGACTCGACGCTTGCAGAAGCATTTGATCGGCTGACTCCAGGACGGCAACGCAGCTACATCCTGCACCTGACTTCAGCAAAACAGTCAGCGACACGTCTCAGTCGAATTCACGCCTGTCGCGACAAGATTCTTGCGGGCAAAGGGCTGCTGGAGCGATGAGATGAATGCGCCGGGCCTTGTTTGGTGCGGTGTCCGCAATGCCTTGGTCGGCACTGGACGTGCAGCCCTCCTTGCCGCGCAAACGCTCATGCCAACAAATGAAGCTTGCTCGGACGGATATCTAATGCCTCCGATGCGAACTGGACGATTACGCTCAAGCCTCGGTATGAAAAAAGCCGAGGTGCGAGGCGAGGTGCATCGCGTGGGCGGCTTCGTAGTCGGGTTTCGACAAGGCGCCATAGGCAAAGTGTGGCTGCAGTGGGCCGGTATGCGCTTGAAACTGGTCGATGGCTTGAAGGATGCGCGCCAGTGCGTTGTCGGCGTTGCGGTTGTCGTCGGGCAGTGGCGGTGCGCCGGGGATGGGTTCGGCGAGGCTGTGATGCATGCGGCCCTGCCAGGCGAAGACGGCGAAGGCGGCAGCGCCCACCGTGTGCTGGAACAGCGCGGACTTCGGTTGTGGGAAGCCTTGTATCGAGTACTCGATGCTCTGCGCGCAATGCACGAGCGTCGGTGCCCACTCCCAGTCGGTGAAAGACTTGCGCGTGGCGGCGGTTGCCAGACGTTGCAGCTCGACTTTCGCTGCGTCGAGGCTGGCAAAGCGCAGGTCGCGGTCGTTCGGGTCGACATGGTGCAGGCGCTGTACGCCGACGCCAATCGCGGTCACAGCGAGTGCGCTGGAACCGATCAGCAGGCGTCGACGTGTAAGCGAGATCTTGGGTGCAGTGGGGTTGCGAGTCATCAGAGTGTCGTCAGCCATCAGGGATTGTTGTGAACGGCGCAAGGCAGCGCCGTTCACAA
>SSGN01000224.1 GCA_008016945.1 Flavobacteriales bacterium
CAAGCGGTACCACGCTCTGCTGTGCGGACACCTTCCAGCACGGCCGATCACCGTCCCATCGTGCGAACCACAACGCTTTGGCTGCCGATAGGCCCGCACAACGGTTCGCCTACCTCGGATCGCACGCCACCGGACATTGTTTCGGAGTAACGATGGTGGGAGGCATCCTGGTGGGCATCGCCATACTCAACTGGTCGGGATCATCCATGTTTGCAGCCTGTCCGGCCTGGACGTGCCACCGATCAGCGTGGCCGACCGCGCTCCGTACAGTGGACGAGCGACATGGCGTTGGAACGGTCCACTGTGGTGCGAGCTCAGCATGCGCGCTGCGCGATCAAGGAGCAGAGAACGCACACGCCAACGGGACCCGGATGTCGCCAACCGCAGCAGTCCGTAGCCGAACAGGATCAGCCCACCGGCACCAACCAGCCGTACGGATCCGGTGTGATGCCACGACGAATGTCGTTGAGCCGTTTGCCCACATGGTTGGCCAGCTTGCGCACGGCCACCTCGGGTAGTTCGAACTCTTCGTCGCCGTAGGCGATGGATGCGATGTTGGCGATGGTGGCCGCCGTACCAGCACCGAATGCGGAGCGCAGTCGGCCGTTGCGTGCGGCGCTCACCACTTCTTCCACGCTCACCCGGCGTTCTTCCACCCGGATACCTTCGTCGCGGGCGATGCGCAGGATGCTGTCGCGGGTCACCCCATGCAGGATATTCCCGTCCAACGCCGGCGTGATCAGGGTACCCTCGATGTTGAAGAACACATTCATGGTACCGCTCTCCTCGATGTACTGGTGGGTGAGCCCATCGGTCCAGAGGAGCTGGTGGTAACCCTGGTCCTGCCCCAGGCGCGCTGGGTACAGCGCACCGGCGTAGTTCCCTCCGCACTTGGCCTCGCCCGTACCACCGGGGAATGCACGGCTGTAGGTGGTCTCGATCTTCACGCGCACCGGTTCGTTGTAGTAGCCGCGTACCGGACAGGTGAAGATGATGAACTTATAGTTGTCACTGGGTTTCACCCCGATATACTCGTCGCTGGCGAAAAGGAACGGCCTGATGTACAGTGCCGCGTCCTCCCCTTCAGGCAACCACGCCTTATCCAACCGCACCAGTTGTACAAGCGCATCGAGGAACACATCCTCGGGGACTTCGGGCATGCACATGCGCCTGGCACTGCGGTTCATCCGCGCGATATTGGCTTGTGGTCGGAACAGGTTCACCTGGCCTTCGGCCGTACGGTACGCTTTCAGCCCTTCGAAGATGGTCTGGCTGTAATGCAGCACCAAGGCCGCAGGACTTAATTCCAGATCGGCGAAGGGCACGATGGTAGGCGCCTTCCACGCCCCTCCCTCGAAGTCCATCACCACCATATGATCGCTGAACACCCTGCCGAACTTGATATTATTCAGGTCGGTGTCATGCAGCCGTGAACGCTCCACACGCTGTGTCGCTATCTTTTGCCCGGTCGTGATCATCCAAACGATGCGTTAAAGGTGCAGGAACAAATGTAGGGGACCTTAAAAAACTCCGAACGGATGTCACCTGGCGCTCCAGTTCGGCCAGACGAAGCGCGACGAAGCGAAGATACTTAACGAAGTATCTGACTGAAGAGCAACGATGTCCGGGCGAACGGGAGTGTCATGCCGAAACTCCGGAGCAGAGTATATGAAGGTCCCCTGTAGCCCATTGGCACCGTGAAGTCCCCAAGCCGACCACACTCCATGTCCACCGCCCCGCAACCGACCGAGGACATCCATGCGGTATTACGCCGCGTATGGGGCTATCCGGCGTTCCGGCCGCAACAGGAAGCGATCATTCGCGCGGCCTTGGCGGGCACCGACACCCTGGCGCTGCTGCCCACCGGAGGAGGAAAAAGCCTGTGTTTCCAGGTGCCCGCGCTGGCCATGGGCAAGCTCTGCTTGGTGGTATCGCCCTTGATCGCTCTAATGAAGGACCAGGTGCTCCGGTTGAAACGACTTGGTGTACCAGCCCGTGCGATCATCTCCACGATGACCACTTCGGAGATAGACAATGCATTGGAGAACGCCGCACTGGGCAAATACGCCTTCCTCTATGTCTCGCCCGAACGGCTGGCGTCGGAGCTGTTCCTCGCGCGGTTGCCGCGACTGCCGCTGGGGATGATCGCCGTGGACGAGGCCCACTGCATCTCGCAATGGGGTTACGATTTCCGCCCGGCCTACCTACGCATCGCCAAGGTGCGCGAGTTACGCCCCGAAGTCCCCGTGCTGGCGCTCACCGCCTCGGCCACCACCGAAGTGGCGAACGACATCATGGAGCGGCTCGCCTTCAAGGCTCCAAATCTGATCAGAGGCACCTTCCAACGCCCCGAGCTCGCGCTCTGGATAAGCCACGGCGAGGACAAGCAAGGCCGGATGCTACGGGTGTTGACCCGGATACCAGGCACAGCCATCGTTTATGTACGGGATCGCCGGAGCACCATGCGCATGGCAACATTCTTACAGCAGCACGGCATCGAGGCCGCCGCCTACCATGCCGGCCTACCCGCCGAAGAGCGCGACCGGATCCAACAGGCATGGACCGATGGCACCTTGCGGTGCATGGTGGCCACCAATGCCTTTGGCATGGGGATCGACAAAGCCGATGTGCGGGTGGTGATCCACCTGGAGCCCCCCCCCGATCTGGAGAGCTACTACCAGGAGGCCGGGCGGGCGGGTCGCGATGGAGAACGATCTTTTGCCGTGCTGCTCAACGCCCCCGGCGACCGCCAGAAACTGGAGGAACGGTTATCCTCTTCCTTTCCGAGCCTGCACGACGTACGCAGCGTATACCAAGCCTTCGCGGACATCCATGGCATCGCCATGGGCGCTGGACTGCTGGAGACCTATGCCGTGGAGAACAGCGTGCTGGCCGGGCGCACCGGACTCGCTCCCGTAGTGGTGGCCCATGCCCTCAAAGCCCTGGAACTCGATGGGAAACTGGCGCTATCGGACGGCGTGCACAGCCCATCACGTGTGCTCATCATCGCCGACCATGGCCTCGTCTACGGCAAACGGGTGAACGACAGCCGCCATGGCCCGCTCCTCGAGGCGCTGCTCCGCACCTATGGTGGACTATTCGAGGAACCGGTGGTCGTTGATGAACGAAGGCTGGCGAAGACCCTGGAATGGCAGGTGGAGACGGTGATCAAACGGCTGAAGGAACTGGCCCATCAACGCGTGATCTCGTACAAACAACGCAGCAATGCCCCCTCCGCAACGTTGCTCACGCACCGCCTCGATGCGCAGCGCCTAACGCTGGACCCCACGGCCCTGGCCTTGCGCAAACAACGCGCGGAAGCACGTCTGAAAGCCCTGATCCAATACGTGGAGGAAACGGACGAGTGCCGTGCGCGGCGGCTCATTCGATACTTCGGCGAAACCATGGAGAAGGATTGCGGAACTTGTGATATTTGCCGTGCCCGCAACGCCTATCGGCCATCCGCGAACGCGAACACCGTGGTGAGCGAGCCACTCGGCCGGTCGCTCCCCGAGCAGCAGCGACAACGGTGGGACAAGGACGAGAGCTCCCCGGAACAATGATCCTTCCAGCGGCGTTCTATCACGAGCATGATGCACTGGGGGCCGCACGCGCTTTACTTGGCCGAACGCTGATGACCGAGATCGGCGGTGAACGCACGGGCGGTCTCATCATCGAGACCGAAGCGTACATGGGAGTGACCGACCGGGCGTCCCATGCGTTCGGCGGGCGTAGAACACCTCGCAATGAAATGATGTACGCCGCTGGTGGCGTGGCGTATGTGTACCTGTGCTATGGAGTTCATCACTTATTCAATGTGGTGGTCGGTGCGCAGGGAGTGCCGGAAGCGGTGCTGATCCGGGCCATCCATCCGGCCGATGGCCTTGCGGTGATGCAGCATCGCAGGGGTGGTAAGAAGCTCACCACCGGCGGTCCGGGAACATTGACGCAGGCATTGGGCATCCGGACCCGGCACAATGGCCAAAGCCTGAGCGGGCCGCGCATCTGGATCGCGGACCATGGTGTGAAAGCCCCGACGGCACACATCCTCACAGGCCCGCGCATCGGCGTGGACTACGCCGGTTCGGATGCGTTGTTGCCCTATCGGTTCAGGATCGCACCTTCGCACCTTCGATAACGACGATGAACCAGCGCATACTCTTCCTTGGCACCCCGGATTTCGCGGTGGCCACCCTCAATGCCATGGTAACCGCCGGACTTGAGGTCTGTGCGGTGGTGACGGCTCCGGATCGCCCCGCCGGGCGTGGGCGCCAGATCCGTGGATCAGCGGTGAAGGAACGGGCGTTGGAACTGGGGCTACCCGTTCTTCAACCGGAAAAGCTGAAAGACCCCGCGTTCCTCGCAGAACTGGACAGGTTCGATGCCGCCTTGTACGTGGTGGTGGCCTTTCGAATGCTGCCAGAAACGGTGTGGGCCAGGCCCGCATTGGGCACCGTGAACCTTCACGGCTCCCTACTACCCGCCTACCGCGGTGCCGCACCGATCAACTGGGCCGTGATCAACGGAGAGGAACGGACCGGGGTCACCACCTTCCGGCTTCGACACGAGATCGATACCGGCGACCTGCTCCTTCAGGAAAGCACCCCCATCGGCACGAATGAAACGGCCGGTGATGTGCATGACCGGTTGATGCTGATCGGCGCCGGGCTGATGGTACGCACCGTACAAGGACTCTTCGCCGGGACCATACACGCCACACCGCAACACATCGATCCGGCCTGCCCTCCCCCCTTGGCCCCCAAGCTGAACAACGCCAACATGCACGTCGGGTTCGACCGCCAGGCAAAAGCGATACACGATCATGTGCGCGGCCTGAGCCCCCACCCGGGCGCGAGGTGTACCTGGACGGACGGTGCCGGCCACCCACAGGATCTGAAACTCCTACGCACCGCGATCACCGACCGGCCAGCGCGATACGCATGCGGAACGATGTACGCCGAAGCTGAACGACTGTATGTCTGTTGCACCGACCGAGCGTTGGAGATCATCGAGTTGCAAGCCGAGGGTCGCAAGCGCATGCTTGCCGCCGAATTCCTTCGAGGAACACGCCACCTGGCCGGCAGCAGGCTCAGCTAAGGACGCGATGTTGCAACGGCCAGTGAGCGCGAACAGGCCTATTCTACCAATTGGACATTCAAGAGCGGCAAGAAGATGCGCGGCCATTTTTCTCAGGCCGATACGCGGGTCTTGTTGCAAGGCCGAAGGCGTAGACCGCAGGGAGCGAAGCTGCCGAGGGCTGGCCCCACGGAAAAGGTCTCTCAGAGAAGGCCCAGGAAAATGAGCCAGTGGATCGGTTGGGATCGGATGTTCAAATGCCATTAGCCGTTGACCCAACAATTAAGAAGCGAGCAACCGTCGAATCCCTGAAACCCTTGGTACAGGCGGGATACAGGAGCACTTATCAACAAAGCCCCAATGTTTTCAACATTCTTCGCACCAACCGCCTGAAACCGTTGACAGACGCGGACCACAGGATACATTTGCTGCGAGTTCACAAACAACAACAAACTCAACACCCATCCCAATGAGCTTGAACAAAGCCAGCATGATCGAGGCGATCGCCGCCGATGCGAAGATCTCCAAAGCCGATGCGAAGCGTGCTCTCGACGCCTTCGTGACCAGCACCACCAAGGCGCTGAAGAAAGGTGAGCGCGTTGCCCTCGTAGGCTTCGGCACCTTCAGCATCACCAAGCGTGCTGCTCGCAAAGGCCGCAACCCACAAACCGGCAAAGAGATCAAGATCGCTGCCAAGAAGGTGGTGAAATTCAAAGCCGGCGCAGACCTGCAAGCCAAAGTGAAGTAAGCGACCACGCTACTTCGTGAAAGTCCTCCGCGAACGCGGGGGACTTTCTTTTTTAGGTGGTGCACCAACCTGGTCGCCACCAAGCGACCCACGGGCCTATTGCGTGCCTCGAAGAACCTCGACATAAGGGTTTGTTGAGAACCTAGGCCGTTCGGCCGGAATTGGATGTCCGGATCGTATCGGAAGGACGTGTGAGAAGTCCTTCTTTTGCATCTCCGGACCATGACCGACCAAGAGCTGTACACCCAACTCACCCAGTTCATCTCTCCCAACAAGCGGGACTTGTTCGAGCGTATGGCGCCCCTGCGGACGCGCCATGTGACCGTGGTACTGGAGGACATCTACCAGTCCCAGAACGCAAGCGCGGTGGTCCGGACAAGCGACCTGGTGGGACTTCAGGACATCTATGTGATCGAGAACCGCAACGCGTACCAGCTGAACCCCGACGTGACCCTCGGCTCCTCGAAATGGGTTGATGTGCATCGCTATCGCGGCCATGCCAACAACACCCTGGCGTGTGTGGAGGCCTTGAAAAAAAAGGGGTATCGGGTGGTGGCCACCTCCCCCCGGAGCGAGCACATCACACCGGAAAGCATCGACCTGGACCGTCCCATGGCCTTCTGCTTCGGTACGGAACTCACGGGCCTTAGCGATGACTTGATGAACGCCGCCGACGAACACCTCAGGATCCCGATGTTCGGATTCACCGAGAGCTTCAACATCTCGGTGAGCGCCGCGATCACCTTGTACACCGTGACACAGCGTTTGCGCAACAGCGATGTCCGTTGGCAGCTCGATGATGAAGCGCTTCTCGCCCTGAAACTATCATGGGCCCGGAAGATGGTGCACAGCGCATCGCACCTGGAGGAGCGCTTGCGACGCGATGCGGAAGAACGCGCGTGCGAGTAGCCACACAACCTGGCTCGTATCATTCGTGGCCCCTACCGCACGAGCAGAGCATGGCCCGGTTCGATCACCAACACAGTGCCCCCATGATTGTGCGGCCTCCTGGACCAAGGGATGAGTACCGAAGCGTGAGCCGGGGGACGGTACCAAGTGGCGTTATGCCCAGGTGTTGACCCGGACCGGGCACTGATCCAAGGGCTGTCCCTGTAGGCCTGCGATGCCGCGGTCCGGCACAACCTGTTCCATCGCCGGATGCCCATCGTGCGCTTCGAAAAAAGGTAATACCGAACCGCCTTCCTGGCCACCTAGCAACGCCCCGGAAGTGTAACACCATTTCGCACTACGGCGCAGGCGGATCCACTCGGGCTTCTTCCGCATGACTCCTCCGTCGTGTTCGTTCCGTAGCACCGGTCATGCAACGACCCTGCCGTATCGTCCTGCGAAAAAACCTTCGCATCCTCGACCTGCGCCTTTGTGCGAAATGGCCAAAGCCGCGAAGCTCCAGAAGACCATCCATACGGAACTTGATCGCACCGTACCACTTGGATACCGGGCCTGTCAAGGCGCCTTGGTTGTCCACATATCCAGGTTGGGAATTGGAACAAGGTGCATCCGCTTCGCGTAGCAACGCTCCGGTAATTTTGGCCAAACCCTTAACAAACCAGACAATGGGAAAAGGTGACAAGAAGACGAAGAAAGGCAAGCGCACTATCGGCAGTGCCGGTAAGAGCCGTCCTTCCAAGCGTCGTGCGCGCGTAGCCGCGAAGAAGGCTGGCGCGGAGCAAGCAGCACCGAAGAAAGCGGCGAAGAAGGCTGCGAAGAAAGCGGCACCGAAAAAAGCCGCTGCGAAGAAGGCTGCACCGAAGAAAGCCGCACCGAAGAAGGACTGACCCTTGTTCGGCCACACGCTTGAGAACCTCGGCCATGCCGGGGTTTTCGCATTCATACAAGCGCTACAGCCATACCAACAGGGCACGGAACCGCTTGTGCACCGGCCACAACAAGTACATCCGGCACACGGCAGGGAGATCTATGGCTGAAGGCGCATTCGCGCCCAGGTACCATCCGTGAAATGTTCGAAGGCGATGCGGTCGTGGAGGCGATTGGGGCGCCCTTGCCAGAACTCGATACGTTGTGGCCGTACACGGTAGCCCCCCCAATGCAGCGGACGTGGCACCTCTCCATCGGCGAAGCGCGCCTGCCATCGTTCAAACCGTTCATCCAGCTGAGCGCGCCCCTCCACGGTCCGGCTCTGATCACTGGACCACGCACCGATCCGGCTTTCCAACGGTCGCGAAGCGAAGTAGGCGTCGGACTCCTCGGCCGTAACGGGTTCGGCCTTCCCTTCGATACGGACCTGCTGTTCGAGCTGAGGCCAGTAGAAATTAAGTGCCGCCCGTGGATCACGCTCCAGATCCATGGCCTTGCGGCTGTTGTAGTTGGTATAGAACACGAAGCCACGGGCATCGAACGACCGCAGTAGCACCACCCGACAACTGATCGTGAGACTGCCTGCGGTGGCCAGGGTCATTGCATGCGGTTCTTCCACTCCGCTCTCCTGGGCCGCGGTCATCCACCGCGCAAAGAGGGCGATCGGATCATTGCCTGCCTCCTCCTCGGTAAGGCTCAGTTTCGCATAATCGAGACGATGGTTCAGCGGGGTGGCCATGCGCGTTGCGTTGTATGCCGCGAATTTACCCCGTTCATGGTTCCTTCGGCACACGAGGCAGGATCTCCTTCCGGGCTATCGCATCTTGAAGTCCCGCCGTATTGGGCTTCCCTATATGCCGGGGTGAGGAACGTTCCACAAAGAGGTCCACGGAACACAGAACAGGTCCGTACGTCAAAGGCGGATCGACAAGCACTCTTCCCTACGTTCCCTACGCCTCTGCGTGAACCCATCCACAGGAAAGTAGACCTGACCGCCCTGGGGTCTCCTTCCCGTGGATCGACAAAGCTGAGTACCTTCCCCCTCACCAATGTCGAACGACCCTTTGGAACTGGACCCTGAAAGTACGCTGGCCCCCTCGCGCGGCCGGTTGCTGATCAGCGAGCCTTACCTACCCGACGCCTACTTTCGACGTACCGTGGTGCTGCTATGCGACCACGACAGCGAGGGTTCATTCGGATTCGTATTGAACCGGATGACGGACATGGGGGTGAATGACCTTTTGGAGAACCTACCTCCCTTGAGCGCTCCTGTGGGGATCGGAGGCCCGGTACAAAGCAGCAACCTGTACTACCTGCATACCTTGGGATCGCGGTTGAAGGGCAGCGAAGAGGTGGTGGATGGGGTGTACATCGGTGGTGATTTCGAACAGATGCGCGACCTGCTTGCGGCCGCTCCGGAACTCACCCGGCATGTCCGCTTCTTCGTAGGCTACTCAGGCTGGGGCAAGGACCAACTGAACAGGGAGCTGAAAGAGCGGTCATGGCTGGTGGCCGAAGCCACGAAACAACGGATCATGGCCGTGGATGCGAGTGACCTGTGGGCCGCCAGCTTGCGCGACATGGGGCGCCCCTTCGCGCCGTTGGCGAACTTTCCGGAAGACCCTACACTGAACTGACACGGGTGGCCTCCACCAGCAGCCCGGTGATCACACCGGCCAGCCGGTGGGCATAGCGTTTGGTCCGGTAGACGCCCGCCCACTGCACCCCTTGCACCGCATTGGTGAAGAAGAGTTCATCGGCCGCCAGGAGGTTCTGTGGGTTGAGTGAGCACTCGTACACCTTGATACCATTCGCAAGCGCCAGGTTGATCACCTGCGCACGCATCACCCCACCCACGCAGCCATCGCTGAGCGAGGGGGTGTACAGGACCCCATTGCTCACGATGAACAAATTGCCCGAACTGCTCTCGATGATATTCCCCCGGTCGTTCTGAAGCATGCAATCATCCAGGCCATGCTCCTGTGCCCAAAGCGACCCCATCACGTAGAGCTGGCAATTGAGGGTCTTGTGCCGGGCCAGGTCGTTGACGGGTTTCCGCATTCCAGGCCAGATATCCACCAGCAACCCCTGGGTATTCAGGGTATAGGTAGGCTCCGTCAGCGGAGAAAGCTCGAAGGCGAAACCACCCTCGTTGCTGGTAGGTCTGTAGAAACCATCGCCGGTGCGGAAGAGGGTGAACCTACAGCGACCGTTCACGATGCCCGTGCGTTTCACCAGTTCGTCGATGTACCTGTCGAATGCGGTGCGATCCAGGTTCTTCGGGAGCCCGATCCGCAGCAATGCCGCACCGGTGACCATCCTTGCCCAATGCGCATCGGTGAAACAGGCGCGGCCCTCCACCACGCGCATGCTCTCGAAGAGGCCATCGCCATAATGGAATCCCCGGTTCTTCAACGGGATCACCGGACCGTCGCCGGGCACCAGCACACCGTTGAGGTTCACCAGGTCCTTCATACCAGAGCGTTGGCCCGCAAGGTATCCATCAAAGAGGTATTCGATGACACGAGGATACCGTTGGCCCCCACCGCTGCCGCCGCCTCCACATCGCGTTGGCGATCGCCGATCATCACGGAACGGGAAAGGTCGATCCCGTACCGGGCCGCCGCACGCTGAAGCAGCAGGCCTCCTGGTTTTCGGCAGAGGCATCTCCCATGTGAAGGATGGTGCGGACAGTAATAGATATCGGTCAAGGCCACCCGATGGCTCCGGAGGATATCGTTCAGGGCGGTGTGCATGAGCTGTACGGCAGCGTGATCGTACAGGCCCAGATCGATCCCGCTCTGGTTGGTGATCACCACCACGGACCAACCGGCTTCAACAGCCGCCGCAATGGCTTCAGGCACTCCGGGCAGCACCTCGAAGTCGGCCAGCCGGGCGGTATGCGCACCATGCTCGCGATTGATCACGCCATCACGGTCCAGAAACAGTCCCTTCCGCATAGGTTCTCAGATGCCCAGGGAGCGTTCCAACACCCCAAGATCGGTTAGCAGTGGAGGATGCAGAACGAAGGTGAAAAGAACGCCGAACACCGCTCCGTAGAAGTGTGCGTCGTGCGCCACCTGATCCTCCCCTCGCTTATCCATGAAATAGGAATAGACCAGGTAGAGCGCACCGAAGAGCCATGCAGGTAATTCCTGGATGAAGTACAGGGACACCTTCTGTGTGGGCAACATCACGATCTGGGCGAAGAGCACGGCCGATACCGCACCACTGGCCCCCACGGACCGGTAGCTTGGATCGTGGCGATGCTTGGCCATGCCGGGGATGGTGGCGAAGAGCATGCCTCCGAAGTAGAGCACCAGGAAGACCACCCCGCCAGGCAATGGCGAGAGCAGCGGATACAGCGCCTCCACGCTGCTACCGAACGACCAGAGCACGAACATGTTCACCACCAGGTGCATGGTATCGGCATGGACGAACCCGTGTGTGAACGTACGGTACCACTGGCCCCGGTGCTGTACAGCGTATGGGCTGAAGAGCAGGGCCTCGAACACCCTGCGATCCTGGAATGCCGCGATGGACACCAGTACGGTCGCCGCCAGGAGGATCAGGGTGAGCGTTATCGCCACGATAGTGCTGCAAGGTAGCGCCTGTTGGGGGATGCTCACACTCCGCGCGGCATTCGCCCCTCAGACCGACCAAGCGGTCCATGGCCATGGAGGATCAGGGCCTCAATAGGTATGGTCGCGCAAGATGCGCCAACCCTCCGTTCCCTTCTGCCAGAGCAAGGAGAAGCCACCACCAAGCGTGTCCGTGGTACGCACGAGCTCCCAATTCCCGGTCATCCAGGCAAAGCCTTCACCCGCTGGCCGGAGTTCGGTGATCTCGAAGCGCAGGTCGCCCATGGCGGCCTTATTCGGATAGTTCTTCTGGTAGTTCCGTGCCACGGCCTCCCTACCACACGTTCGCCCTCGCCGCCCAATGAAGCAGACCTCGGCAGCGTAACCGGACATGAACTGCGTGATGTCCCCCTGATCCCAGGCCCGTTCTTGCATGGCGAGCACCTCTTTGATCGCGGCCGCATCGGCCGTGGTATCGGGCGCATTTCCACAGCTGCACGCCAGGAGCATGCCCAGCAGCACCAAGCGGCCACGGCGAAAATGCCCTTGGAGGACCCTGAACCAGCCGCTCCTGTGCGGTCCCTCCGCCAGGCGTAGGCGAAAAACACCCTTCGCTCGTTCCTGAAAGCGATCGGAGATGCGCGCTAACAACCCTCGCGGAGGTAAGGCCAACTCTGGGCTGGCGATAATTCAGCATACTGCAACTCTCCGGCACCATCGTACCACTGAAGTTGCATGGTATGAGGTTTCCGTCCACGGGCCACCCGTTTGGGCACGAACACCTCCGGCGGAGTGATCGCCCTCCCGCGGGATCGGCGAGTTCGAGAGGTTGGCCTCATACTGGTCATACTTCGAATATACAGCGCTCGTGTGCCATTCCAACGGATAGGTCCGGAATTCGACCAATCTGGACGAACAGCACTTGAACAGCGCTCCTCCTCGCCTGGGCGGTGGTGCACCTGGCGGGAACAAGCCCTTCAAAGAGCCGCCATGGTCGGGACCTGCCGCCACAGGGTGGTCCAAAAGTCCGAAGGGGCTGTCTCGGTGAGACAACCCCTTCTTGTAGCGCGGGGGAGACTTGAACTCCCGACCTCAGGATTATGAATCATGCGCTCTAACCAGCTGAGCTACCGCGCCGTTCGCCCATTGCTCAAGGCAACGGGGCGGCAAATATAGCGGTTCCTTCTGCAGCACGAACAGGTGGGGAGGTACTCTTGATTTGGTTGGGTAGTGCTTTTCTCTACCTTGTGCACGACGATTTTGATCCGTAGCACCCCATGGCCAAGAAGAAAAGTCCTGTGAAAGCCGCTCGCAAGCCAACCAAACCGGCCGGGAGAACCTCCGTGAAGAAGGCCAAGCCCACGCCCGCGAAGAAAAAGGGAGGTGCCCCACAAGCGAGAACAACGGCTGCCAAAAGAACAGCGACGAAGGTGGTGAAGAAGGCGGGAAAGAAAGTGGCGAAGAAGGCGGCCCTTCCAGCGACCCGAACGGCTCCCCGGAAGGTGGTCGGCAAGACCGCTCAAAGCAAGCCTGCGGCAAAGAAGGCCGCAGCGCAGAAGGCAGTCGTGAAGAAGTCGGTGGTAAAAAAAGCGGCAGCGAAAAAGGTGATCACCAAGGCACCGGCGCGAAGGATCGCCGAGCCGAGCCGCGCGAAGAAGCAAGCTCCCAAGACCAAGGTGGTCCGACC
>SSGN01000131.1 GCA_008016945.1 Flavobacteriales bacterium
CCCTTCGACCGCTTCCACTACGGCTGCGACAGCACAGCCCTCACCCCGGCGCAACGGCGTGGCCAGGAGCTCTTCTTCGGCAAGGCCCATTGTTCCGACTGCCACGAGCTACCCCTCTTCCAGGACCACACGGTGGCCAACATCGGCCTTGATCCTCGCCCGGTGGACCTGGGCATGGGGGGATACACCGGGCGCCCTGAGCACAACGGCCGGTTCAAGACGCCCACCCTGCGCAACATCGCCGCCAGCTCACCCTACATGCACGATGGCCGCTTCGCCACCTTGCGCGAAGTGGTGGACTTCTATGCCGACCGCGTGCACGTGGACGCCCCCAATTTCGACGACCACATGTTCGCCTGGAAGCTGGGGCTGGTGAAACTGGACGGCGGAGAACGCGATGATCTCGTGCGCTTCCTGGAGGCGCTCACGGACAGCAGCTTCCTCCTTGCACCGGAATTCGGACCGCCGGGAAAATGATCCAGATCGTGCCGCATCACCATCTTCGCCGTACCGACCCATGAACAGACTCCGCCACACCGCCCTCCTGCTTTGCTGCGTGCTCCTGAACAATGCACCTGCACAGATCACCCTGAGCCTGCGCGACGCCATCTTGAAAGCCGGTACGGACCATGCCCCGGAACGCCTCCGCGGCCTGCAATGGATCGAAGGCACCACGGCGTTCAGCTACGTGAAGGGCGACCAGCTCATGACCGGCGGCCCGGGCAAGAGCCTCGATCGGCCGATCCTCGACCTCGCCACCTTGAACGCCGCACTCAGCGACACGGTGAAGCTCAAGGGCATTCCACCGCTCACCTGGCTCGGCCCGGACCGGTTCAGGTTCCACCACAACGGGCGGTTCCATGTACACACGCTCGGCGCCAAGGCCACCCAGGCCACTGCGCTACCGGCCGATGCCAACCACGAGGACTTCCACCCCTCGGGAGCCATCGCCTTCACCATCGGGAACGACCTGTACATCCAACAGCCCGGCACAGCGGAGCCCGTGCGTGTGACCCGCGACGGCACGGATGGCATCGTGAACGGCCAGAGCGTGCACCGCCAGGAATACGGCGTCACCAAAGGCACCTTCTGGTCGCCGGATGGCAACCTGCTCGCATTCTACCGGATGGATGAACGCATGGTGACACCTTACTACCTGGAGGACATCAGCACCAAGCCCAGCACCTTCGACAAGATCCGCTACCCCATGGCCGGCGACAGCAGCCACCAGGTCACCATTGGGGTGTACGACCTGCGCCGCGGCACCACCACCTTCCTTCGCACCGGCACACCGGCGGACCAGTACCTCACCAACCTCGCCTGGGCCCCGGACGAACAACGGATCCACGTGGTGCACCTGGACCGCGCCACCGAGAACCTGCGCATGGTGGCCTACGATGTGCATAGCGGGCAGGCCACGGCCACCTTGGTGCAGGAGCACGACCCCGTGTACCTGGAGCCACAGCACCCCGCGCAATTCCTGAAGACACGGCGTGGCCAATACCTCTGGCAAAGCCAGCGCGACGGATGGAACCACCTGTACCTGTACAGCACCACCGACCGCGCGGTGAAACAGCTCACCCAAGGTCCATGGGCGGTGAAGGAAGTCCTGGGCACGGACCCGAAAGGCACCTTCGTGGTCGTGGAAGGCACCGAACGTATCCAAGCCGGCAGGCCCACCGGGGCCACCGAGACCCACCTCTACCGGGTCGAGATCGGTTCCGGCAAGGTGACCAAGCTCACCAGCGAGCCCGGCACGCACCATGGGCAGCTGAGCCACGATGGCAGCCTGTTGATCGACTCCTGGAGCAGCACCACGGTACCGGGCAAAGTGGTCGTGCGCAGCAGCCAGAACGGCCAGGTGCTGAAAACGCTGCTCACCTCGAAAGACCCGCTCGAGGGCGTCACCCGGGGGACCATCGAACTCCTGACCATCCCCGGTGCCCAGGGCGACCACCTCAACGCCCGGCTGATCAAACCGAGCCACTTCGACCCCGCACGGCGCTACCCGGTACTGATCTATGTGTACAACGGCCCGCACATGCAGCTCATCACCAATTCATTCCTCGGTGGTGCCTCGCTCTGGATGCTGGAGGCCGCGGAGCGCGGTTACCTGGTGTGGACGGTGGATGGACATGGCAGCGCCAACCGCGGCAAGGCCTTCGAACAAGCGGTGCACCGCCGGCTGGGCGAACTCGAGGTGAAGGATCAAATGCAGGGTGTGGCCTTCCTGAAGGAACTGCCCTATGTGGATGGTGAACGCATCGGCGTGCATGGCTGGAGCTTCGGTGGCCACATGACCACGGCCATGCTCACCCGGCACCCCGGCGTGTTCAAGGTGGGTGTGGCCGGCGGCCCGGTCATGGACTGGCGGATGTACGAGGTGATGTACACCGAACGCTACATGGACACGCCCCAGGAGAACCCCGAAGGGTATGCGGCGACCAACCTGACGCTACAGGCCAACAAGCTACAGGACCCGCTCCTCCTGATCACCGGCGGCAAGGACGATGTGGTCCTGCCCGAACATGCGCTCAGCTTCATCAAAGCCTGCGTGGACCACGGTGTTCGCGTGGACTTCTTCGACTACCCGGGGCACGGACACAACGTACGCGGCCGCGACCGCGTACACCTGATGGACAAAGTGCTCGACCACATGGACCGGTACCTCACCCCTTCCAAGAAGTAGGCTTCCTCGGATAAGGTGCCACCGGGAACGGCCGATATACGACTTACCGATACTTTCGAAACGATGAACCGGAACACTCTCCTCGCCAGCCTCTTGGTCACGTTGCCGATGGCCATGGCGGCCCAAACCACCCACCTCGTGGAGACCGGCGGCAGCTCCCTGGGCCCAACGTTGCCGTACTACAGCCCCAACGTGCTCAACATCCAGCTGGGCGACATCGTTACTTGGACCAACGTGTCCGGCACCCACAACGTGAACGCCGATCAGTTCTTCTTCCCCACCAACCCGGAAGGATTCTCCAGCGGCACGCCATCCAACCAACAGTGGACCTTCTCGCACACCTTCACCGTGGCCGGGGTGTACAACTACATGTGCAACACGGAGGGACACTCGGCCACCCAGACCGGCCGTATCATCGTGCTGGACGCAAGCGCGGTCCCCGACCTGCCCGCCGAGCGTCCTTTCACGCTTTCGCCCACCACCGCTACGGAACACCTTTTCGTAGGCACCGGTGGCCGCGCGGTCGACCACTTCGAGGTACTGGGGCTCGATGGTCGGCAGGTGGCCGTGCATACCGGCACACATGGCCCGGTGGCCCAGTTACCGGTGCATTCCCTTCCCAGCGGGAACTACCTGCTCCGCATCGTGGAAGTCCATGGAAAGGCCACCACCTTGCGCTTCAGTAAACACTGATCACGGCACCCGGAGCACACGCACGGAGGCCGGTTCACCCTGCTCGGGATAGGCCACCACCACGTACGCTCCCGGAGCGAGCACGCCCGGCGCCAGAACGAACTCCTGTCGTCCTTCGCGCAGGACACCGTCGGCCAACAACTGCACCTGCTCGCCAATGGCGTTCAACACCACCACCCGGTGCTGTTGTGTCTTGGGCACGTTCACCCATACCCGAAGCATGTCCGCGGTCGGGTTCGGGTAGGCGTACAACATCAACGCCGGTGCCGCTGGGGCCATATCCACCACGGCGGCGGTAGGGTCGTGTGGGATCGCCAACGCCGCCGCACTGGCGATGGAAAGCTTGGCCAGGTCCTCGAAATAGGGCACATCGAAATACTGTACCCGATCGTTCGGTGTGTGGTAATTCGGGTTCCCATCGCCGGCGAACTCCTCGATCACCAGCACGGCTCCATACCCTGCGGACCAGAACGAGGCGTGATCGCTATACGTTTCCCCGGGAGTGGTGAGGAGCAGGTCCACATCCAGGGCATAGCGGTCCAGGACGGCGAACACCGTATCGGCGATGGCCATGGAATTGGCCACGGCACGGGCGTGCACCCGGGCCTTTCGATCGCCATTCCCATCGTATGCGATGGCATCCATGTTCACCACACCCACGATCGCCTCATCGTTCGCCGCCATCATATTGGCATAGTGCATGCTCCCGATCTTGCCTTGTTCCTCCTGGTCCCAGAGCGCGAACACGATGGTGCGCTCGAAGGGGATATCGCGGAGGATGCGTGCCGCTTCCAGTACAGCGGCACAGCCACTGCCATCATCATCGGCCCCCGGGGCGTTGTACAAGGTTCCCGCCGGCTTGGAGTCATAGTGCGCACAAAGCACCACGATCTCTTCCGGATGCACGGTGCCGGGCTTGGTCACCAACACATTGGTTCCCGTGGCGTTGAACACATGCTCCGCCGGGGTGTAGCCCCACGCGGCGAAGCGTTGTTCGTAATACTGCTGCGCCAGGGCATTGCCTGCATGGTCGGCGTGGCGGCTGGTGATGGTGATCGGCCCATTCCCGAGATCCACCGGCACCTCACCGGTCATCTCTTCCACATAGGTGATCATCGAATCGATGTTCACCGCACCGACGATATCGCCGATCACGTCGGATTGAGCCGACATGTTCAGGCTCCATGTCGCCATGGCGCATAGCAGGGCTTGGCGGCGGATCATCATGGGGGTGTACCACGGTCCCATGCTCAACGCCATGCCACCACCCGTTCAACGAAGCGCTGCCCGGCCGCCTGCACCACCACGAAATAGGTGCCCGGCCCTGGTGGTAAGGTGGCCACCCACCTCGGCCCGGCGTGATCCTTCCGTTCGGCCACTAAGCTGCCGCGCACATCGTACACCTTGATGGAGCCGATACGGCGATCAAGGCCTTCGATCCGGAGTTGCCCATCGTGGACCGGGTTCGGGAAAATGCGCACACCCAGCTCGGCCAGATGATCGATGCTGGTGGAGAGGTCCACGATCTCCTGTTCCTTCACCAGGACCGGCGAGCCGTCCGCCGCTTCGTACATGGGCCGGAAGGTCTCGATCTCCGGCGTACTGTAGGTGAACATCTCGCGCATGAAGCCCGGAGGTGCGCTCTGGTACCATACCCGGCTGCGTACCCGGATCAGTCCGGAGTACCCGTTCAACGGCACATGGTAGTGGATGATATCCGTCCCACTCCCCTCCACCCCGTTCAGGTCGCGGTTGAAATCGATATCGGTGGGCGGCACCCCGGCGATCACCATGGTATCGTAGCTCGCATGCGAAGTGGTGAAGCCCAACGGAGCCAGCCGATTGTCCTTCAGTGGTTCCTTGGCGCGTTCGAGCACGGTGGTCTTGTCGCCGTTCACATCGCCGGCCACGAGTTCATAGATCTGTGCCTGGTCGGGACTGCGGATCACATCGTAGTGTGGTTCCCACTCGGCATCGTGGCCGATCACCTCGTAGGTCTGATCCCAGCCCCCGCTCCGGAAGAGGGTATCCCCCGTGGCATTCTCCACCACCAGCTCCACGAACGCACGTCGCGCCGGATAACCACTGGGGAACTTATGGCCCGCCAGGTTGGTCAGTTGAACATCCACGAAAGCCGTATCCGCCGTACGTTCCACCACGGTGTTCTCCAGCAGAAGGGTCTGGTTCTGCAGCAATCGTACGGTCCGTGCGATGGTGCTATCGAAATGGGTTTCGTTCG
This sequence comes from Flavobacteriales bacterium, assembly GCA_008016945.1. Next base: position 5,622 of record SSGN01000131.1, read on the forward strand.
CCGTGAGGTTCAAGGCGGCACGGTTGTCCTTCAGCAGCGCCAGCATGAAGGTGTTGCCCCCCACGAGGTCGTGTCGGCCGTACGGGGTACGTAAGTACTCCTCGGAAGAAAGGAAATCATAGAGCGCGGAGATCACCATGGGCTCATGTATCCGCGGCATGTGGCAACCTTGGCAGGAGATACCCCCTTCGGGATCCACATCGGTATTGAACACGGAATTGAGCCACTCGTGGTAGGTGGCCTGTTCCACGAACTGATCGCCGGTCAGGTTGCCCTGCAGATCGGCCGTGGCGGTGACCAAGGAGTGGCAGCCCGCACAGATACCGGCGTCGTTGATGTGCGCACCGTACTGGGGTGTGAGCTCCAAGAAGCTCATCGGAGGCCAGAAGAGGTTCTCCGCATCGTAAGGTCCGAAGACCGCACCATCGGTCACGTACTTGAGGGAGCCCGAGAACAGCACGCCGAGACTATCGGGGCTTTGCATGTGGCAGGCCAGGCAAGAAACACCGTCCAAGCCCAAGGTATCCTCCTCGAGTTCGGCGATGGAGTAGTGCCCCCCTACGGTCATCATCTTATCGAACCTTCCCATGGGCGCATGACAAGAGGTGCATTTATCCTCGAGCTCCACCTGGTGGGCCGGGTTCACGGCCACCTCATGGCTCACCTTGGCGCGCCAGAAGGGGTCCTTCGCTGCATTGGCCATCATCGTGGCCCGCCACGAGGTCACCGGGCTCACATCCTCACCGGCAGCCGTGCGATTGGCGAACACCGGCGGTACGTCATCGAGCCCATGACAGCCGTCGCAGGTGCCGCTGCCGCGGAAGTAGGTGTTCCATGCGGTGGGCAGGTCGATCTCCTCCCGGAAACGGTCCAGTTCGGCGTTCGAATGGAACCGGGCGTGCGCCTTGGGCAGGTCGTCACTGGTCCATGCCACGAAAAGGGTCACGATGGCCCCCATGGCCGCAATGGTGGCTGTACGTACAGGTAATGATCGCATCATGCAACGGGTTCCAAGTGCTGCAAAATACATCACCCCCGATCAGTGTGCATACCGATCGGGGGTGAGGATTGAAGGGCCGACCGGGTCAGGCGCCGCGTTGTGCGCTCTTGCGCATGGTGGTGGCCTTGGCCTTGGAGGTTGTCGGCTTGGAGCCTGTGGCCGCCTTCTTTACAGGCTCGCCTTTCACCTTCTTATCCCCTTCTTTAGGCGCCTTGGCCTTGGCGGTCTTCTCCGCACCATCGGCATCAGGCTTCGCATCATCTATTTTGACGAAGTCGCCCGCTTTCAACAGTTGCTGGTACCAGCTGAAGAGCTTTCGGACATCGCTGGCATAGATGCGCTCCCGATCATGCGTGGGAAGTGCCTCACCCAACTTGGCGAAGAGCTTGTCGTCGCTTTCTTTGGGGTCCAGGCTCTCCTTGCCGTTCTCCACTTCATAGAGCCGTTGGAGCACCTCCTTCAATGGCACATCGTCGCCGGTGGTGAACATGCTGATCTCCTCCAAGGAGCTCACCTTGGCGCTGGATGGCACGGCGATGCGCTTCCCATCCAGGAGCGATTCGGCGATCACCGCCTGTCGGCCTTGTGCAACAACACGGAACAGACCGGACTTGCCGGCAACGGAAATGATCTTGCTGAGGTCCATGCGAGGTTCTTGAATTGCCAAAGCTACTCAGAGAAAAGGTGATCGACGAAAGAACGGGTTGGCCGCGGTTTGACCGGATCCTTCTGGCTCCTTGGTCACCGGCCTCAATCCCTGTCCGCTTAGGTCTTCTGCTTCTTCTTGCGAGCGGCGGGGAACAGGATATTGTTCAGGATCAACCGATAACCTGCGGAGTTGGGATGTAGGCTAAGGTCCGTTGGTGGATCCCCGACCATGTGCTGGTAATCTTCCGGATCATGACCTCCGTAAAAGGTCCATTGGCCAAGTCCGAATTCGCCGTGGATGTACTTCGCAGTACCCTGGGCCTTATTCTCGCCCATCACCAGCACACCGGACTTCACCAGATCCTTACGGAAAGCGGTGGTCTGCCCCATGAAGCCACGCACCACCTGTTCGTGGCTCTGGCACAACATGGCGGGTACGATGTCCCACTTGGCGCTGAAATCGAACAGGGTGAAAAAATCGCGGGTCTGCCCGATGGTTCCATGGATGTCGGTGGCGTCGATGTTGCTGAATTCGTACACCATCGGGTCGGTCACCAACCGGAAATCCTTGAAGGCGAAGCTGCGGCCGAAGTCGATCTTCTGCTGCGCCTGCGGGTCGATGGGATCATGGTCGAACTCGGAGGTGCAGATGTCCACCCCCTCCGCAGCCAGCGCGATGTCGTAGGAATCGGTGCCCGAGCACATGGTGAAGAGGTAACCTCCGCCCGACACGTAATCACGGATCCTGGTGGCCACCGCCAATTTCATCTCGCTCACCTTGGCAAAACCGAGCGACGCGGCCATGGTCTCGCTCTCTTGCACCTGTGCCTGGTACCATGGCGCACTGCGGTACATACGATAGAACTTCCCGTACTGGCCGGTGAAGTCCTCATGGTGAAGATGCAACCAGTCGTACTTCGGCAAGGCACCGCCGAGGATCTGTTGGTCGTATATGCGCTCGTACGGGATCTCGGCGTAGGTCATCACCAGGGCCACGGCATCATCCCAGGGCTGAAAGCTCTCCGGTGCGTACACCGCGATCTTCGGTGCCTTCTCCAACTTCACCACCTCCATGTTCACCTCCGGATCCGCGATCTCTGCGAGAATGGAGGCTGCCTGACCATCGGCGATGATCTGGAAAGTGACCCCACGGATGGTGCACTCCTCCTCCACTTCCTTGTAATGGTCAATAAGAAAGCTGCCACCACGATAGTTCAGCAACCATTCGATGGAGGCGTCACGGCCCAAGGTCCAGTAGGCGATACCGTACGCCTTCAGGTGGTTCCGCTGAGCCCCGTCCATGGGGATCAGCAACTTGGTGGCGGATGCCGGGAGAACCGTCGCCAGCAGGAATAGGCCGGCGAGGAGCGCACGTACGTTAGAAAGGTGCCGCGTTATCGTCGAAGCCGGTATCATCATTCATCTTGCTTGGCCGCGTAATGGTGCGGAAAGGGTTCGAGTCGAACCCATCCGATCCCGTGCCATCACCCCCAAAGGTACCGGAGATGCTCTCGAGGTCGGCGAATTTGGCCAGTTCGGGGATGAACCGTAGCCTCACGGTATCCACCGCGCCGTTCCGGTGTTTGGCCACGATCACCTCGCCGATCCCCAAGGTGCTGCCGTGCTCATCCTCGGTGATCTTGTAGTACTCCGGACGGTACAGGAAGCAAACGATATCCGCATCCTGTTCGATGGCACCCGATTCGCGCAGATCGCTCAACATGGGGCGTTTGTCGCCACCGCGCGTTTCCACGGCACGGCTCAACTGGGACAGAGCGATGATGGGGATGTCCAATTCCTTGGCGATGCTCTTGATGGAGCGGGAGATGCTGCTGATCTCTTGTTCACGGTTACCGCCCTTGCTATCCCCACCGGCCGTCATCAGCTGCAAGTAATCGATGATGATGAGGTCCACGTTGTGCTGGCTCTTCAGGCGGCGCGCCTTGGCGCGCAACTCGAAGATGTTCAAGCCAGGGGTATCGTCGATGAAGATCGGTGCGTTGGTGAGCCGTGCGATGTGCTGGTGCAGGATGGTGAACTCGGCGTCCGACAGGTCGCCTTTCCGGAGCTTCTCCGAACTGATGCCCGCCTCGCTGGCGATCAGACGCGTGACGAGCTGGGTGCTGCTCATCTCCAGGCTGAACACGGCTACGGCACGTTTGTGCTCCACGGCGATGTTCCGGGCCATGCTGAGCACGAACGCGGTCTTACCCATCGCCGGACGCGCCGCCACGATCACCATATCACTGCGCTGCCACCCTGCGGTGAGCTTGTCCAGTTGAATGAAGCCCGTGGGGATCCCGCTGACGCCGCCGGTCTTGGACTTGGCGTTCTCGATCTGCTCGATGGCGCCTTGGATCAGGTCGCTCATCGGCTCGTAGTTGCGCTTCAGGTTGCCACTGGTGATGGCATAGAGGTCCTGCTCGGCCTTGTCCAACAGGTCGAACACGTCGGCGGTGTCGTCGTAGGCATCACGGGTCATCTCCGAGCTGATCCGGATCATTTCCCGCAGGATGTGCTTTTGGCTGATGATGCGTGCGTGGTATTGCACGTTCGCGCTGCTGGCCACCTTGTTGGTGAGCTGGCTGATGTAGAACGGCCCGCCCACGATGTCCAGTTCGCCGCGCTTCTTCAGCTCCTGTGTCACCGTAAGGATGTCGATGGGCTGGTCGTTCCGGAAGAGGCCGAGGATGGCATCGAAGATCTTCTTGTGGGCCTCCACATAGAAGCTGTCGGGCTGGAGGATGTCGATGGCCTCGTTCACCGCATTACGCTCCAGCATGAGGGCGCCCAGCACGGCCTGCTCCAGTTCGGGGGCCTGCGGGGGTAGCTTGCCCGCCTCCAGGGCGGTCTCGAGCAATGAGGCGGCAGGCCGACGGCCGACGGTGCCACGTGTGCGGTCGGTTGGGCGTGTATTGGAGAAGTCGGCCATGGGCTATGTTGAACGTAAGCACCTGTGAGCAGCCCGGATCGCCGGGCGGGAGAGCGGCAGGATGCGAACGTGAGGGGGGCAAAAGTAGGTCAGCCTTGGTGGCCTTCGGAACGGACGAAATGAACAACGTATCAGCACGGGATCAACAGATGTGAATGCGCATGGAAGAACCCGATCACCTCTCCCCCTGTTCGGACCTGACAGCGAGCCGGATCCGGCAGCACCCCTCACCGAAACCTGGCGCGTCACACACCATTTGCATTCTCCGGAGGCAATGCGAGACCCGATATCCATACGGTACAGCCGGTACAGCACGCCCCTACATCCCGGCACGCTGTTGTGGTTCGGGGAACGTGGCTTCCGCTCAACACGACCAAAAGACCGACGATCGGACACCGTAGGTACGCTTCCGGGCCATAGGGCCAACAGCCACCTACCTTTGGAACACATGACGCTTCGACATGCAGCGCTGGCAGGGCTTTCTGCGATCCTTCTGCTTGCTTCCTGCAAGAAGGACAAGGACGACACGCCCCCTACCGTGGTGATCATCGAACCGGCTGCGGGTACCACCATCTCGATCCCGGACACCTTGAACATCCGGGTACAGGTGAGCGACGAACATGTGGTCCGCAGCTTGACCGTGGAGCTTTCAAACGCAGCGAACACGATCGTGGCCAGCGCTGGAACGCGGGACCTGAACAACTCGGCAGGCACCTACACCTTCAGCCTCCCACTCACCAACGAACGCCTTCCCAGCGGCACATACACCATCGTGGCTCGCGCTTCGGACGGCACCAACGATGGACGCGGCTTCCTGCGCCTCAACGTGCTGGAAGCCCCGCTCCGCCTTCGTGCCATCTTCCTCGCGCCACCGTTCAGCACGAACACCACCACCATCACCCACATCGACAGCCTCGGCCAGCTTTCCACCTTCGCCACCGTGCAGGACTTCAACGGCATCGCGGTGGACAGCTACTCACAACACCTGTTCGTGGCCGGGTCGCAATACGCGCCCTTCCACGCATTCCCCACCGCGTTGGCGGCGAATGGATGGCAAGTACCATCGCCGACGAACGATCAACCCGAGCAGTTCACCGCCGTTACCGTGGACCCGCTGGACCGCCGCTTGTATTTCGCCACGCGCGACGGCTTCATCCGGGGGTTCACCGGAGAGGGCGCCCAACAGTTCACTGCGCAATGCCTGCCCGATCACCGTTGCGAGGCCATCGTGGTGCTGGAGACCGAAGTGGCCACATGGCAGCGCGCCATCGTGGGCGGCGCATCACGCATCGTCACCTACACCGTTGCGGGCACGATATACGAGCAGCTTCCTGTTGAGCATGACCGGGTGGCGCTTTTCCACCGCAGCGGCACCAGCCTGATCCACTTCGCCAACGCCAACGGTTCCGGCCTGATCGAACACATCAACATCACAGACGGTGGCACACCGGACATCCACACGTTCAATGGCGAAATGATCCGAGCCGTCGTCCGGCTCGACACGCACCGCTACATCATCGCACTCACCGATCGGCTCATCCGCTGGGACCACCAAGCACAACAAGCCACACCGCTCACAACCGGCATCACCACCGACGCCATGGCCTACGAGGCAGCGACCGGCGCGCTCTACATCGCCGAAGGCAGCACCCTGATCACATTGGACCCCAACAGCGGCGCGATCGTCAACAGCCTACCCACGGGCTCCGCCATCGGCCACATCCTGCCGCTGTTGAACCGGTAGGGTCAACGTTTCCGGGCTTCGGTCTTGGCCTTCAACACCACGCCCATGTCGCAGAACTTATTGATCCGCCGCTCGACCAACTTGTCCGGCGAGACCTTCACGAGCTTATCGAGGTGCTTGATCACCTCGGCTTTCACCAGTCGGCAGGCTTCGGAGGGGTCGGCATGTGCGCCCCCGATCGGCTCCTTGATGATGCCATCGATCAATCGGTTGGCCAGCATGTCCTCGGCGGTGAGCTTCAACGCCTTTGCCGCCTGCTCCTTGTAATCCCAGCTCCGCCAAAGGATGGAAGAGCAGGACTCTGGCGAGATCACACTATACCAGGTGTTCTCCAGCATGAGCACCTTGTCTCCGATCCCGATGCCGAGCGCACCACCCGAGGCGCCCTCCCCGATGATGATGCAGATCACAGGAACCTCCAGCTTCATCATTTCGAACAGGTTGCGTGCGATGGCCTCACCTTGTCCACGTTCTTCGGCTTCCAGTCCGGGGAATGCGCCCGGGGTATCGATCAGGGTAACGATCGGCTTGTTGAATTTCTCGGCCAGCTTCATCAGCCGCAGTGCCTTTCGGTAGCCTTCGGGGTTGGGCATACCGAAGTTGCGATACTGGCGCATCTTGGTGTTGACCCCTTTCTGCTGACCGATGAACATCACGGTGCGACCATTGACCTGTCCGAAACCGCCCACCATGGCCTTGTCATCCTTCACGGTACGGTCGCCGTGGAGTTCGATGAAGGTGTTGTCGGACAGCGATTCGATGTACTGTAGTGTGTACGGACGGTCCGGATGGCGGCTAACCTGCACGCGCTCCCATGGTGTAAGGCCCGCATAGACCGCCCGCTTGGTCTCGACCAGCTTCTTCTCCAGATCGCGCATCGTGGCATTCACGTCCACAGCGCCGTCGGCGGCCACCTCCTTCAACTTCTCGATCTGCTCGATCACGTGTTGGATCGGCTTCTCGAATTCCAAGAACGTCTGCATGGTCTCGCGTTGGAAAGGGCGAAGGTAGAAGGATCAGGAAATGTGGGGCGGATCCATCGACGGATGATCGTGATCACCGGGCCAAGGTCCAGCTGGTCTCCCCATTCACAATACCTTCACCCAGTCATGCTCCTGTTCCCCAACGCCAAGATCAACCTGGGCCTCAACGTATTGGCACGTCGCGAGGATGGTTTCCACGACATCGAGAGCCTGATGATCCCGGTTCGTTTGTTCGACGTTCTGGAAGCGATCATCGCACCGGAGCTGGGGACGAACGGCCTGGAGTACACACGCACCGGATCGCCCATACCCGGCGCCCCGGAGCAGGACCTCTGTTACAAAGCCGTACGACAACTCCAGAACGAGCGACCACTGCCCGGTCTACGCTTACATCTGCACAAAGTGATCCCGATGGGCGCTGGCCTTGGGGGCGGTTCCAGCGATGGCGCACATACCTTGCTGTTGGTGAACCGGTTATGTAAGCTGAACGTTGGCCCCGAGCGCCTGGCCTCCATGGCTTTGGACCTGGGCAGCGACTGCCCATTCTTCCTCCAGGAGAGATCCTGTGTGGCCCGTGGCCGGGGGGAGCGACTCACGCCAACTGAACTGGACCTCACCGGCCATTGGCTTCTGCTGGTGAACCCCGGGGTACATGTGAACACGGCAGAGGTCTACAGGAACACCCTGCCCACGAACACGCCATGGAAGATCGAACAGGCCGTCCATGCGGATCGGCGCACCTGGTCCACCGCTCTTCCGAACGCGATGGAACGGTACGTCCTGGACACCTACCCGATCGTGGGTGTGTTGAAAGAAACATTGATCGGAGCCGGGGCCTATTACAGTGCCATGAGCGGATCCGGATCGAGCGTTTTCGGACTGTTCCACGATGAACCGGAGATCCCCGAATTCCCGCAGGGCACGCGGTATTGGAAACTGCCGCTCTGACGCTGATCGGCGACTCGCGTAGGGATATCAACTCCTTCCGACGCACACTGGCTCACGGCGCGGAACACCTGAGCTTCACTTCCATCGCTCGCTCAGGAACGACCGCAGCTCCGTATGGTCCATCGGTTTGGCCAGGATCCGTCCCATGCGATCCACAACGATGAGGCTCGGCGTGGCTTTGATGTTGTATGCTTTCGCTGCGGGCTCTCCCCAACCGATCAACGAGGAGTAACACGGCCAGTTGATCCCCTCCTCTGCTATCGTAGCGGTGAATTCCTCCGCGGTCGCGTCCAAAGCGATGCCCAGGAGTTTGAAGAACCCAGGTTCCATTTCCATCACCAGGGAGCGCAATCCTGGCATCTGATGATGGCAGTGGTCACATGTGCTGGAGTAGAAGAAAAGCGCCGTGTATTCCTGCGCCGACCAGACCGCTGAAAGCATGGTCGTGTCGCGGTTCAACGGGGACCGCAGCGGCGCATCCGGTGCTGGCGCACCGAGGGTCATGCGCAACTGTGCCGCAGCCACGGTCAATAACGCTGCATCAGGTGCCACGCGCGAACCAGGCCCCACCACGTAGCTGTCCACAAGGTATTGGGCCACTTCATCCGGACCATAGGTCGCGAAGATGTCCACCAACTGACGCCGCATATAGCGCCAGCATGCGGTATCCGCAGCAGCGGCTGATAGCAGCGTATCACATGCGCGGTGGAAGGCGAGCTCACTATCGAACCGGATTCCTTGGAGATAAGCCACTGTGGCTTTGGCGTAGGCATTGGACCGCAATGTCCATGGGTCGGAGAAATCAAAAGCTTCGCGGATCGCACGTGGTCCGGAATGGGCGGCAGCGTCCAATCGTCGATCCACTTGTACCGCGCGGGCGAACTGTCCATCAGGTGCCAGGGCGCTCAGGCTGTCCAAGGCATTGCGCATCCTGTTGCGCACCGCTGCTTCATGGCGCGAAAGCCGTCCTAATCCAGCGGTATCGAGCGGTGAGGCATTCGCTCGTTCCGCCTGAATGGCCTTCAATTCATCCTGCCCTGCACGGCTTACCAACTTATACGCCCACATTCGTTGGTTGTCCGCGGATCGCAGCACGTTCACGTTCCGTTGCAGCGGAACACCGTGAAAGGCCAGGTCGATCACCGGATCACTGGGATCGAGCACCAGATCGATCCGGTCGTCGCCGTTGATCCCGATCTGGTAAAAACCGGATGGCAAGGCGCGATGTGGGAAAACAAAAGCGCCATCCTCTCCGATCAGGACCGAATCGATCGGCGGGTGTTGTGAACCGGTCGTTCCGTACAACACGACCATTCGAGCCGGCAGGGGTCGTTCGAACCGCCCTTGGATCGTTTGGGCGACCAAGGACTTGGACAGGAAAAGGAAAAGAAATAGGGTAAGCCGGGCCATGGCACGATCGGGCACAAAGGTCTGAATGGAACAGGTATGAAAAAAAGAACCCCGTCACTTTCGTAACGGGGTTCAGATCGGCGACGACATACTCTCCCAGGATTTTGTCCTAGTACCATCTGCGCTGGTGAGCTTAACTTCTCTGTTCGGAATGGGAAGAGGTGGACCTCACCGCAATAGTCACCTGAAGCTTTGAATAAGCTTAGACGTGTTGTTGGATAGGACAAGAACAGCCGAGGATCGTTCCATGGAGCGATCTGTACTGATCGAAAGTTGACGGGCAATTAGTATCACTCGGCTTTGCCATTACTGACTTTACACCTGTGACCTATCAACGTAGTAATCTTCTACGGCCCTTAGAAGAAGTCTCATCTTGAGGTGGGCTTCGTGCTTAGATGCTTTCAGCGCTTATCCCGTCCGAACATAGCTACCCAGCGGTGCCCCTGGCGGGACAACTGGTACACTAGCGGTTCGTCCACCACGGTCCTCTCGTACTAATGGTAGCTCCCCTCAAACTTCTAACGCCCGCAACAGATAGGGACCGAACTGTCTCACGACGTTCTGAACCCAGTTCACGTGCCATTTTAATCGGCGAACAGCCGAACCCTTGGGACCTTCTCCAGCCCCAGGATATGACGAACCGACATCGAGGTGCCAAACCATTCCGTCGATATGAGCTCTTGGGAATGATCAGCCTGTTATCCCCGGCGTACCTTTTATCCTATGAGCGATGGCCCTTCCATATGGAACCACCGGATCACTTTGCCCTGCTTTCGCACCTGCTCGACTTGTCGGTCTCACAGTCAAGCTCCCTTTTGCCAATATACTCAACGCACGGTTACCAAGCGTGCTGAGGGAACCTTTGGAAGCCTCCGATACTCTTTTGGAGGCGACCACCCCAGTCAAACTACCCACCACACACTGTTTCCTTGTTTTGCAAGGATTAGACATCAGATGACAGAAGGGTGGTATTTCAACGTTGACTCCACGATGCCTAGCGACACCGCTTCAAAGTCTCCCACCTATCCTACACATCGGGCAGCCGATGTCAATGTGAAGCTATAGTAAAGGTGCACGGGGTCTTTCCGTCCCGTTGCGGGTATCCGGCATCTTCACCGAAACTACAATTTCACCGAGCTCGTGGCCGAGACAGTGCTCAGATCGTTACACCTTTCGTGCGGGTCGGAACTTACCCGACAAGGAATTTCGCTACCTTAGGACCGTTATAGTTACGGCCGCCGTTCACCAGGGCTTCAGTTACCAGCTTCGCAAATGCTAACCAACTTCTTTAACCTTCTGGCACTGGGCAGGCGTCAGCCCCCATACATCGTCTTACGACTTAGCGGAGACCTGTGTTTTTGATAAACAGTTGCTTGGATCTTGTTATTGCAACCTTATAAATAAGGCACTCCTTCTCCCGAAGTTACGGAGTCATTTTGCCGAGTTC
>SSGN01000225.1 GCA_008016945.1 Flavobacteriales bacterium
CCTCTGCCGACATTTCCGCGACCTGCGGCGCATTGCCGGAAGCGTCCCGGGCCACGTTGAACAGCGCCTTGATCGGGATGAAATCCGTCACGCCCAGCGCCGGGCTCGTCGGCTGGACACCGGTGATGGCCAGGCGGACGCGCAGGACGTCAGGCCCCGGCTGGTTGACCACCTGGTAGCCGGACGCCAGCGCCCCGACGAATTCCATGCGGAAGGCATCGGTCATGCGCTTCATCGCATCGGGTTGCATGCCCTTGTAGTCGGGGTTCGGGCTCAGGAACACCTGGACCGGATCGACCATCACCTTGGTGTAGGCACGCGCGTTGGAGGTCGTGTCGATATAGCGATAGGTCCCATCCACGCCATCGACCGGGCGCAGCTTCGAGTAGTCCGAGAGGAAGCCGCTGTTCGGCACCGCGGACGAGCCGTCCCCCTGCGACACGCCGCCACCGGCACAACCGGCCAGGGCAATCACTGCAGCAGCAAGCGTCGTCATGACGTATTTCTTGTTCATCGTCTTTCTCCTTGAATGAACGATCGGGAATGCAATCATCAGAACTTATATGAATACTGCGCCGACAGGAAGACCATGTACGGATTGTCGAACTTGCCGGCGATCAGCTGGCTCGGGTCGCGCATGTCGCCGGCGCGCAGGTACTCCGCGGCGAGCCCCAGTTCGGACTTCGGCGACAGGGTGTATTGCACGCCAAGACCGAAGCGCCAGGAATCGGACGACGGCATCGTGAACGACGCCTGGTTATTGTTCTTGTACCAGGAGCTGTCGTAAGCGACGCCCGCATTGATCCGCGTCGTCGCGTTGTACTGGTAGCGGGCCCCCAGCGCGACATGCCAGGTATCGCGTAGCCGCAGGCTGCTGGTCACCGTGCCATTGTTGGTTTCCAGTTCGTTCTTCGAGAACTGGCTCCAGTCCTGCCAGCCCAGATTACCCGTCAGCGCCCAGCGGTCGCTGAGCTGCTGGTAGACGCTGGTCATGACCTGCTGCGGTGCATTGACGCCGGCCTCGGCGGCAAAGGTTCGCGTGCGGGTGCCGCCGATGACGGCACGCCGGGTCGCCGTACGGTCGAAATCAAAGTCGTACTCGACCTTGCTCGTCCACACGACGCCGATACGGGTGGCCGCCGACGGCTCGAACATCACGCCCAGGCGTGCGCCATACTGCCAGTCGTGGTCGCTCTGATCGAGCTTGGCGCCGGTCACCGGCTGGACACGCTCGAGCTTCGCGATGCCGTAGTTCGCCGTCAGGCCGGCACCGAGCGACCAGCGCTCATTGATCCGGTAGGCCACGGTCGGCTGCAGCGTCATCGCCATCATGGCCGAGGTGTCCATCAGGTTGCGGCCAGCCCAGCTCTTGCCGTAGTCCAGGGCCAGGCCGAAGTTGCCGTAAAGGCCGATACCGACTTTCAGATCGTTCGAAAGGCTGTGGCTGTAGAAGGCACTGCCGCCCGGCAGCCAGCCGATGACGTTTCCGGGGCTGCCGCCGCCAACGCTCTGCTGGAGGAAGCCCTGGTTGTCGACCTTGTAGTCGACGCCGCCATAGAGCGCCTGCGCGCCAACGGTCATCTGGTTCCCGGCCAGCCGGGTCATGCCGGCGGGGTTGCCGTAGACCGTCGAAGCGTCTTCGGCACGGGCTGCCGTGCCGGCACCGGCGAAGCCGAGGTCGGTGGTGCCGATCTCGTACAAGTAGAGGCCACCGGCCTGTGCGAACAGCGGCAGGCTCAACACTGAGCCCAGGAGAATTTTTTTGATCATCAATTTCATAGGGGATTCCGCAGAGAACGCTAAAACCGCCGCCATTCCGGCGACGCGACGCCCGCCAGACTACCCGGCCGCGGCGCTGCGTGTCATTGGCATTTTACGACACATTGCGCCATGACATATTGCTGTACCGCGCCGGACAGCCCGGTCACCTTGGCTGACGCCAGCGGATTCGCGACCATGTGCGTAGATGCGAGCGGCAGGGCGCACGGGGGCTGTATAGAGTACAGCAGCGCTGAACTCGAAGCGCCCGGCGGCGGCTACTTGAGATACGAGGCGTATTGCTGGTCACTACCCAGGATGTGATGGAGCCACCAGTCGTTGACATGGCGGTGGATGGCAAGCTTGTCGGGGACACCGGACATCGCCTCCAGCATCAGCTCGACAAGCTGCCCCTCGTAGGCCAGATGTTCTTTCTGCTGCGAATCGAGAAGCGGACATCCACATTCCTCGAGCAGCCGCTCCTCCGTCCGGAAGTGGTATTTCGCGTATTCGGCGAGCTCGTTCAGGATGAGGTGCAGGTCGCCCTTTGCCGAGTGCTCCAGGCATGCCTGCGCACGGTTGCAGATTTCCATCAGCTTCCTGTGCTGAGCATCGAGTTCGGCGTTGCCTACGCTGTATTCGTCTTTCCAGATTAGCGACATTCTTGGCCTGCAGGCATTGGGTGACCGGGGATTCTATCCATTCAAAAACCGGATGGGTCAAGTAACGTACAATCAATTCCCATGTTCAGGCGCCTATCCATCGTCGATCTTTCCAGGCTGTTGCTGGTTTCGATCCTCCTGGCCGCACCGGGTTTGACGGGGGCAGCGGAGCGGGTCGCGCTTCAGCTCAAATGGAGCCACGCCTTTCAGTTCGCAGGATATTACGCCGCCGTCGAAAAAGGCTACTTCCGGGAAGCGGGTCTTGACGTCACCCTGCTCGAGGCCACGCCCGGGATCGACCCACTCGACGCCGTTCTGGCCGGCAAGGCGCAGTATGGCGTCGGGACCAGCAGCCTCCTTCTGGCGCGCAAGAGCGGAAAGCCGGTCATCGTCCTCGCGGTGATTCTCCAGCACTCCCCGCTGGTTCTGATTGCCCGTCGGGATAAAGAGTTCAATGGCACGCAGGGGATTCACGACATCGTCGGCAAGAAGGTGATGATCGAACCCCAATCCGACGAATTGATCGCCTACCTGAAGCAGGAAGGCATCACGCTGGATCGCGTCGTTCAGCTGCCCCACAGTTTCCAGCCGAAGGATCTGATCGAGGGCCGGGTGGACGCCATTTCTGCCTATGTCAGCAACGAACCCTACTTCCTTGACCGTGCAAAACTCGACTATCAGACCTACACGCCCCGAACCGGCGGCATCGATTTTTACGGCGACAACCTTTTCACCACTGAAAAAGAGTTGAAGGAGAACCCGGCGCGGGTGCGTGCGTTCAGGGAGGCGAGCCTGCGCGGCTGGCAATACGCCATGCAGCATCCCGAAGAAATCGCCGATCTGATTGTCGCGAAGTATTCCCAACAACAACCGCGAGAGTTCTTTCTGTTCGAGGCTCAGCGCATGGCGTCGCTGATGCGTACCGACCTGATCGAAGTGGGTTACATGAACAGCGGCCGCTGGCGCCACATCGCCAATACCTATGCGGATATCGGCCTGCTGCCGCGCAACTACCCGCTCGATGGATTCCTGTACGAACCTCAGGCCCGCCCGGATTTGCGGACGCTTTACATCGCGCTGGCCCTGCTTGCGGCCGTGAGCGGCATCACCGTGTATATCTACCGGATCAACCGGCGCCTTTCCCGCGCCCTGGACGAAAGCCGGGCGGCGGAAGAGCGCATCCGCCATCTCGCCCAGCACGATCCGCTGACCGACCTGCCCAATCGCGCACTCTTCTCGGATCGCCTCAATCAGGCCCTGTCGAATGCCAGGCGCGATGGCCAGCACCTGGCGGTCATGTTCATCGATCTCGACAACTTCAAGCCGGTCAATGACAACCATGGACATGAAGTCGGCGATCGCCTGCTCCAGCAGGTGGCGAGGCGGTTACAGCACAGCCTGCGCGAATCGGATACCGTAGCCCGTGTCGGTGGCGACGAGTTCATTGCGCTTCTCCGCAACATCAGTGACTCCCCTGATGCACTGGCCGTGGCGGAAAGACTCGCCGAGGCATTGATCAAGCCGTTTGAAATTGACGGTCGTGCGATCGCGGTCACGGCGAGCATCGGCATCGCCTTATACCCGGATCACGGCACCGGCGACATCGAACTGCTCGGGCGTGCCGATGACGCCATGTATGAGGCGAAGCGAAAGGGCGGGAATCAGGCGTGGCTCGCCACCGCCTGATCGAGCGACGTGGCGGCACGCCCGCCGCCCGGCATTTGCATTTTGCGACATCCGGTGCGCGGACACCTTGTCGCGCCGAACCGGCCACTGCACCATGTTCGGCACGTACATTCTCTCCCATACCGAAATGAATCCTGGCGAAGGGATGATCCGCGCGGGGCAGGTGATGCCGGCATTCGGGGCACTCGGCGAACTTGGCGTTGATGCCGCCCCACTGCTCGCGGGCTGCGGCCTTGTTCGCCCACAGATCGAAGACCCGGAAAGCGCGGTCTCGCTTGCCGCTGCCTGCCGCTTCATGACGATGTGCGTGGAAGCTACCGGCTGCGCGCACTTCGGGCTGCTTGCAGCACGCCACACTTCGCCGGCGACCCTTGGGAAGGTTGGCCAGCTGATGCTGGCGCAGGGCGATGTCGGGTCGGCAGTCTGCTCGCTGATCCGTAATCTCCATTTTACGGACCGGGGTGCCGTTCCCCTGCTCGATCTTCGCGACGGACATACCCACCTCGGCTACGTGATCTCCGGCTACCACCCCTGGGGTACTGCAGCGGCGCTCGATCTCGCCATCGGTATCGGCCTGTATCTGATGCGTGAGCTGTGTGGCCCCCGCTGGCGCCCCGGCGAAATCTGGCTCGCACACTGCTCGCCACCGGACCCGCAGGCCTACGAAGATTTTTTCGGCTGCCCGGTGCGTTTCAACATGCCCTATTCCGCCCTGCTCTTTCCCGAGGCCGACCTGCAGCTTCGCGTGACCCGGAATGAACGTGGCACGGCACGCAAAACGAGGGAAGGCTGCGGCATACCGAAAGCCGGCGAACCGGAATTGCACGTCGACCTCGGCCCGGCGCCCCCTTTCGCGCTCCAGGTCAAGCGGCTTTTGCGCGTATTACTTGCCATTCGCTGCTGTTCGGCACCGGAAGCAGCCGACCTGATGAATGTGCACCCGCGCACCCTCAACCGACGACTCGCGGAAGCGGGGCTCACCTTCCGCAGGCTCGCCGACGACGCGCGCTTCGATTACGCACGCACACTGCTTCACGAAACGGAAATGTCGCTGACGCAAATTGCCACTGCTGTCGGCTACGCTGACCCCAGTACATTCAACCGCCGGTTCATGAAGCGCGCCGGCCTCCCGCCAGGGCGATGGCGAAACGATCCCCCGACTGGTGCAATCTAAAACAATGCTTTCCAGGCGCGGCCGCAGGACGTCTGCCCCCCCGAGAAAACGGAGAGGTCACAGATGCATGGCCTTCTACGGCACGCCAGGGTCTGTTCACATTCACTCGGTGGTTGCGCAAGGGGTTGTCCCGGCATGCGGCGACTGCGTTGCTGCGAGACTTGGGAAGGGAGCGGCCATTCCCAGCACCTCGCGCCTAGCAGCCGCTCGCATGCCGGGATAACGCAATCCACCGGATGAATGTGCACAGAGCCGAGGGCACCCTTTAACACTCGATATTGCCGGAAGCTTGTTTCTGTGCGAGCCCCCGAAAAACGAAAAACCCGCCTCCGGGGAGGCGGGTGGCACACTTCGGGGACTATGCAGTCACCGGGCTCAGGAAGCTTCCTTGACCTGCGGTACCTTCCAACTGCCATCGATGATCGACGGCGAATTTTCCTTCGGCCAGTACATGCGCAGCATCAGGACGAAATCGCTTTTCGGTGCCGGTAGCCAGTTCGCTTCCTTGTCCTTGCCGGGCGATTCATTCTGGATATAGAGGTCGACCGAGCCATCCTTGTTTGCCTTGAACTTGCTGCGCGAGCTGACGTTGTAGCGGTTCAGCTTGTTGTCGACGAAGAAGTACTTGTCGTCGTACATCGTCAGTGACCAGAAGCCGTCGACCGGCGGCATCTGGCCCTTCTCGAAGCGCATCACGTACTTCTTCTCGCCGTTGTACTTGGCGGCGATGTCCGGGCCTTCAGAGGTCGGATACACGGCGTCCTGCGGCCGGTTGGCGCCGAGGCCGATGGCGGTGACGAGCGCACGCTGCACGTAGCTCGTGCCGTAGGTGCCCGCCTTCGTCGTGAACAGCCAGCCATGTTCCAGCTTCATGTCACCCGCGACAATGCCGGCCTTCATCCAGTCCATGATCAGTTCCTGCGCCGGCTTCGGCGCGCCGGCCAGGCCCTTGGCCACGGCCGGATCGAGCTTGGCGGCGTCGAAATCCTGTCCGGGCACAACGCCGATCTTCGCCAGCTTGTCGACCATCGGAGCATCCTCGGCGACGGGCGGATTGGTCTTGAGCAGTTCAGCGAACAGCTTGAAGTAGGCGGCGGCATCGAGCGCATTGACCTGCTCGCGGACGGCCGTCTTCATGTCCTGGGCGGCATCCGCCGTGGCCGGCGGCGGCGTGTAGGGCTTGCCGTAGGAGGACAGCGGCACCAGGCTCACCTTGTCCTGCAGCGCGTGCACTTCCTTGTAATCCTGCGGCGTACCGGTGCTGTAGATGCGCCCGAGGATCCACACGAGGCCTGTCGGAGACTTGTACTCGGTGACGCCGGCCGGCAGTTCGCCTGACCAGCCCGGGCCGGTGATGGCGTAGGTCTGCGCCTTCGTGCCCGTCGTCCGCTTGCCCGGCACCTGGAAGACGTTGGTCCACCCGTCCAGCATCGGGAAGAGAGCGTAGCGGCCCTTCATGTCGGGCAGGCTCAGAACCCAGGGCTCCTTGGCGACATCGACCCAGGCGACCGTGTACAGCGTGTCGGCGTTCGGTGCGGTGACATCCCGGTATGAGGCATCCGGATAGGTGCGCTTGCGCAGGAACTGGCCCATCGGCGCCCTGTTTTCCTCCGCTGCTGCAACGTTGGTCATCACCCGGCGGGTCATTTCCATGGTGACCAGCGGATAGGCATAGACATAGCTCTCAATCGCAATGGCACGCGCTTCCGCCTCCTTCGCCAGCGCTTCGGCGGCTGCCTTGGCTTCCTTCGCCTTCACCTCGGCAGCCCGGGCCTCGGCCTCCACCTTGGCCCTGGCCTCCGCAGCAAGTTTTTCGGCCTGTTGCTCCGCCTCCTTGCCGCAAGCGCCGAGCAGCGCAAGCGACAATGCGGTCATTCCGATCGATGCAATTCTGATGATTGGCTTCATGGTGCTTTCTCCGTGGGGATCCAGAAATTCCGGCGCGCACGACCTTGCACTTGGCAAGGGGACTGGCTCAAGCCGCGTGGCATGCAACAAACTGCGGGGGGCAGGCATTGCTGCTGGCATTTGATTATAGCGCCAATCGCCTTGCCCGAAGGCTTGCGCGACAGCGGTGTCGCAAAATGCAAGTCAGGCAGCCTGCTTCAGCAGGGATGCCCGGAGCGCTCAAGGTTCAGCGCCAGCAGGCGGCGCAGGATTTCCTCGTCGGGCATGTCAGGGGTGTAGTC
>SSGN01000147.1 GCA_008016945.1 Flavobacteriales bacterium
TCCTGGAGAAGCGCCTGCAGCAACGGCTGAAGGACGAAGCAGGGGAGGATACACCGCCCCCCGCGCCGAAGCCCGAACGCAAAGGCAGACCGGAACCCAGCACCCTGGAGAAGGTGAGCAAGAACACCATGGTGCGGCAACTCGGCAACACCGTACTACGCGAATTCACCCGCGGCTTGCTGGGCATGCTCGGCGTGAAGCCCACCCGTAGCCGCACCGCCAGACGTTGATCCGCATGCGTTGGAATTACACCATTCTGTTGTTGGCCGTGGGCTGCGCCGGCGCGCCGCTCCCAGAGGTGGCCGATCAAGCGGCTCTCACCACACCCACGCTGACGCCCATGAGCGGACAGTCCATCGTGAGCTACAACGTGGAGAACCTCTTCGACACCGAGGACGACCAGGGTACCGGGGATGACGACTTCCTCCCGAACGGCACCTACGCCTGGACCGCCGAACGCTACGCCACCAAGCTGCAGCACCTCGCCGAAGCCATCGGATGGAGTGCCAACGGAGCGCCCGCCCTGCTCGGCCTTGTGGAAGTGGAGAACCGCGCCGTAGTGGCCGACCTTGCCGCCACCGGCGTGCTCCAGCAGGCCGGGTACACCATCGTCCACCACGACTCCCCCGACGAACGCGGCATCGACGTGGCCCTGCTCGTGCATCCGCGCTACGCCCATGTGGTCAAGGACGAGGCGCTCAACGTACCCTTGAAAGGCGACCGCACGCGCGACGTGCTCTACGCCCAGCTGCAAGTGGCCGATGGGCGGCAACTGCACGTGTTCGTGAACCATTGGCCCAGCAAGCGCGATGGCGAACAGAGCATCCCCAAACGCATGGCCGCCGCGCAGGTGGTGCGCCAGCGCGTGGATGCCCTGCTGAAGCGCGACCCCGAAGCACAGGTCATCATCATGGGCGACTTCAACGATGCCCCCGGCGAAGCCAGCATCCAAGAGGGCCTCGGCGCCGCCTGCGACCGGAAGGCACATGCCAGCCTGTACAGCCTCATGTGCATCGGCCAGCCCGAAGGCCACGGCAGCTACAACTACCGCGGCGAATGGTCCTACCTGGACCAGCTCATCGTAAGCCGCGGCCTGCTCCCCCACGTGCAGGACGCCAAAGCCCATTGGGACGACCGCCTGCTCTTCCGCCACCCGCGTAATGGCCGCTCGCCCGATCGCACCTACGCGGGTAAGGACTACAAAGGCGGGTACAGCGATCACCTACCGGTGGTGATGCGGATGAAGTGAGCAGGGGAGTGGGCGTATCCCCATGCCAACGCCCAAGCCCCGCGCACGGGCCGCGTGTTCCGCTGTGGTCACCTCGGTCCTTCCTGCATCCACGGCGCTCCGGGGTCTGCTCGTTCCTCACAGCCTCCTCGCGGCTCGTGGCTGTAATACCATTTGGACATTCAATAACGGCCGAAGATGCGCGGCTATTTTTTCACAGGCCGATCCGGAAGGCCCGATACGTAGCGGAGCCTACGGAACAGGTCTCGCGGAGAAGGCATGGGGGAAATGAGCAAGCAGATCGGATGGTATTGGGATGTCCAAATGGTATAAGGCCGTGCTTCCTTGCTCCAAGACTTGCTACGGCATGAAGTCACCCAAGGCAGTTCCCATGGTCGCCCACGCCTATGCACGAAGCGGCCCCTGCGGTACAGTATCACCGGAGGGGCCGCTTCCACGGATAGGGCTAACGCCCCTTCAATCCCGGCGGTTGGTGTACATCATCACATAGTACAACAGCGTACCGATGGAGCCGATCGCCGCCACGAGGTAGGTGCGGGCGGCCCACTTCAGGGCATCGGCGCTCATGGCGTATTCGCCGGTGGTCACGATGCCGCGTTGCTTCATCCATGCCAGCGCCCGGTTGCTGGCATCGTACTCCACGGGCAACGTGATCACACTGAAGAGCGTGGTCATGGCGAAGAGCACGATACCGAACAGCAGCAATTGCGGGAAGGTGTTGATCAAGATGATGCCTCCCAGCAGCACCCATTGCACCAGGTTGCTGGCCACACTGACCACCGGCACCAGCTTGCTGCGCATGGTGAGCCATTGATAGGCGGTGGCGTGTTGCACGGCGTGGCCGCACTCGTGCGCCGCCACAGCGGCAGCGGCGGCATTGCGGTGGCCGTGAACGGCCTCGCTCAGGTTCACGGTCTTGTTGGCCGGGTTGTAGTGGTCGGTCAGCTGGCCCGGCACGCTCACCACCTTCACATCATGGATCCCATGGTCGTGCAACATGCGTTCGGCGATCTCGCGGCCGCTCAAACCGTTGCTCAGCGGGGTCTTCGAATACTTGGCGAACCGGCTACGCAGTTGCTGTCCCACCAGCCAACTCACGGCCATCACCACGATCCCGATCAAATACGCTCCTTGCATCGTCTTCAGCTTTTTCGTTGGGGTGCATCATGCAGATCCATTGCCGGATCCGGCATCCGGCCAGATCGTCAGCTAATGGGTTCAGAGGCCCGCTACCAGCGCATCGAGCAGGGCATCGACGGTCGGTTCCACGATGATCCTGCGGTCGCCATGCAGGAAACCCTCGCGCTCCATGCGAGCCGCTTGTTCTATGAGCGGGGAATAGAGGTCGTTCACATTGAGCAGCCCGATGGGCTTGGTATGCAGACCGAGCTGGCGCCAGGTGAGGAACTCGAAGAGCTCGTCCAAGGTGCCGAAACCGCCCGGCAGCGCGACCACGGCCTGGCAGCGTTCGTACATCCGTTGCTTCCGCTCATGCATATCGCGCACCACGATCAGTTCGGTGAGGTGCTGGTGTGCCAGCTCCTTCTCCACCATGAACCCCGGGATCACGCCGATCACCTTTCCACCGGCCTGTAGGGCGGCATCGGCCACCATGCCCATGAGCCCGACCTGGCCACCGCCGAACACCACGCCCATGCCGCGCATGGCGATGGCCCGGCCCATCTCCCGTGCCCGTATACCGTACGTGGGATCGGAGCCGACACGGGCCCCGCAGAAAACGGCGATGTTCATAGCTGCTTGGCGTACGACCGCCGATCCGGCCTGGCGCGGCACGGCGGACCTTCCCGGCTCAGATGCTCGCCACCGACTCGCCCTTGTAGTGCCCAGCGGCCAGCTTGTCCTTCACCACCTTGAAGTTCTTCACCGTGTAGTTCACGTCCTCCAACGTGTGCACGGCGGTGGGGATCAACCGGAGCAGGATCACATCCTTGGGCACCACGGGATAGACCACGATGCTACAGAAGATACCGTTGTTCTCGCGCAGGTCCATGATCACGTTGGTGGCCTCGGGGATATTGCCCTTCATGTACACGGGTGTAACACAGCTGTTGGTCGCACCGATATCGAGCCCGGCCTCCTTCAATCCCGTTTGCAGGGCGTTGGTGATGGTCCAGAGCTTCTGGCTCAGTTCGGGCATGGTGCGGATCATCTCCAGGCGTTTCAGGGCCCCGATCACCACCGGCATGGGCAGGCTCTTGGCGAAGGTCTGGCTGCGCATGTTGTAGCGCATGTACATCATCACATCCTCGGGACCGCTGATGAACGCCCCGATGCTGGCCATGGCCTTGGCGAAGGTGCCGAAATAGACATCCACCTGATCCATGACGCCTTGTGCATCCGCGGTACCACGGCCATCGCGGCCCATCATACCGAAGCCGTGCGCATCGTCCACGAACAGGCGGAAATTGTACTTCTCCTTGAAGCTCACGATCTCCTTCAGCTTGCCTTGGTCGCCGGCCATGCCGAAGACGCCTTCGGTCATCACCATGATGCCGCCACCGGTCTGCTCGGTGATCTTCCGGGCATGTTCGAGCTGCTTCTCGAAGCTCTCCATGTCGTTGTGCTTGAACACGAAGCGCTTACCGTGGTGCAGGCGCGCACCGTCGATCATGCAGGCATGGCACTCGCTGTCGTACACCAGCACATCGTGGCGGGAGAGGAGGGCCTCGATGGCACTCATGCAACCTTGGTACCCATAGTTCAGCAAGAAGGTGTCCTCCTTGCCCAGGAAGTCGCTCAACGCATCCTCCAGCTGTTCATGGTACTTGGTCTGGCCGCTCATCATGCGTGCCCCCATGGGGTAGGCCATGCCCCATTCCGCAGCGGCCTCAGCATCCACCTTGCGTACCTCGGGGTGGTTGGCCAGGCCCAGGTAGTTGTTCAAGCTCCAGACCAACACTTCCTTACCACGGAAGGTCATGTGCGCGCCCAAGGGCCCTTCCAGTTTCGGGAAGCTGAAATAGCCATGGCTGTTCTTGGCATGACGGCCGATGTGGCCCAGGTCCTTGCGGAGCTTGTCGAAGATATCGTTCATGGTAGGGCGCCGAAACCTCGGCGAAGGAGCTTGGTTCGTTGGTGGCCGTTGGGTCCCGAGGAGGACCGTAAGGCGATGGCAGGCAAAGGTAACCGGCGGATTTTTCCCGGGACATACGGGGAATGAACAGCGGGCCGTTGAAGGAAGCGGAACCACGGACCGCACAACGAGCTAACTTTGGCGCCCTTCGACCCAGACCTGCCGATGACCTCCATTCGCAAGCGCCTTACGCTGCTGCTGCTGCCGGTACTCCTCGGCGCCTGCAGCGAATTCAACAAGGCGTTGAAAAGCACCGATGCGGGCTACAAGCTGGAAGTGGCCGAGAAGATGATGGCCAAGGAGAGCTGGGACCGGGCGATCCCCCTGCTGGAGGAGTTGATCGTGCTTACCCGAGGGACCCAGCAGAGCGAGCGGGTGAACTACTTGCATGCCAAGAGCACGTACGGCATGAAGGACTACACCCTGGCCGCCTACTACCTGGCCAACTTCACCCGCACGTTCCCCAACAGCCAATACGCCGAGGAGTGCGCCTTCCTGAGCGCTTACTGCCAGTATATGAACAGCCCGAGCTACGAACTGGACCAGACCGAGACCAAGAGCGCCATGGATCAGATGCAGCTCTTCTTGGTGCGCTACCCGCAGAGCTCGCGGAAGGATAGCTGCAACCTACTGATGGACGCGATGCGCACCAAGCTGGAGGTGAAGGACTTCCATGCGGCGAACCAGTACTACCACATGCGGAACTACCAGGCGGCCGGGGTGGCCTTCCGGAACTTCTCGCGGCAGTGGCCCAACAGCCGCTATCGGGAGGATGCCATGTACTTCACCCTGCAGAGCGACTACCACCTGGCGCAGAACAGCGTAGAGACCAAGAAGAAGGATCGTTTGGAGGAAGCGATCCGCTCATATCATAACTTCGCGGACGCTTTTCCGCAAAGTGTCCTGCTTGAGGACGCTGGCAAATTGCACAAGAACCTCGAGGCGGCCTTAGCCTCGCCCCCCACGAGCACACCATGACCATGAAGAACACGAACGCTGCAAAGTCCACGGTAACCCGCGACGTGGCCCAGTTGGACAAGGAGATCGGCAATGTGTATGAGACCGTTGCCCTGCTCGGCAAGCGAGCCAACCAGATCAGCGTGTCCATCAAGGAGGAACTGGGGGCCAAGCTCGAGGAGTTCGCCGTGAACGGCGAGAACATCGAAGAGGTGTACGAGAACCGTGAACAGATCGAACTGAGCAAGCACTACGAGCGTATGCCCAAGCCGGGCGCCCTGGCCATCCAGGAACTGCTCGAGGGCAAACTGTACTTCCGCCGTGCTGGCGAAGCCCAGGCGAACACGTCGGCCGACAAGGCTTGATCAACCCGTAGGCGATCCCCATTCCGGTGGAACGCAAGCTCAATCGCAAGGTGCTGCTCGGTGTATCGGGCAGCATCGCTGCTTTCAAGGCAGCGGCGTTGGTGCGCGAACTGGTCAAAGCCAACGCCGAGGTGCAGGTGGTGATGACACGTGCCGCGCACGACTTCGTAACGCCGTTGACCCTGGCCACGCTGAGCGGGAGGCCCGTGCTCACGGACATGGTCTCCGGCGAAGGCACGTGGAACGATCATGTGCACTTGGCGCGCTGGGCGGATGTGATGCTGATCGCCCCGTTGAGCGCGAGCACGCTGAGCAAGCTGGCGCACGGGCAGTGCGATAACTTACTGATCGCCACCTATTTGAGCATGCCCGATCCACGGCAGGGTGGAGCCCCGGTGTACATGGCCCCGGCCATGGACCTGGAGATGTACCGCGATGCGAGCACCCACGCCAACCTGGACCTGCTGCGCGCCCGCGGCGTACGGCAGATCGGACCGGAAAGCGGCGACCTGGCCAGTGGGCTGAGCGGGGAGGGGCGCATGAGCGAGCCCGAAGCCATCGTGGCACGCTTGCATGCGGACCTGGTAGGCCAAAGCAAGCTCAACGGCAGAACGATCCTCGTGAGCGCCGGAGGGACCCAGGAGGCCATCGACCCAGTGCGCTACATCGGGAACCGTTCGTCGGGGAAGATGGGCTTCGCCCTCGCCGAGGAAGCCGCCCTGCGCGGTGCCACCGTGCACTTGGTAACCGGACCCACCGCCCTGCACACCACGGTGACCGGGATACGCCGCACCGATGTGGTCAGCGCCGCCGAAATGGCCGAAGCCTGCAAAGCCCTGGCAGCGGACTGCGAGGTGGTGATCATGAGCGCTGCCGTGGCCGATTACCGACCCAAACGCCCTGCCACGGAGAAGATCAAGAAGGCGGAAGCCCAGCTCCAGGTGGAACTGGAGCCCACCGAGGATATCCTGGCGTACCTGGGCGCCCACAAGCCAGCGCACCAACGGCTGGTGGGCTTCGCGTTGGAAACAACGGATGGCGAGGCCCACGCCCAAGGCAAACTGCAACACAAGAACCTCGACCTCATCGTGCTCAACACCCTGCAAGACCCCGGTGCGGGCTTTGGGCACGACACCAATAAGGTCACCCTGATCGGACGAGAGACCAAAAGCGAGCCCCTTGCGTTGATGTCCAAGGTGGAAGTGGCCCGCGCTATCTTGGACCGCATAGAAACCCTGCTCTGATCCCCATGCGCCATCGCCTTCCTGCGCTCCTGTCCTTGTTCCTGTTCGTCTCCGCCCCATCGCATGCGCAGGAGTTCAACTGCCAGGCCAGCGTGATCGCGCCGCAGATCGCCACGGCGCAGCCCCGGGTGTTCCAATCGCTGGAAACGGCCATCAAGGAATTCTACCAGAACCGCCGGTTCACCAACCTGAACTACGCCCCGGCCGAGCGCATCGACATCAACCTGCTGCTCACCATCACCAGCCAACCGGCCCCGGATCGCTTCGAGGGTAACCTGCAGGTGATCTACGCCCGCCCGGTGTACGGCACGGATTACAATACGCCCATCCTGGACCTGGTGGACAACCAGGTACAGTTCAACTTCTTGGAGAACACCCAGATCGAGTTCACCCCCGACCGGCACCTCAACAACCTTTCCTCGCTGTTGGGGTTCTACGCCTACTACATCCTCGGCCTCGATGCGGACACCTTCAGCCCTACGGGAGGTTCGCCCTTCTACACCTTGGCGCAACAGGTGGTGAACAACGCCCAGAACGCCTCGGAAACGGGCTGGAAGGCTTACGAGGACCAACGCAACCGCTATTGGCTCATCGACAACCAGGTCCAAGCGGTATTCCGTCCGTTCCGCGACCTGCTGTACAACTACCACCGGCTGGGCATGGACAACATGAGCACGGATGTGGTCACCAGCCGGCGGACCATCGCGCAAAGCATCGAAAAGCTGAAAAGCGTACACCAGGCCAAGCCCGCCAGTTACAACCTCCAGGTATTCTTCAACGCCAAGTTCAACGAGATCGTGGAGATCTTCAAACAGGCCGACCCCACCGAGAAGACGAAGCTCTTCAACACCCTGCAGATCATCGATCCTGGGCACATCAGCCAGTACCAGAACATGATGCGGGGATCGTGAGGATGGTTCAGTGAGCCGTACCCGATGGCAGCAGGCCACTGCGGTGCGCACCATGGCGGGTCGCGGCAGGGGTGTTGTGTGGTGGGTGAAGGAACAGCCGCGCCATTTCGGGGGCCATCATACCATGTGGGCCATCCCTTCGCCGTTGATCGGGTCTTGGGCCCGTTCAACAAGGCTTCTGTTCCGGCATAGCGACCTTCGGCCAGCAGCAGTGGCCGATCCGCATACACGACGACGGCCAGCTTCATAACGCCGAACGGCCCCTCTTTCGAGGGGCCGTTCGGCGTTGGATCCGGAAGGGGTCACTCCGTAGCCGGGGGCAGTTCCTTGCCATCGGGTGCGGAGCCATCGGCACCTGGATCGGCCTTGGAGGTCTTCTTCTTGCCCTTGGTGACTTTAAATACCAGGTCGTTCTTCTCCTTATTCAGGTTCACGGTGATCTTATCTCCTTCCTCCACGGCTTGGTTGATGATCTCCTCGGCCATGGGGTCTTCGATGAACTTCTGGATGGCGCGCTTCAGCGGGCGGGCACCGAACTTCTCGTCGTAGCCCTTCTCGCCGAGGAAGTCCTTGGCCTCATCGGTCAGCTTAAGGTCGTACCCCAGTTCGGCAATGCGGCTGTAGAGGTGCCCCAGCTCGATGTCGATGATCTTGTGGATGTCCTCCCGCTTGAGGGAATTGAACATGATGATATCATCGATCCGGTTGAGGAACTCCGGTGCGAAGGCCTTCTTGAGGGCTTTCTCGATGATGCCCCGGTTGCTGTCCTCTTGTCCGGCGGCTTTGGCTGCGGTGCCGAAGCCCACACCCTTGCCATAGTCGCTCAGGTCGCGGGCGCCGATGTTGGAGGTCATGATGATGATGGCGTTCTTGAAGTCGATGTGACGGCCGAGGCTGTCGGTCATCTTGCCATCGTCGAGGGCTTGCAGCAATAGGTTGAACACATCGGGGTGCGCCTTCTCGATCTCGTCCAGTAGGATGATGGAGTAGGGGCGACGGCGCACTTTTTCGGTGAGCTGCCCGCCTTCCTCATAACCCACGTATCCGGGAGGCGCGCCGATCAAGCGGCTCACGGAGAACTTCTCCATGTACTCGCTCATATCGATGCGGATCAGGGCATCCTCGGTATCGAAGAGGTAACGGGCGAGTTCCTTGGCCAACTGGGTCTTGCCCACACCGGTGGGGCCCAGGAAGATGAACGAGCCGATGGGGCGGTTGGGGTCCTTGAGCCCGGCGCGGTTGCGTTGGATGGCCTTCACCACCTTCGCCACGGCTTCGTCCTGGCCGATCACCTTGCCCACCATCTCCTCCTTCATACGGCGCAGCTTTCCGCTCTCCTTCTCGGCGATGCGCGTCACCGGGATCCCGCTCATCATGGCCACCACCTCGGCCACGTTCTCCTCGGTCACCGTGGTGCGGTTGCTCTTGCTTTCCTCCTCCCAGACTTTCTTGGCCTTGTCCAGGTCCTCGAGCAATTGGCGTTCGCGGTCGCGCAGTTTGGCGGCCTCTTCGTAGCGCTGGCTCCGCACCACCTTGTTCTTCTCCTCCTTGATCTCCTCGATCTTCTGTTCCACCTCGAGGATGGCCTTGGGCACCACGATGTTGCTGATGTGCACACGGCTGCCGGCCTCGTCCAGGGCATCGATGGCCTTATCGGGCAGGTGGCGGTCGGTGATGTAGCGGTTGGTGAGCTTCACGCAGGCCTCCACGGCATCGGGGGTGAAGTTCACGTTGTGGTGATCCTCGTACTTCTCCTTGATGTTGTTGAGGATCTGGATGGTCTCGTCCACGCTGGTGGGTTCTACCAACACCTTTTGGAAGCGGCGTTCCAAGGCGCCATCCTTCTCGATGTACTGCCGGTACTCGTCCAGGGTGGTGGCACCGATGCACTGGATCTCGCCGCGCGCGAGGGCGGGCTTGAACATGTTGCTGGCATCGAGGCTTCCGCTGGCGCCGCCCGCCCCCACGATGGTGTGGATCTCGTCGATGAAGAGGATCACGTCCGGGCTGTTCTCCAGCTCGTTCATCACCGCTTTCATGCGCTCTTCGAACTGGCCGCGGTACTTGGTACCGGCCACCAGGGAGGCGATATCGAGTGCCACGATGCGCTTGTTGAAGAGCACACGGCTCACCTTGCGCTGGATGATGCGCA
>SSGN01000103.1 GCA_008016945.1 Flavobacteriales bacterium
AGCGCGGATCCAACGAGAACCTCAACGGCCTCATCCGCCAGTACATCCCCAAGCGTACCGACTTCAATACCCTTACCGATGAGTTCGTCCAGCAAGTCCAGGACCAGCTCAACCGCAGACCAAGAAAACGCTTCAACTTCGACACCCCGATCAACCAGTTCAACCGACTAACCCGATGACCCCGCGATTGCGTTTATTGGTTGAATCCGCCCCAATTCACAATAGAATCCCATCCGATCTGCCTGCTCTTTGCCGCATGCCTTCTCCGAAGGGATCGCACCGCAGGCACTGCTACGCTGCGAGTTCTCCGTATCGGTCTGCGAAAGAATAGTGGCGCATCTTTGGACGGGCTTCTATTGCGATCGGTGTTCGTTCATTCCTCCCGATGACCATTCGATATGTTCCGCTTCATCCTCATCCTTCATCTGCTCGGCGCCTGCATCTGGGTAGGTGGCCATCTGGTGCTGCTGTTCACGATCCTGCCGAAGGCCCTGCGTGAGGGTGACCCAGGGGCAGTGCTACGGTTCGAACATGGCTACGAGCGCATCGGTATCCCGGCTCTGTTGATCCAGGCTGTCACGGGGATCTGGCTGGCCGCCCGCTACGTACCGGGCATCTGGCCTGCCTTCACTTTCGATGACCCGTTGCGCAGCGCGGTGGCGATCAAGTTGACGTTGTTGTTCGCCACGCTGCTTACCGGATTGCACGCACGCTTACGGATCATTCCCCGACTTGTGCCGGAGCGGATGTCGTTGTTGTTCGTGCACGTCGCGCTCGTCACCATCATGGCGGTCGCTATGCTCGTCGTTGGGGCCTTCATACGTACTGGAGCATAGGGGAGAGGAGGGCGGAGGATGCCGAGCGGGGCGGTGTGACGCGGATCCACGGGGACCACCACGACGGAGGAGCCAGGTGGTGATGGGGCGGGAAGAGCTGACTACGCCTTGGTGCCACTTGGTATGGGGGCAGACCAGGCCTCTGAAGGGCCTGACGAAATTCAGGTGATTTCTGTGATATGTGTCATATTTATACGTCTTGGATACACGGACTTTCGTGGTATCCACAAACCCGAACATCATGAACATCCCATCCCTCCATCTGTTACCGATCACGGCCTCGATGCTTCTCTTCATGGCATGTGGTGGTGGTGAAGCACCTGCCACTGAAGCGCCTGCGACGACCAATGCCCCGGCCGCAGGCCAGAGCGCCGTTTCCGATGATCTCTCGCAGCGTAATGTGGTGCAGGTCGCTGTTGGGTCACCAGACCACAAGACGCTGGTCGCTGCCGTTCAACATGTGAAATACGAGGACGTGCTTTCGAATGCGGGACCCTTCACGGTGTATGCACCGGTCGATGCGGCGTTCAATGCGTTGCCAGCCGGTACGTTGGATGATCTGCTGAAGCCGGAGAACAAGGCCACCTTGCAGGATATCCTGGAGTACCACGTGGCACTGGGCGTGTTGAAGCCGGAACAGATGACCAACGGAAGAAGCGTTGGCATGGCCAACGGGGGCAATGTGAAATTCACCGTGGCCGACGATGGAACGGTGATGATCAATGATGCGAAGGTGTTGGGGTCGGTGCCGGCCAGTAATGGTCTGGTGGTCGTGATCGACAAAGTTCTCCTGCCGGCCGCGAATTGATCCAAGCCTGCAGCTTCCTGCGCGAAGTTCCGTACGAGGGAATGCGTAGGATGGTGAAAGGCGGCGAGGGTGTCCATTGGGGCACCCTCGCTGCTTTTTGGGCCATCGTAAGCGGTGGCCGGGGCGCCGACTCCGGGGCACGGTCGCGGGCATGTTGGAAAGGCGAGTTCGTGCCATGTGGCTTTGAACGATATGGGGGCCATGAGCGGGGCAGGGGATCGTGGGGTGTTCCGATAGGTCACGTATGGTGGTGGCCGTTCCGGGCATGGTCTTCGGATGGCCAATACCGTATATGTGCGATTGGGCCACAGGGGGCGAGCAGTTGGGCCATCCGGTATGCGGGGGCGATCCATTTGGCGCTCGTGCAAGGCGCCGTGCTGGACCCACTAATTCCTTCGTCGGTCTGTAGGTGTAACGCGCGATACGGGGCGCCACGGATAGTGCGCGTTCATGGATCGTCGAAGGGGGCGCCATGCCCATGACGTTCCCCCCACGGTGGATCGTTGATGCTCGTACTCGCGGTAGGGTGAAGACGAAGCGCGCGGCGAGCACCGCCATGGTGTCGCCGCGCGCTTCTCCTGTTCGATGTGGCTTGGCTGCTGGGCGCGGATCAGCCGCACTTGGAACTTCCGCAGCTACGGCACTTAAGGCAGCCTTCTTCGTAGTACAATCCTTCGGCATCGCCACAGTCGGCGCACTTGCGGCCACTGGCCGTGGTGCCATCGGCGATATAGCGTTGCAGGCAGCGCACCACACCGTTCTTCCAGGTGTTCAGGGTGGCATCGAGCAGGTTCAGGTTGGCCACCACGTCCACCACCTGCGGCACGGGCATGCCTTGGCGCAGCATACCACTGATCAGGATGGCATAGTTCCAGAATTCCGGGTCGAAGGTGCGGCTAAGCCCTTGCACGGTCACGTGGTACTCATCGGCATCGGCGTACTCCAGGTCGTAGCGGTTCTTGCCACGTTTCTCATCGCGGCGCTTCACCACCCATCCTTTGGTGACCCATTTGGGGAGCTCGAACGCTCCGTTGGCCTTTCCCGTGAAGATCTCGTACGGTTTACCATCATATAGGCCCACCACGGCCAGCCAGGGTTCGGTGCCGTTGTTGAACCGGATCACGTCTGCTTCGAGACGCTCGGGCCGTATGGTGTGGTGGTGTTCGTTGGCAGATGCCGGGCTGGCCGTCTTGTTCTTCTCTTCCTTGGTGTTCGAGACGAGCACACCACTGCGGCTACCATCGCGGTACACGGTGATGCCCTTGAGGCCTTCGCGCCAGGCGGCGAGGTAGATGCCACCTACATGTTCCACCGTGGCGGTGTTGGCCAGGTTGATGGTGCTGCTGATGGAGTGGGTCACGTACTTCTGTACCACGCCTTGCATGCGTACACGACGCTGCCAGTCGATATCGTTGGCCGTGGCGCCATGGTAGGGGCTGTCGGCGGTATCGTTCTTCCCGGTGGCTTTCATCCAATCGAGCACACGGGGGTGGTGAACGGTGAACTCCTCCCATTGGTCGCCCATATCGTCGGTAAAGCTCACGGTTGCCTTGTCGTCGCCGGCGACGATCTTACGGCGGCGCGTGTAACCCAACATGTACACGGGTTCGATGCCGCTGCTGGTGCGGGTGAGGAGGCTCAGGGTCCCTGTAGGTGCCACCGTGCTGATGCTGATGTTGCGGCGTCCGTGACGCATCATGCGGTCATGCACTTCGGGCAGTTCATTCTCGAGCATGGTCACGAACTCGCTGGTACGTTCCACCGCCGGGTCGAATCCATCGAATGCGCCCCGCTCAATGGCCAGGTCGATGCTGCTGTCGAACTCCGCGCGGCATTTGGTACGCATGATCGCCTCGGTGGCCTCGATCGCCTCGTCGCTATCGTACTTGAGGTTCAATCCGGCGAGTGCGTCGGCCATGCCGGTGAAGCCAAGGCCGGTGCGGCGCCCTTTGCGCCCTGTTTCACGCAACAGGTGCCAAGTCTCCAGTTCCACTCGTTTGATGTCTGCGGACTCGGGGTCGGCTTCCACCTTGGCGATGATGCGGTCCACGGCTTCCAGCTCCAGATCCACCAGGTCGTCCATGAGACGTTGTGCCTCGTAGGTCACGGCTGCGAACCGGTCATGGTCGAACCAGGCCTTCGGGGTGAAGGCATCCTGCACGAAGCTGTAGAGGTTGATGGCGATCAAGCGGCAGCTGTCGCCCCCTTGCATGGCGATCTCGCTGCATGGGTTGGTGCTTTCGTTCTTGAATCCCGGATACACGCTGCTGGTGCTGTACAGGTGCTGGCGGTCCCAGAAGATGAGGCCCGGTTCGGCGGTGTTGTGCGCGCAGCTGACCAGGGTGTTCCAAAGCTCACGGGCCTTCACCTGCTTGGTCATCAGGGGCTCCTTCGCGTCGATGGGCCAACGGTGGGTGTACACCGCGTCGTCGGCCACGGCTTGCAGGAACTCATCGCTCACACGAACGCTCACATTGGCGCCGGTCACTTTGGACAGGTCCTGTTTGATGGTGATGAACTTCTCCACATCGGGGTGGGCGATGTCCATGGTCAGCATCAGGGCACCGCGACGCCCTTTTTGTGCCACTTCACGGGTGGTGTTGCTGAAACGTTCCATGAAGCTCACGGCCCCCGTGCTGGTCCGAGCGGCGTTGCTCACGGAAGCCCCTTCGGGGCGCAGGGTGCTCAGGTCGAAGCCAACACCACAGCGGCGTTTGAAGAGCTGTGCCAGTTGTTGGTCGTTGCGGAAGATGCCGCCGTAGCTGTCGGGTGGCGCGGGGATCACCACACAGTTGCTCAGAGACGCGAGGCGGTATGGGTCGCCCAGTGAGGCCATCACACTGCCCTGGGGCACGACATCGCGGAAGCCATCGAGCAGTTTGAACACACGCTCTTCGGTGAGTGCGGTGCGTTCACGACCGTAGTCGCTCAGCAGTGAGAGCTTTCCGGTTGGCACGGAGCCATATTTGGCCTCGATCCGTGCGAATTCGCGTGCCAAGCGCCGGTGCATTGCGGAGGGTGTGGACTCGATCAGCTCACCGTCGGCATTGCGTAGTGCGTATTTGTTCACCCAGGTGGTCGCCGCCAGCTCATCGCCTTTGAAGTAGGCCAATGCCAACTCCACGGCCTGCTCTTTCGTGAAGGTGGTGGGTACATCGGTGCTGTGTTGCTTCTTCACGGAGGTGCGTTGTGCGAGTGTGGCGCTGTTCGTCATGGTCGTGTGCTTGTTCTGGGAGATCCGTCTGGACAAAATTGTCCGTTTCATCAACTGATCGGTGTCAGTTGTGGGGATCGATCTCCACCGTGTTGTTCACGATCCCCAAAGGCTTGATCGGCGTGCCTTGCGTGTTGTTGCGAGCTGGAAACGAATGCGCAGCGGGAGATCCGGATAGGCGGCCCTTGATGGGCGCGGCGCAACGGGCAGGAATGTGCGCAATGTTCCGTGATCGTTGGAGAGGATGAACGAACATGCCGTGGATCGTGGGTTGCGGATCGAATTTGCTTCCATCGCGCTGCCTCGCGATAGCCTGATCGGGGTAGCTGTCGTGTTCGCGGAGTTCGATCGACACGCCTGCTGAGGTGATCGCGACGCTCGACGCGACCCTTGCTTGGATGTCGCTGGATCGATCCATTGCGATGTGTTGTTCTTGCGGAGCTGGCTCCCGATGAAACCTCATTCACCTAGTGAATGATCCATTTTGGCGCGCAGTGGTTCGCAGGCATGATGGTGAGGCAATGGAGGGGTGTTCTGCCAAGGGCATCATCATGTCCATCCGTACAGCTTCTCCTTCGTGCCATCACCGAGGGGGCCGTAGCACAAGCACTCCGGCGACATGTCTTTTGTTGCGGCGGCAACAAAGAGTTTGTCAGTTCCACTCGGTAGTGATGATGTGAAGAAGAGCGGAAGCCGCGGCCATCTTCACTTCGTCGCTTCCTCACCTCATCCCCCCATCACTTCTTCGCCATTCGGATCCGTCCGTGCAGCGACCATTTCTTTCTATCCGATCACGGTCTGTGAAATGAAGAGCTATCATTTTTGCCCGCTGTTGGCTGACCCCAATGGGATCGCACGCCCGTGCTTCGTTTCCGGAACCTCTCCGAACACCCGGCCGCGCTCGGCCCGTATGTCGTCTCAGGATACAGAATTTCCGTTGGTGGCTTCCGGTGGAATGGTGAGATGCGCTCAATGGGGTCAACCCTGGGTACATGACTCGGGCAGTGAGCATATTGCGGACCCTTTTCGGGGAGGTTCCGGGTGTGAAGTTGAGTGGATCTGAGGAGGGACACGGCTTTCATGTGGCCACACATCCTCACGTTCGAATGGTACGGAAGGCTTGTTGAAGTCTCCACATTGACCAGCCACACGGGTCTTTTCCCTCTGGTCGCATGGTCATTCATCGGTGCTGCGTCCACCGGGCCGTCAGCCTTCCGCCTTCGCTGAGGTGGAATGCTCTTCGCACGCTTTTGGTGGCCTGCTCAGGGTTCTACGAACGCGGCCATCATCACCCCGTGCACCCGGTCTATCCGGTCCATCTCCTCGGGCGTGGCCTTCTGCTGCACCTCGGGGAACAGCACTCTTTCCTCGAAGCGGATGTGCGCCTCCAGTTCATCTTCGATCAAGCTCAACGTGGTCTGCGGGTCGGTGTCCTGTTGGAAGAGGCGCGAGATCCGCCGATGTTCCATGATGGCGCGGTGCACATGGGGGTGTTCGCTGCCCAGGACGGGGAACACCACTTCCTCCTCCACAGCGAAATGCGGGAGCAGATCGCTGTGGAAGAAGGCGCGGCACTCTTCGAATACCTGTTCGAGGTCGGTACGGGCCACCAAGTCGCGACGGATCCGCCAGCAGAGTAGGAGCCCTTCGTGGTGTTCACGGCTCAATGGCCGCAATAGGGGATGGCGTTCAAGCGGAGGCATGCTGCAAGGAATGCTCCAGCGCCAACGACTTGGGGAAGAGGATGTTGTTCTCCAAGTGGATGTGCCTGTGGAGGTCTTGTTCGAAATCCTGCAGCAGGGCGAAGGCGGCACGGTAGGTGTTGCAACCGTCGGCGGGTGGGGTGTACTGGTTGGTGAGGGCGGCGATCCGGCGGAAGCGTTCGCCCTCCTCATCATGCTCGTGCATCATCATGTTCACGGGGTTCTCCACGGTGCCGAAGTGCGGTACGGGGGGCGCGCTGCCTTCGCGCTGCGCCAGCTCCATGCGTTTGATGAACGGGAAGAGCACGAGTTCCTCCTTCTTCATGTGCACGGCCATGGCGCCTGCACAACCTTCGAACTCGCGAGCGATATCGAACAGCTCGGGGTGTTCACCGCCATGCACCTTACACAGCTTGGCCAGGTATTGTTGCAGGATGGGCGTGCGATCGGTGACATAGCCGTGATGGACATGCTCGATATGCTCCGCCAGATGGGTCAGCGTCCACGTGGCCGGATCGTCGGCCATGGGTTGGCCATGTTGCAGGATGGTGTTGATCTCGCGGTCCAGTGTGGCGGCATCGATGTTCTTGCCGTTGCACACTTCGGCGATGGTACGACCGCCTTTGCAGCAGAAGTCGATGCCATGGCGGGTGAATACGCTCGCAGCACGGAAGTCCTCGGCTACGATCGATCCTATGGTGCGGTCCGGTGTGATGTTCATGGGAATGTACTTCGTGTTGGTTGGTTGATATGATGATGGGGCCGTTGGTCCAGCCCACCGTTCATTGGATATGGCGTTCCGGGTGCTCCCGGAAGAAGGCGATGCGCTCCATGAACATGGCGGCCATACGGTTGGCGTTGGATCGGGCCAGGTCGGCCACGGGGCCTTGGTAGAGCTCATCAATGGTGGCGTGGAACAAGGCGAGCCACCGGTCGAAGTGGAGTTGGTCCACAGGCAGGTCCTTGTGCGGGCGAAAGGGCACCCCCTGGTAGCTCTGCTCACCGATCAGGACCGTACCCCAGAAGCGGTACATCTTTTCCAGGTGCTCCGGCCAGCGGTCGCGGATCACACCGTTGAAGATCCCGCCGAGTTGCGGGTCCAGACGCACTTTGCCGTAGAAAGTGTCCACCAGCGTGCGGATGTGTTCCGGGGTGGCGATGTCGGGTTTGTCGTTAAGGCTGGTCATTGCTGATCGGGTCCAAAAATAAGACATTATTATCCGAAAACTATGACGGCGCTCAGGTCTCGGCCGGTCGGCTTTCGGGAAGGGGGAGGTGTAGCTGGAGGTGGGCACATGGCAGGAGCCTTCCTCGGGTCCGTACCAAAGTTCGGGTGATCCATACGGGAGTTATCCCTGGCCGGTCGTTGGGCGGAACCGTTCGCGTGACCTGGACCACATCCATCGGACGTGTTGCAGCGCCCCCAGTACGGCGGATGTCACGGTGAGGCCGGTGTTCAGGGGCGGGGTGTCATCACACCTTCGGCGGTATCAACTTGTACACCACCGGCGTCACCAACCGGCTCAACAAGGTGCTGCTGATCAATCCGCCGATCAGCACGATGGCCAGGGGCGAGATCAGCGGGTTGGTGCTGTACGCAATGGGCAGCAACCCGCCGATCGCCGTCAGGCTCGTGAGCACGATCGGCAGGAAGCGCATTTCGCCGGCCTCGCGGATCGCTTGGTCCAATGTGCGACCCTCGGCGCGTAACTGGTTCGTGAAATCCACAAGGAGGATCGTGTTCTTCACCTCGATGCCCGCCAATGCGATCAACCCCACGATCGCCACGAAGCTCAGGCTGTTGCCGGTGGCCCACAGCGCCAGCACCGCGCCCACGATGCCCAGCGGGATCACGCTCAGCACGATCAAGGTGCTCTTGAACGTGCCGAACTCCAGCACCAGCACGGCGATGAAGAGGAAGATGGTGGCCAGGATCACGGTGCCGAAACCGCCGAAGCTGTCCTGCCGCGTCTCGATCTCGCCGCCCATGGCGTAGCTGTAGCCTGCGGGCATCGGCATCGCGTCCATCGCCTTGATCGTCGCGTTCAGCGCATCGTCCACGAGGAAACCCTGTTGCACGAAGCTGCTCACGGCCACATACCGCCGCTTGCCCAGGTGCTTGATCGTCTGCGGCGACGATTCCAGTCGCAGGTCGGCCACGTGGCGCAGGGGGATGCTCTCGCCGCTGCGGCTGGTCACGTACAGGTCGTCGAACACGTGCAGGTCCGCGTGTTGGCCACGAGGCACGGTGATCACCACTTCGCGCTCCACGCCCTGCGGATCGTTGAAGGTGCCCATGCCCAGCCCGGCCACGGCGAGGCGCACCGTGCGGTCGATATCCACCGTGGCGATACCCAGCATGCTGGCCTTGTC
>SSGN01000181.1 GCA_008016945.1 Flavobacteriales bacterium
CCAGCAGCTTGCAGGTGATACCGTCCTTCTCCAGCTCGGCTTGCAGCTTGGCGATCGCCTCATGCGGACCACTGGCCACGCACAATTGCGGGCCATTGTTCGCGGCGATGATGCAGCCGCCGGGCAGGTCCTGCATCACGCGGCCGCGGTTGGCCACGAGCTTCACGGCATCCTCCAGCGAGAACACACCGGCCAGG
Organism: Flavobacteriales bacterium; assembly: GCA_008016945.1. The sequence goes on from SSGN01000181.1 coordinate 198, forward strand.
CAGGCCGCAGCGAACTCGCCGATGCTGTGGCCCATCATCGCATCGGGCGTGATGCCCCAGTGCATCCACAGCTTCGCCAGGCTGTAGTGCATGGTGAAGAGCGAGGCCTGGGTGTAGATGGTCTGCTTCAGTTGTTCGGCGGCCTTTTCTTCTTCACCGGCTTTCGGGAAGATGATGTCGCGGAGCGAAGTGCCGAATTCCTTGCTGAACAGTTCGCAGCAGCGGTCGAAGTGCTGCTTGAACACCGGCTCGCTGGCGCACAGGTCGCGGCCCATGTTCACGTACTGCGAACCCTGGCCGGGGAACATGAACACCACGCCGGGCGCGGCCTCGTGCAACTCGCGCGTGCCGATCAGTTGTGCGTCCTTGTTGGCGATGGCGTCGATCACTTCGCCGTGGCTTCCGCCCACGATCAGGCGGCGGTGCTTGAAGGAACGGCGGCCCAGCTGCAGGGTGTAGGCGGCGTCGGCGAGGGAGCTGTCCGGATGCCCTTCGAGCCAGGCGCGGAGCTTCTCCGTCATGGCATCGAGGCTGGCCTTGCTCTTGGCGCTGAGCAGGAACAATTGCTTGGCGCGTGAAGCGCTGGAGGCCGCGGCCACCGGCGGTTCGGCGAGGATCACGTGCGCGTTGGTGCCGCCCACCCCGAAACTGCTCACGCCCGCGATGCGCGGCGCATTCGTCCGTGGCCAAGCGATGTTGTCCTGTGCTACGCGGAACGGTGAATTCGCGAAGTCGATCGCGGGGTTCGGTTTCTCGAACCCGATGCTCGCGGGGATCCTCTCCTGCTGCAGGGCCAACGCGGTCTTGATCACACCGGCGGCACCGGCGGCAGCCGTCAGGTGACCGATGTTGGATTTCACCGAGCCGAGGGCGCAGTGTTGTCCGTTCTTCTGTCCGCCGAACGCGAGCGTCAACGCCTCCACCTCGATAGGGTCACCGAGCGGTGTGGCGGTGCCGTGCGCTTCCACATAGCTGATCTGCTCCGGCGAAACACCCGCATCGGCTTGGGCCATGGCGATCACCTCGGCCTGGCCACGCACACTGGGCGCGGTGAAGCTGGCCTTCTCGCTGCCGTCGTTGTTCAGTGCAGCGCCCTTCACCACGGCGTAGATGTGGTCGTTGTCGCGCACCGCGTCGTCCAGCCGCTTCAGTACGATGATGCCGCAGCCGTCGCTGAAGCTGGTGCCTTTGCCGTTCGCGTCGAAGGTGCGCGTGCTGCCATCGGGGCTGTACATGCCGCCCTCGTTGTACACGATGCCGCTGTTGATCGGCGCGGTGATGGCGATGCCACCGGCCAGCGCCATGTCGCACTCCCCATCGCGAAGCGCCTTGAAGGCCTGTGCGATCGCAACGAGCGATGTGCTGCACGCGGTGTGGATGCTCAACGCCGGACCGCGCAGGTCGAACTCGAACGCGAGGCGCGTGGCGATGTAGTCCTTCTCATTGGCGGTCATCACCGCGAAGTCACCGACCTGCTCGATGAGCTCTGGATGGCCGATGACGTTGCGCGTGTAGTAGGTGTTGTTGCCCATGCCGGCGAATACGCCGATGAGCCCCGCGAACTCGGCGGGATCGTACGCCGCATCCTCCAGCGCGGCCCATGCCGTCTCGAGGAACACGCGCTGCTGCGGATCCATCAGTGCGGCCACCTTGGGGTTCACACCGAAGAAGGCATGGTCGAACTTGTCGGCGTCGGTGATCACACCGCGCGCCTTCACGTAGTCGGGATCGTTGCGCAGCTCGGCGGGTACGCTCGGGTCGATCTCGTCCGCCGTCCACGTGCTGATGCTGTTCTTCTTGTCGAGCAGGTTCTTCCACAGCTGCTCCACACTTTCGGCACCGGGGAAACGGCCGCTCATGCCGATGATGGCGACGTCACCTTTGGAAGAGCCGATGGATTTGCGTTTCGCCGCGAGTTCGGCCGGTGATACGGCGTTCGCATCACCTTCCAGGAACGCCGCGCATGCGCGTACCGTGGGGTGCTGGTACAGTTTCACGATGGGCAGCTTCAACCCATGGCCTTCCAGCTGGGCCACGGCCTGGATGCTGAGCAGCGAGTTGCCGCCGAGGTCGAAGAAATTGTCGTCGATGCCCACGCGGTCGATGCCGAGCAGGTCGGCCCACACGTTCGCCAGCGTCTTCTGCACAGCGCTCGTCGGTGCGGCGTAGGCCACGTCGAGGTCGGGGCGCTTCACGTCGGGCGCGGGCAGGGCCTTGCGGTCGATCTTGCCGCTGGGTGTGCGGGGCAGTTCCTTCACGGCCACGAAGGCGGAAGGCTGCATGTAGTCGGGCAGGAGGGAGGCGAGGTGCTTGCGCAGTTCGTTGGTGCTCAGCTCGCTCTTGGCCACGTAGTAGCCGATCAGGCGCTTCAGGCCCGGACGGTCCTCGCGCACGTTGGCCACGGCCTGTTCAACGGCCGGGTGTTTCTCCATGGCCACTTCCACTTCACCCAACTCGATGCGGTAGCCGCGCACCTTCACCTGCCCGTCGATGCGGCCCTTGTAGTCGATCTCGCCGTTGGGCAGTTCTGCCGCGCGGTCGCCGGTCTTGTACAGGCGGCCACCGGGGATGAAGGGATCCGCGAGGAAGCGTTCCGCCGTCAGGTCGTCGCGACCGATGTAGCCTGTCGCCACGCAAGCGCCGCCGAGGTAGAGTTCGCCCTCTTCGCCCTGCTTCACCGGCTTCATCTGCTCATCGAGCACGTACAACTTCACGTTGTCGATGGCGCTACCGATGTTGGGTAACGCGGGCCAGGTGGTGGGGTCGCCCTTCAATTCGAGCTCGCTAACCACATGGCCTTCGGTGGGTCCGTACTGGTTGCAGAAGCGGCAGCCGGGCAGTTGCGCGAAGAGGTTCGCGATGGCGGGTGTGATCTTCAGTTGCTCGCCGCTGGTGAAGACCTCCTTGAGCGTGGTGGGCACTTCGCCCGTGCGCTCCACGGCCTCCGCCAGGTATTGCAGCGCCACGAAGGGCACGATGATGCGGTTGATCTTCCCGGCGATGATCTTCCGCAGCAGCTGCGTGCTGTTCAGGCGGTCCTCATCGGTGATCAGCACCAGCGTGCCGCCCTGGGCGAAGGTGGTGAAGATCTCCTGGAAGCTCACATCGAAGCTGATGGGCGCGAACTGCAGGGTGCGGTCGCCGGCCTTCAGCACCGAGGTGCGCAGCTGCCATTGGATCAGGTTGGTGAGCGGCGCGTGGTGCATGGCCACACCCTTGGGGCGGCCGGTGCTGCCGCTGGTGAAGAGCACGTAGAGCAGGTCGTCCGGCGTGGCGGGGCAGGGGCCCTCGAACAGCGGACCGTTCTCCAGGTCGATGTCTTCGATCAGCAACACCTTGGCTTGGGTGCCTTGGAAGAGATGCTGGTGCGCCTTGCTGGTGATCACCACCGGCGGCTGGGCGTCTTCCAGCATGCCCGCGATGCGCTCGGCCGGATAGGTGGGGTCGATGGGGGAATACGCCGCCCCGGCTTGAAGGATGCCGAGCACGGAGATGATGAGCTCGGGGGAGCGGTCGAGGCAGACGGAGATGACCTGACTTGATGTGGTCAGGTGTTGCTGCACCGTGGCCGCCATTCGACGTGCCAGACGATCCAGTTCCGTGTACGTGATGCGCCGATCACCGTCCACCAACGCAATGGTTTGCGGTGTGTTCCGAAGTCCGAGTTCGTACAGGTCGATGATGGACCGTGGGCTTTTCTCGATGGTCATGGTCTTCTTAGGGCATTTGCAGCCGAATAGGCCCCACTCTTCTCAGTGCCCTCGTGGTCTGGGCGGACTGGGTTGAGTGGTTCAGGTGCTTCAAAGCAGCCGTTGGATACGACGAGAGCCAGACAAAGGTTGCTTCATTCCATGCCTTGTATTGGAAGGTCGTTAGCATCCTTGGCACAAATCTATCCACGTTCGTCGGCGTTTCGGGGCCTTTGGTCGAAGATGACTCTGGATCTTGACCGGGTGACCTGGGTGATCTTGTTGATATCCTGGGCGCTTGGTCCTGGGTTCACTGGCTTTCGTAGCAATGACGGGTGTTTGGGAGGCCGGTGCACCAATGGTGATCGTGGATACTTTGTTGATCGCGAAGCGGTCTTGTTGGGATGACGAATGTCATTTGCGCTTGGGCGTGCGATCCGCATGGATCGGGGCGAAGGAGTGGTCGACACAAGGTCGGGTTCTCGTCCACGGCGACTGGGTTCCTGATCGCTTACGGATCGGATGGTGGTGTCTTTTTGCGATCCGAATGCAACCTATTCTGGGCGTATCACGGTACAAGGCCGGAACGACTGTCGGTTTTTCGGATCGGTGATGCACTGCCTTGCTCACCAGGAAGGATCGGAAGAGCACGTACAGGCGGTCAGCCAACCAACTTCCTCGGACCATGGTGCGTGCCTTGCTTTCGACCCTCGCCTTGTTCGTCGTGCTCGCGGTGAGCGGTCAAACCGTTTCAGAACGTGCCGCTGTGCGTCTCACCGCCACGGTGCAACCATCAACGCCGAGCATCACCTTGAACTGGGTGCCGGTGAGTAGCACCACCTCGTTCACCATCTATCGCAAGCTGAAGACCGCGACGAGCTGGGGAACGGCGATCGCCTCACCAGCGGCATCGGCCACCTCATGGACCGACAACGGCATCAGTGTAGGCACCAACTACGAGTATCGGGTGGTGCGGGTGTCCGGAGGGGTCACGGGGAACGGTTACATCAACACGGGGATCAACGTGGCGCCGGTGGATCACCGGGGCAAATTGGTCCTGTTGGTGGACAACACCTTGGCCTCCCCGCTTGCCACGGAGATCGACCAGTTGGTCCGCGACCTACGGGCCGATGGATGGTCGGTGGTTCGGTCCGATGTGTCCCGGAGCGCCTCGGTCACCAGCGTGAAGGCCGTGGTCCAAGGGCATTACAACAGCGATCCCACCAACGTGAAGGCGTTGTACATCTTGGGTCATGTGCCGGTGCCCTATTCGGGCAATGCATATCCCGATGGGCACGATGATGCCCGAGGTGCTCGACCCGCCGATGGATATTACGCCGATATGGATGGTACCTGGACGGACAACTCCGTGAACGTGACGGTGTCGAGCCATCAACGGAATTGGAACGTGCCGGGTGATGGGAAGTTCGATCAGAACGACTTCCCCTCGGCGTTGGAGCTCCAGGTGGGTCGTGTTGACCTCTATGACATGCCGGCGTTCGGTATCAGTGAAGTGGAACTGATGCGGAACTACCTCAACAAGGCCCACGCTTACAAGATGAAGAGCTGGCAGCCCACGGCCCGAGGCATCATCATCGATAACCTGCAATGGTTGGGCAACCCGGTGGCCGGTAGTGGTTTCCGCGTGGCTCCGCTCACCGGCAATGCGGACCTTTTCATCAACCCGGCATTGGGTTCCTTCGGCAGCTACGTGAACAACCAGAGCTACCTCTGGACCTATCACTGCGGCGGTGGGCTGCAAGCGGTGGATAATGGGGTGGTGACCTACAACGGTACCGATGGCGGAGCCACCACGCAACAATTGGCCTCATCGGTCACTATGGGCGGGGTGTTCAACATGGCCATGGGCAGCTTCTTCTTCGACTGGGATAACCGGAACAACTTCCTGCGCGCGGTGATCGCGCGGGGCGACGGCCTCGCGAACTGTTGGGCGGGCATCCCGGCGTGGTATTTCCACCACATGGGACTTGGTGAGAACATCGGGTACAGTGTGCGGCAGACCATGAACAATACCGGTTTGTACACACCCATCACCGAAGGTTGGCAATCGACCATCGGTAAGATCCACTTGGGTCTCATGGGCGATCCATCGCTCCGGATGAAGATGGTCTCGCCCCCTTCGGCATTGTCCGTGACCAATAGTGGCGGTCATCCGTCCTTCTCCTGGTCGGCATCGCCCGAGGCCGTGACGGGTTACCACTTGTATCAGTTCGAGACCAATGGGGCAGTGACCAGGCTGACCAGTGCTCCGGTATCCACGACGACCTATGTGGATCCGGCGATCCCTTTCGTGGCCGGTCGTCAATACATGGTGCGGGCGGTGAAACTCGAGACGAACGTGAGCGGGAGCTTTCAGAACCTCTCGTTGGGTGCCATGGCCACTTCCACGGGCACGGCGGCGCCGGATTGCCTGGGGGTGGTGGGTGGACCGGCGACCGTGGGCTCCGCGTGCAACGATAACGATCCGTGTACGACGAATGATGTGTACACCGCGAACTGCCAGTGCGCCGGAACGCCGCTGCCCGACAGCGATGGCGATGGCATCTGCAACGCGCAGGACAACTGCCCGAACGTGGCCGGTCAGATCGGTTCGCCGTGCAACGATGGTGATCCTTGCACCACCAACGATGTGCTGAACGCGAACTGCCAGTGCGCCGGAACGCCGTTGCCCGACAGCGATGGTGATGGCATCTGCAACGCCCAGGACAACTGCCCGAACGTTGCTGGTCAGATCGGTTCACCGTGCAACGATAGTGATCCTTGTACCACCAACGATGTATTGAACGCGAACTGCCAGTGTGCCGGAACACCGCTGCCCGACAGCGATGGCGATGGCATCTGCAACGCCCAGGACAACTGCCCGAACATTGCTGGTCAGATCGGTTCGCCGTGCAACGATGGTGATCCCTGCACCACCAACGACGTGCTGAACGCGAACTGCCAGTGTGCGGGTACGCCGCTACCCGACAGCGATGGCGACGGCATCTGCAACGCGCAGGACAACTGCCCGAACGTGGCCGGTCAGATCGGTTCGCCGTGCAACGATGGTAATGCCTGCACCACCAACGACGTGCTGAATGCGAACTGCCAGTGCGCCGGAACGCCGCTGCCCGACAGCGATGGCGATGGCATCTGCAACGCGCAGGACAACTGCCCGAACGTGGCCGGTCAGGTCGGTTCGCCGTGCAACGATGGTGATCCTTGTACCACCAACGATGTATTGAACGCGAACTGCCAGTGTGTCGGAACGCCGCTTCCCGACAGCGATGGCGACGGCATCTGCAACGCCCAGGACAACTGCCCGAACGTTGCCGGTC
>SSGN01000063.1 GCA_008016945.1 Flavobacteriales bacterium
AGCCATTCACCGCATGTCCACCCCCGCCCTGCAGAAGGACGTTCGATCCGCCCACCTCCCCGACCAGGAAACCCTGTTGAAGGCCTGGGAGTTGATGTGTACCGCCAAGGCGATGACCGAGCTCTACGAGGAGCACTTCAAGTTCACCAGCAAGTATGTGCATGCCACCAGCCGTGGGCACGAGGCCATCCAGCTCGCACTCGGCTTGCAACTGAAGCCGCAGGATTTCGTGGCGCCCTACTACCGCGATGACAGCATCCTGCTCGGTATCGGCATGCGGCCCTACGAGTTGATGCTTCAACTGATGGCCAAACGGGACGACCCCTTCAGCGGCGGCCGCAGCTACTACTGCCACCCGAGCCTGAAACGCGAAGGCATGCCGCGGATCCCGCACCAGAGCAGTGCCACGGGCATGCAGGGCATCCCCACCACCGGCATCGCGCTCGGGCTTTGGTACAAGGAGAAAGCGGGCATCCCGCATGATCTCAACGGCGGTCCCCCCGATCTCGCGCCCGTGGTGGTCTGCTCCTTCGGCGATGCCTCGATCACCGAGGGCGAGGTGGCCGAGGCTTTCCAAATGGCCGTGCTCAAGAGCCTGCCCATCATCTACCTGGTGCAGGACAACGAGTGGGACATCAGCGCCCATGCGCCCGAGTTCCGCAAGGGCGATGCGACGGCCTACGCCAAAGGCTTCCCTGGTTTGGAGACACGCACCATCGACGGCACGGACTTCATCGAGAGCTATGCCACGCTGAACGAGGTGATCGCCACGGTGCGCAGGGAGCGCCGTCCTTTCCTGGTGCATGCGAAGGTGCCACTGCTGAACCACCACACGAGCGGTGTGCGCATGGATTTCTACCGCAGCGAACAGAACCTCGCAGAGCACCGCAAGCGCGACCCGCATCCGCGGTTCATGCAACAACTGCTCGATCACCGGCTGCAGCTGGAGGGGTTGAAAAAGCTGGAGCAGCAGGCCATCGCCACGGTGAAGGCGGACTTCGAGCTGGCCAAGAACGCCGAAGACCCACGGCCGGAGGATGTCGTCACGCACGAATTCGCCCCCACCCCCATCACCGAAGAAAGTGGTGAACGCGCCCCCGCCGACCGCGAACCGACCGTGATGGTGGATAGCGCCCTCTTCGCCATCCGCGAACTGATGCAGGAGGACCCCAAATGCCTGCTCTACGGACAGGACGTGGGCGCGCGCCTGGGCGGCGTGTTCCGCGAGGCGGCCACACTCGCCCGCGACTTCGGCGATCACCGCGTGTTCAACACCCCGATCCAGGAAGCCTTCATCATCGGGAGCACCGTGGGCATGAGCGCCGCCGGATTGAAGCCCATCGTGGAGGTGCAGTTCGCCGACTACATCTGGCCGGGGCTGAACCAGCTCTTCACGGAGGTCGCCCGCTCGTGCTACCTCACCGTGGGCAAGTACCCCGTGAGCAGCATCCTGCGCGTGCCCATCGGGGCGTACGGCAGTGGAGGGCCCTACCACAGCAGCAGCGTGGAGAGCGTGCTCTGCAACATCAAGGGGATCAAGATCGCCTACCCCAGCACCGGCGCGGATCTGAAGGGCTTGATGAAGGCCGCCTACCACGACCCGAACCCCGTGGTGATGCTGGAGCACAAAGGGCTCTACTGGAGCAAGATCAAAGGCACCGAGGATGCTCGGAGCATCGAGCCCTCCCCGGACTACATCGTTCCGTTCGGCAAGGCACGCTTCGTGCAACAGGCCGATGCCACCGCCATCGCACGCGGCGAAGCTGCCGTGATCGTGACCTACGGCATGGGCGTGTACTGGGCGAAGGCCGCTGCCAAGGACTTCCCCGGTCGTGTAACGATCATCGACCTGCGCACACTCGTTCCCCTGGACGAGGATGCCGTGATGAGCGCGGTACGGGAGCACGCCCGTTGCCTGGTGGTCACCGAAGAACAGCTCACCAACTCCTTCGCACAGGCGCTGGCCGGCCGCATCAACGAGCAGTGCTTCCGCGACCTGGATGCGCCGGTGAAGGCCATCGGTGCGCTGGACATGCCCGCGGTACCGCTCAACAGCACCTTGGAAGCCGCCATGATCCCCAACGCGGAGAAGGTGGCAGCGGCCTTGGACATGTTGTTGAAGTACTGATCAGGCGGCCCCGGGCGCCCATCCGGCTCGCGCTCCAAGCCCCTTTCACCCTCGCACCACCTCGGATGGAAGAGCACCACATCACCGTACCACGGACCGCACGCTACCATGTCCTGGGCGATCCCCGCACCGCACAGGCCATCTGGATCGTGCTGCACGGATACGGTCAGCTGGCCCGATACTTCCTCAATAAATTCGACGGTCTTGCGGCCGACATCGCTTTCGTAGCGCCGGAAGGTCTCAGTCGTTTCTACCTCGACGAGGGGCACCAACGGGTGGGGGCCACCTGGATGACGCGCGAAGACCGGGAACACGAGATCGCGGATCAGTGTTCGTACCTGAGTGCATTGACCCTGGCTCTGAGGGGGCCGCGCACCGGAACACCCGTGAATATCCTCGGCTTCTCGCAGGGTGTGGCCACTGCCTGCCGCTGGAGCCTGCAATGCTCCACCCCACCCCCCAAGCTGGTGCTCTGGGCCGGTTCCCTCCCCCCCGAACCTTCACCCGATGACCTGCGCTTGGGCTGGGCGAACACCACCGTGGACCTGGTGCTGGGGAACGCAGACCCGTATGCCGATGGATCCGAGTTACGATCCCAAGCCGAACGCCTGTCGGCCGCAGGGGTCAAACACCGCATCCACCGCTTCTCTGGCGGACATACGCTGGAACCTATCCTGCTGAGCAAGTTGATCCGGTGATCAGGACCGGATGGCCTTACCATAGTTCGCCGGATCAAGGCTTGGTCACAGCAGGCTGTCCGTTCATCTTTGGTAACGACCGCACCAAACGACCAAGACCATGATGAAAGTGATCTCTACCCCGCTCGTATCACTCCTTTTCGTCGGCAACGCCATGGCACAGCTCCAAGGCTATTCCGTTGGGCAGACCGTGAACGATTTCACGGTGACCGATACACAAGGGAACACACACAACCTGTATTCGATCACCGCTTCCGGCAAACATGTGGTCCTCGACTTCTTCTTCGACACCTGCCCTCCCTGCCAACAGACCCAACCCTACCTCAACCAGCTTCACGAAACGTATGGTTGCAACGGAGCCGACCTGTTCGTGATCTCCATCAATAACGGAACGGATGACAATGCCGCCGTGGATGCCTTCGAGGCCACCTACGGTGGTTCGTACACGCGCATTCGCCCGTTGTGGGGATCGAGGGCGGTTGCGCGGCCGTGGATGCCGATTTCAACCCGGTGGCCTATCCCACCTACTGCCTCATCGGCCCTGACAACAAGCTGAAGAACGAGGACATCTGGCCCATCGCTTCCATGAGCTCCTTTGTGAGCGCCTTCCCCGCAGGTAGCGATATCCAGACCGCCCAATGCGCGTTGGTGAGCATCGAAGAACACCGCGCCACGGCTCGCCTGTCGATCTTCCCCATGCCAACGAACGGCCCGGTCTCCGTTGATATGACCGTGCCAACAGCCGGAGTGTTGCGGCTTGAACTGCTCGACCCGTTGGGGCGCATGGTACACCAGGAGTCCCTTGGGAAACGACCTGCCGGACAGATCCGACACAGCATGGACCTGGCAGTGATCGGGAACGGCAACTACAGCCTACGCTTGACCATGGACGGTGTACCCACCTCGGTGCGGCCTGTGATGATCGTCCGCTAAGCGCACGGCGAAGTCTCCCCGTGTACGGACGTCATCCCAGGCGCCTTCACCACGGGGCCTGCCCGCAGCCTGCCCGGCACGATCGATCGCCTGTAGCGACCACGGGAGAGCGCCCGTGCACCCCAGGTTCGCGCGTGGCCGCTTGGCCCTTCGGGGAGAATGGGGCTTCGCCCACACACCGCCCCCTGGTCGGTGTTTGCCGGGTCACCTGCGATGCACACCACGGCAACGCATCAACAGTGCTCAGAAATTCACCGGAGGCTGATGCGCCTTCCAGGTCAACAGATCATCGATGGTGCGCACAGCGACGGAATGGTAATTGCCTCGCGCACTGGCATAGATCGTCTGTGCCATGAGTCGTCCTTTCTCAGAGCCCAACATCTGCGTGTATAGCGGCACCAGGAACTTCCGACGGCCAACGGTGTTCAAGAAGGTATCCAACTTGGCATACGCTTGATCGTGATCGTTCCGGATGCATTGTTCAAGCCAGGCCGTGAGGATCTCCGCATTCCCACTCCGGGTGAGGTCGAAGGCGGCATCCAGTTCATTCATCTGCGCATCCGTCATCGTTCCCGGCAAGTGGCGTAAGAAATGCATCCACTCGAAGGTGCTCCACGCAGCAGTGGCCAGTTCGGTCGCCGGGGTACCCTTCACCCACCTGTCGATCTCACGTTCCACCTTACCGAACAGATCGCTCACCGGTGTTGGCGCGTTGCTCGGCAGACCCATACCATCCACCCATTCGGCCGTATTGATCGTTATCCCGTTGGGCTCGATCAAATGCTCCTGCAGGTGGGCCAGGAATCGGTCGGTGGACATGCTCTGGAACGCGAACCGATCGAAGTAGTCCCGAATGAACGCATCGAACTTCGGGCGCCCCACTTCCTGCTCGAGTAAGCGCAGAAAGGCAGCTCCCTTCTCATAGGCGACATCGGTCATCCCATCATCCGGATCTCGTCCTTCCAACGACAGTCGGAGCTCACTATCCTCCGGGTGTGGCCCCTTGGCGATGTGTGCCAAGGTGTTCAATAGGTCCTGGCGACCGAGCTGTTGCAGCATGCCGGCATACTCCGCGCCATAGAGGGCCTCCGAAATGCGCCCCTCGAAGTACACGGTGAACCCTTCGTTCAGCCAGAAATCGTTCCAAGTGGCATTGGTGACCAGGTTTCCGCTCCAACTATGGGCCAGCTCGTGGGCCACCAATGCCGTGAGCGACCGGTCGCCCGCGATGATGGTGGGTGTGGCGAAGGTGAGGCAGGGGTTCTCCATACCGCCGAAGGGAAAGCTCGGGGGCAGCACGATCACGTCATACCTACCCCAGCGATACGGCCCGTACAACTCCTCGGCCACCTGGAGCATGCGGCCCATGTCCGCGAACTCCCATGCCGCCTTGTCCAACACCCCACGCTCGGCGTACACCCCGGTACGCGCATCCACCGGCTTGAAGGCCAGATCCCCGACGGCCAGCGCGATCAGGTAGGCAGGTACCGGCTGCTTCTGTTCGAAGGTGTATATCCCGTCCGCCGAACGTTCCTGTGGGTTCGTTCCGCTCATCACCGCCATCAGCTCCTTCGGCACTTTCACCGTGGCCGAATAGGTGAACCGTATCCCCGGGCTGTCTTGTATGGGGATCCAACTGCGGGTGAGTATGGCCTGTCCTTGGGTGAAGAGGAAGGGAAACTTCTTATCCGCTGTCTGCCGGGGTTTCAACCATTGCAGCGCACGCGCATGGGGGCCGGTGTGGTACCGCACCGCGATCGTCCCCGTCCCTTTCGGGAACGTTACCTCCAACGGCCTACCCAGGAACGAGCTATCGCCCAACTGGTAGTGAAGTTCCTTTCCACCTCCATCGGTGACCTGCTCCACGACCAAGCCGTCCGTATCGAGCATGATCCGGCCGGCACCGTGATCCTGGATCCTATAGGTGGCCGTACCAGCGATCCGCCGGGCATCCATATCCACCGCGATATCCAGATCCAAGTGGTTGACCACGGCCTCCAAAGGCCGGGCGTGGCTGTGGTGGTCCATGATCAATGTGGTCGTTTCCTGCCCCGCGTCCTCTGCCCCACCCTTCGAAGGGCTGTTGTCCGCACAGGATCCGAACGATAAGACAAGGAGCAACAGCGCAGCGGTCCGGCGCAGGGAGAGGGTCGGGGAGAACATGTGCGCCACAAAGGTAGAAGGCACGGATGCTGCCTTGCCCAACGGTTCGCCACAGCCATTCCCGGACCAAAATGATCATATCCGGACCCAGGCGACCTGCACTTGCTCGATTCTATTACATTTGCGGCCCTGAACGGGTGAACCGTACCTGGTGGCGGAGCGTTCCAGCTCCGATCCGCGAAAACGGGACAAGGAAAATCGGGGTGTAGCGCAGCCCGGTAGCGCACTTGCATGGGGTGCAAGTGGTCGCTGGTTCGAATCCAGTCACCCCGACTGGCCAAGGGCGATCCCAGAGTGGGTCGCCCTTTTCATTTCTCATCGCCTCCTGGAACGGCCCTGTTGTCCCGTGGCCACGGGAACTTCTCGGCCAGGGCCGCGAGAAGCCCTGCTCCGCGCACTGGCCGTTACGCATCCGGGAGGAAGCATCCCCCACGCCCCTCCCGCACGATCGGGCCGCACCCGAGGCCCAAGTACCAAAGATGTACGAAACACGGTCGGGCACCTGCAGGTCGTTCTTTCGGCCAGCCCCCGTGGCACTGCGGCTCTTCCCTGTGCCGTACGAGAAATAAAAAAGGGGGCCTCAAGCCCCCCGATCCCGGATCCTCGACCCAGATAGGTTCATGGCCACCAGGTGGTCACGTTCATCCTGCGAACGTGCACAACAAGGCGAACAGCAGGATGCCCGTGTAGATGGCCGCGGTCATCAATCCCGGACTGTATTTGCGTAGAATGGCTTGCATGGTGTGGGTTGGTATTGATCGCCACAAAGGTCCGGGCCCTGCTCCAGCCGACCTCGCGGTGGACCGCACCAAGACGACCTACATGCCAACACCGGAATGTGAATTGAGCGCGGAAATGACCAGTGGTCATTGACCGGGACTACCGGGCAACTGCCCTCGAAGCCCCCCGATACTTTTGCGCCGGTTCCCGCGTTCATTCCGCCGTTCATGCGCCACCTCCACCTTCTTCTCTCCCTGCTCGCCAACCTTGTGCTCCAGGCCCAAGGCAACTTCACCATCAGCGGTTATGTGAAGGATGCCGCCACCGGCGAGACCCTGATCGGCGCCAATGTGTACATCAAGGAGACCATGAGCGGCACCACCACGAACAACTATGGCTACTATGCCTTGAGCCTCCCCCCAGGGAAGTACACCGTCGTGATGAGCTATGTGGGCTTCGATGAGAACAGCCAGGTGGTGGAGCTCGCCGCGGACCGGAAACTGAACATCGAGGCGCGTACGAAGGCCATCGTGGCCAAGGAGTTCGAGGTGGTCGGCGAAAAAGCCAAGAACACCGAGAGCACCCAGATGGGCGTGATGGACCTCGATGTGCAGAAGCTGAGCACCCTACCCGCCCTGTTGGGCGAGGTGGATATCCTGAAGACCATCCAATACCTGCCCGGGGTGAAGAGCAACGGCGAGGGCAACAGCGGATTCTACGTGCGCGGCGGTGGGCCGGACCAGAACCTGATCCTGCTGGACAATGCCACGGTGTACAACGCCAGCCATCTCTTCGGCTTCTTCAGCGTGTTCAATGCCGATGCGGTGAAGAACATCGAGCTGATCAAGGGTGGCATGCCGGCGAACTATGGCGGACGTACCAGCAGTGTGCTGGACATCACCATGAAGGACGGGAACGACAAGGCCCTGCATGGCCAAGGCGGCATCGGCCTCATCAGCAGCCGGCTAACGTTGGAAGGCCCGATCGTGAAGGACCGGAGCTCGTTCATCGTCAGTGGGCGACGCACCTACATCGATGTGCTGGCCAAGCCCTTCATGAACCCGGAAGGGGCCTTCGCCGGTAGCGGCTACTACTTCTACGACCTCAACGCGAAGGCCAACTACCGCCTGAGCGACAAGGACCGCTTCTTCCTCAGCGGATACTTCGGGCGCGATGTGTTCGAGCTGAAGGGGAGCGAGGCGGGCAGTCCCGATTTCCGCATTCCGTGGGGCAACGCCACCATCAGCGGGCGATGGAACCACGTGTTCGGACCCAAGCTCTTCCTCAACACCACCGCGCTCTTCAGCGATTACCAGTTCAGCTTCAAAGGCGGCCAGGACGATTTCTCCTTCGGCCTCAGCAGCGGGATCAAGGACTACGGGCTTAAACTCGACCTCAACCAGTACCCTTCGATCCGCCACGAACTGAAGTACGGCGCGCACTACACCTACCATGTGTACACCCCCAGCACCGTGGATGTGGCCAGCGGCGATGCCGAATTCGCCATCGACGAGCCTTCCAAACTGCGGGCGCACGAAGCGGCCCTGTACATCCAGGATGATCATTCCGTGAGCGATGTGTTCAAGGTGAACCTCGGCGTGCGCCTCTCCTACTTCGCACATGTGGGCTCGTTCAAGGAATACCTCCTCGACCCCGCTGGCCGTACCACCGGCACACGGGACCATGGCCCGGGTGAGACCCTGAAGGCGTATTACGGCGTGGAACCCCGCCTTTCCATGCGCTACACCACCGGGCCCTCCAGCAGCCTGAAGGCCAGCTTCAACCGCAACCTGCAGTACGTGCACCTGGCCAGCTTCAGCAGCGTGGGGCTGCCCACCGATGTGTGGATCCCCAGCGGCAAGAACGTGAAGCCACAGGTGGCCTACCAGTATGCCGTAGGCTATTTCCGCGACCTGTGGGACCGCAAGTACGAGGCCAGCGTGGAGGTGTACTACAAGGACATGCTGAACCAGATCGAATACAAGGAGGGCGCGCAGCCCCAGGACGGCGGCAACACCAACTACGACGCCCTGCTCACCTTCGGCAAGGGCTGGAGCTACGGCGCCGAGTTCTTCCTGAAGCGGAGGCTGGGCAAATTCACCGGGTGGGCCGGATACACCTGGAGCAAGACCATGCGCCGGTTCGAAGCGGTGAACAAAGGGCGTGAGTTCCCCAGCCGCTGGGACCGCCGCCACGACCTGAGCCTGGTGGCCGGCTACGAACTGAACGACCGCTGGAGCTTCGGGGGCACCTTCGTGTACAGCACCGGCCAGGCCACCACCCTGCCCGTGCAGCGCTACTACATCGAAGGGCGCGTGGTAAGCCAGTTCAGCGACCGCAACGGCTTCCGCATGGCCCCCTACCACCGCCTGGACCTGGCCGCCACCTTGAAGAACAAGCCCACCAAGCAGGTGAAGGACAAGGCCACCGGCGAAGTATCCACCGTGCAGCGCAAGTACCAGAGCAGCTGGACCTTCTCGGTATACAACGCCTACAACCGCGCCAACCCCTACTTCTACTACTTCACCACCGAAGGCACCACCGCCACCGGCGACCTCCGCCCCGTGGCCAAACAGGTCTCCCTCTTCAGCATCCTCCCCTCCATCACCTGGAACTTCCAATTCTGATGAGATCCAACGCGCTCCTGCTCCTTCTGCCCGCCGTGGCGCTCCTTGTCGGTTGCGAGAAGGAGATCACCGTGGAACTGCCCGAGGTCGAACAACGGCTCGTGGTGGAAGGCGTCATCGAACCGGGCATGCCCCCTTACGTGATCCTCACCCGCACACAGAGCTACTTCGACCCGCTCGACCCACAAGCCATCGCCAACGGTTTCGTGCGCGGTGCCCAAATCACCGTGGACAATGGCAATGGCCCCATCGTGCTCGACCAGTTGTGCAGCAGCTCGCTTCCGGACTCGTTACGCGCCATCTTCTCGGAGCTTACGGGTATCGACCCGTCGTTGGTCAACTACCTGGACATCTGCGTCTACTCCACCGCCAATACCGCGGTGTTCGGCGAGGTGGGCCGCACCTACAGCCTACGTGTGGAAGCCGAGGGCAAGGTGCTCACCAGCATCACCACCATTCCCCAGCCCGTACCCTTGGACAGCGTTTGGTTCAAGCTCGCCCTGCAACGCCCCGGCGACGACTCCCTGGGCTTCGCCTGGGCACGCCTCTCCGACCCCGACACCATGGGCAACCACTACCGCTGGATGGCTCGCCGGGTGAACCACCGCGCCGATGGCTCGGTGAAAGACCCCACCTTCATCTCCCCGCTCGGCAACACCTTCGAGGATAAGTACGTGAACGGCCTCACCTTCGACTTCAACTTCATCCGGGGGCGCCAGTTCTATAGCGACCAAGAGGAGGACAACAACGAGGAACAGGGCTACTTCAAGGTGGGCGATACCATCGCCGTGAAATTCGTGAGCATCGGTTACGCGGAACATGAGTTCTACACCAGCTACGACGAGAATGTGGGCTCGCAGGGCGACCTCTTCGGAACACCGGTCAACGCCAGATCCAACATCCAGGGTGGCCTGGGGATCTGGGCCGGCTGGGGCGTGTACGCCGATACGATCGTGTGCCAGTAGCTGCTGAACGGGGCGTGGCCCATGGTGAAGCCAGCAACGGCGGCCTGGCCATGTCCTGATCCCGTTCCGCACCACCGGGTAGAGCCCATGGTATGGATCATCACGGAACGAGGTGGCCGACGTACGATACCTTTGCCGCCATTCCCATGAGCACCACACCCGAACACGTCAAATGCCTGATCATCGGATCGGGTCCTGCCGGCTATTCCGCTGCCATCTATGCCGCCCGCGCCGACCTTAAACCCTTGATGATCGAAGGTCCTTTGCCCGGGGGGCAATTGACCCAGACCACCGAAGTGGACAACTACCCAGGCTACCCGAAGGGACGCACCGGCCCGGAGATGATGGAGGACCTCAAGGCCCAAGCCCTGCGTTTCGACACCGAGATCCGTAGTGGATGGGTGACCAAGGTGGACTTCACCGGACCGGTACATAAGGTGTGGGTGGACGAGAAGACCGAGATCCACGCCGACAGCGTGATCATCAGCACCGGTGCCAGCGCCAAATGGCTCGGCCTGCCCAACGAACTGCGCCTGCGCGACATCGGCGGGGGGGTGACCGCATGCGCCGTGTGCGACGGCTTCTTCTATCGCGGCCAGAACGTTGTACTGGTCGGTGCCGGCGATTCGGCCTGCGAAGAGGCCACCTACCTCGCCAAGCTCTGCCCCAAAGTGTACATGCTCGTGCGTAAGGATCATTTCCGCGCCAGCAAGGCCATGGTGCACCGCGTGGAGAACACCCCGAACATCGAGGTCCTGTTCAACACCGAGGTGAAGGATGTGCTGGGCGAGCAGGCCGTGGATGGCGTGCTGGTGACGAATAACAAGACCGGCGAAGAGAAGAAGCTCGATGTGACCGGATTGTTCGTCGCCATCGGCCACACCCCGGCCACGCACCTCTTCCGCGGATGGCTGGAAATGGACGAACAAGGCTACCTGAAGCACAAAGCCGATAGCACCTACACCAACGTGCCCGGTGTGTTCGTGGCCGGCGACTGCGCGGACAAGGTGTACCGCCAGGCCGTGACCAGCGCCGGGAGCGGATGCATGGCCGCACTGGATGCCGAAAGGTGGCTGGCGGCACAGGGCAAGCATTGAAGGGCGGGAACGGGGAAGGTTCACGATCTTCCGGGCCGTGAAGCCTCTCTTAACGCTGTCCTTCGCTGCTGCTATCGCGTTGGCCGTGCCGATGTACGGTCAGGTGGATCTCGTCGAAGACCGGAAAGCGATGGTACTCGGCGATGTGCATGGTGTCATCCGCAGGCTTTCCGCAGCGATCGAGAAGGGGACATATCACGCCGATCCCCTGGAAAACGCTCGCGCCTTGGAACTCCTCGGTGAGCAATACCATCGGATCAGCGACATCGGCCACGCCAAGGAGCTTTGGGATGAAGCCTTGCACCTGCGCCAACGGACGTACGGCGACAGCAGCGCAGAGGCCGCCACGGGTTATGCCTATCGTGCCCGGTACCATAACTATATGGCTGCGCCGCAGGTGGACCATCAAGGCCTCGCCCTACAGGTGGCCACTTGCGCTCGGAACTTATCGCATACGAAACGCGGGCAAGTGGATCCGCTGGAACGTGTGCTGATCCTGCGCGAATATGGTTATGCGTTCAAGGTGGCCGCCATGACCACCACGATGGATGGTCATGTCCGACTGAAGACCACCCGATCCTACTTCCGTGAAGCACTTCGTGCCGCGACGGCAGCGCGAGATACGGTCTGGATGGCCCAGGTGCTCCACGACATCGGCAACACGTTCACCGATGCAGCGGGATGGGACGACCTACCAGTACCCAGGAGCCAGATCGTGGACAGCGCACTATTCCACTACGCTCGCTCCATCGAACTGATGACCGACGCCGGATATGGGAACAGCGGGGC
>SSGN01000106.1 GCA_008016945.1 Flavobacteriales bacterium
CCAGGTGCTCAGCGTTCAGTCCAGCCGCGCGCGCGCTATGCACATGCTGTATGCTGTCGTCGATGACGAGCGTGCGCGCGGGATCGGCATTGTGCCGTTTCAGCACGTGGTGGTAGGCGGCAGCTTCCGGTTTCCGCTGGCCGATCTCGCAGCTGTAGTAAGCTCCGTGGAACAGCGCCTTGAAATCGGTGATGCCGTGGTCGCGGGCAACGATGGCCTCGAAGGCGGGCACATGGATCGCGTTGGTGTTGCTGAGCAGCAGGACCTGATAGCGTTCCTTCAGTCGGGCCACCAGTTCGAGGCGGGCTGGTGGGATGGAGCCGAGCATGGCGTTCCAGTTGGCATCGATCACCGCATCGGTCAATTCGGGATCCAGCAGCGCGCGGAGGCGGTCGCGGAATTCGGCGGATGAGAGTACGCCGGTCTCGAAACCGTCGAAGAGGTGGTCTTGCTGAGCCTTGCTGTACAGCCGTTCGAAATCGGGGTGGCCGAGGCTGCGGAAGCCGCGGGCGGTGGCTTCGTAGTCCACATCGATCAGCACACCGCCGAGGTCGAGCAGAATGGTATCGTAGGTCTGTTGCACGGTAGGTGCTGGAAATGGAGGGCGAAATTAGGCTTCGGCCTGCGCGGTCTATTTTCGCGCCTGCTTGCCTCGGGGCAGGCACGGACCGGGCCCATAGCTCAGCGGTCAGAGCAGGGGACTCATAATCCCTTGGTCGCAGGTTCAAATCCTGCTGGGCCCACAGCGAAGGAACACGGCCACGGCGCACCAGGGTACGGCCCAGGTGTGTGGCCACCGTTCAATACGGGTTCATGGCGCTGATGCGCATGAACACGTCGTCGAGGAAGAACTCGGCGGTCTTGTCCTTGTTCCAGAAGTAGAAGTTGAGCCGGTCGCCCCGCATCAAGGGAGGTATCGGGATCCGGTACTCCAGTTGTTGCCAAACCCCGGGAGTGCCCGGTACGGGGTTGATGCGGAATGGTTGGTAGAAGTAGACCACGCCCTTGGCGTTGCGCACTTCGGTTACGGCCAAGGCCGAGAGGGAGGCCTCCCGGCGCGCTTCGTAACGCTGCAAGCCCACCTCCAGATATAGGGCACGGCCCACGGGCAGGGTGTCGGTATCGGCGCTGAAGGCGAGGCCGAACTCGGTGCCCCGGTCGAACTGGCATACGGTGGATGGGCTATGGGCCCAGGGGACCTGCACCCGCTTACCATTGCTCCAGAAGGTGCAGCTGTCGTCCATGCCGCAGGTCTCTTCCAGCACCACGGACATGCCGTTGGGGTTGTACGGGGCTTCCTGGTAGTTGCCGCCCAGTTTGTCGCGGTGGCCCTCGTCGAATCGGAGGAAGGTGTACCGGTATTTCTCGCGATCCATGCTTTCCTGGTGCAGGAAGCCGTGGTGGTATTGCCAGAGCTGGGCCAGGTTCAGGGCCACGCAGAGGATGATGAACACGCGCACCGCTACCCAGCATCGCCCCTGGCAGCGCTGCAGGACCAACACCATGGGCACCAGCAGTACCGGGTAGTGGTCTATGTAGACCCGACTCGCATAGCCGCCGCCGTAGTACCAGATCCACCAACTGCTGATCACGTAGGTGCTGGTGGCCCAGTGGATCATGGCGGTGGCCGCACGGAGGCGGTCCATACGCCAGAGCAGGATCGCGCCAAGGGCGGGCAGCAGCAGCACGGGCGACCAGAGGAACAGTCCGCGGCGGAAGCCGAACAGGACCTTGAACACCTCGGGCCGTGTCCAGTGGAAGCCTTCGCCCCGGTATCCATAGGCATAGAACGCCCCCGTTTGAGCGTACCACAACAGGGGTTGTATGGCGAACACCACCAGGCCGGCCAGGATGGCCAGGAGCGTGGCGCGTTGCCGTAGGAGATGCCGTACCAACGGGCCTATGCCGTGGGCGGCAACGAGCGGGGTGGCCAGCACCACCATCACGTTCACCGGACGGATCAGGACCACCAGGCCGAGCAAGGCTCCGGCGGCTATGGTCCACCGGGGCCCATGGCCGTTGCTGATGCGGTTCACGGCGAGGAGGAACGCAGCGATGGTGGCGAAGGAGTACACGTGCGACCACCCGGGTTGTATGGCGGCATATTGCAGCAGCGGCGTGGCCAGCACCACGGCCAGGAGCGTCCAGGCGATCACCCCGTCGCGGATGCCCAGGGCCTGGAACAAGGCGCGAAGGGCGAGGAGCCCCAACAAGAGGTACAGCCAGGCGCCGATGCCGATGGCTTTCTGTTCGTAGGCGCTCAGGCCATCCTTGGGGCTGGCGGGATCGGCGAGGGCGAAGGCGTGGCCGATCCCGAACCAAGGTGCCATGAGCACGCTGGTGCCGCAGTAATACTTGTTCAGGGTGCCGGTGGGCGTGTATTTCACATAGGCGCTCTCGAACGGCTCGTGGCCGAGGTCGTTGCGGATGAATAGCGCTTGGAGGTAGCCGTAGTAGCCGCGCGCGTCACTTCGGATGGTCTGTTTCCACCCGGCGCCGTCGGTGCCGCGCCAAAGGCCGAACACGGAAGTGAGCGCCGTGATCAGCGCCAGGGCGAACACCGTGTAGAGCGAAGCGGACCGGGGCATGGGCGGCGAAGATCGGGCATCGGGCACCACGCTCAGCCGAGCATGGGCAGCACCATGGCACCGAAGGTGCAGAGCACGCCCACGGCAGCGCCGACGAGCGTTTGGGCATGGGTGTGGTCGCTGGTGAGGAGCCGGGATGTGGCCAAAGCACCGGCCAGGAGGATGGCCGCGACGATGGGGGCGAAAAGGTCCAAGCCATGCACGAACCATAGGCCGAAGAGCATGCCCACGAACCCGCCGATGCCCACCATGTGCGCGCTGATCTTCCACCAGGGCGTGATGGAGGCACTGATGGCGATGGCGCAGAGAATGCCGGTGAACAGGGCGTAGGCGATGGGATGCAGCGGAGTGCGGAAGAGCAGGTACAGGGTCATACCGCCGTACAGCAAGGTCATCAGGTACGGGGCCATGCGTTCTTCCCGTCGCGGTAGTTCCAGGCTGGACACCAGCCCGGTGCGCATCATCATCAGAACGCTCAGCACGGGGAATACGATGGTCATCACCGCCACCATGCCCAGCAGCAGCAGTCGCCCGTGTGGCTGCAGGAAATAGCCCACATGGGGGTCGAGCACCAGCAGGGCCCATACCGAATAGAACGGCATGAGCAACGGGTGCAGCACATGGGAGAGGATCCGGGCGAAGACCGTCATGGCACGGGGCTATAGTTCCTTGCGGAGCCGGGCCACGGGTATGTTCAGTTGTTCGCGGTATTTGGCCACGGTGCGTCGGGCGATATTGTAGCCCTTGCCCTTGAGCAAGGCCGTAAGCTCATCGTCCGTGAGCGGCTTGGCTTTGTCCTCCGCGTCGATGGCATCCTTCAGGATCTTCTTCACCTCGCGGGTGCTCACCTCCTCTCCGGCCTCGTTGGTGAGGCTTTCGCTGAAGAAGAACTTCAGGAGGTAGGTGCCGTGGTTCGTTTGAACGTACTTGCTGTTGGCCACGCGGCTCACCGTGCTGATGTCGAGTCCCACGCGTTCGGCGATATTCTTCAGGATCATCGGCTTCAGCTTGGTCTCGTCGCCGGTGAGGAAGAACTCGCGTTGGTGCTCCATGATGGCCTCCATGGTCACCAGCAGGGTGTTCTGGCGTTGCTTGATGGCATCGATGAACCACTTGGCGCTATCGAGCTTCTGTTTGATGAACTGAAGGGCATCGCGCTGGTCCTTATCCTTCTTGTTGCGCGCATATTCCTTCATCATGTCGCGGTAGGTGCGGCTCACCCGGAGTTCCGGGGCGTTGCGTCCGTTCAGCGAGAGCTCGAGTTGGCCGTCGATGGCCATCACGGCGAAATCGGGGATGATCTCTTGCGTGGGTTTGTCGGTCTCGCGCAGGGTGTTGCCCGGCCGTGGGTTCAGGCGCACGATCAGGTCGATGGCCTCCTTCAGTGCCTCCTCATCGATCTCCAACCGTTCGATGATCCTGTCGTAATGCTTCTTGCTGAAGGCATCGAAGTGTTTGTCGAGGATCTCTTCGGCGATACGTTGTTCCAGGCTGTGGGGCATCCGCCGCACTTGGAGCAGCAGGCATTCGCGCAGGTCGCGGGCACCTACGCCCACCGGATCCAGGGCTTGCACCTCGGTCAGGGCCCGCTCCAGCTCGGCCTTCTCGCACATCACGTTCTGGGTGAAGGCCAGGTCGTTCACGATGGCGTCGAGTTCGCGGCGCAGGTAGCCATCCTCGTCCAGGTTGCCGATCAGGTTCTCGGCGAGCATCTCGGTACGCTCGTCGATGGCGCGTAGGGCCAGCTGGGCCTTGAGGTTGTCCTGGAAACTGGTGCCGCCGGCCAGGGGGATCTCGCGTTCCTCCTCGTCGGGTCCACTTTGTTGAACGTTCAGCTTGTAGTCCGGGGTGTCGTCATCCTGGAAATAATCGCTGAGGTCGAAATCGTCGCGTTCGTTCTCCTGGTTCTCGCCCACATCCTCATTCTCCGCGATGGCCTGGTCCTCGGTGGGCGGCTCGTCGTGGTCGATATCCTCGCCTTCTTCGAGGGCGGGGTTCTCCTCGATCTCCTGTTTGATGCGTTGCTCCAGTTCGGCCGTGGGCACCTGCAGCAGCTTCATCAGTTGGATCTGCTGGGGCGAGAGCTTCTGTTGGAGTTTCTGGAAAAGGCCTTGTTTGAGCATGTCGGGGTAAAATTACGGGGTGCCGGGCACGGTGCCGCTTACGGGCTTGGAGTGGATCCGGTCGGTGATGCGCCCACGGCCCCGAAGGCGAACATGGAGTACATGATCGAAGCCGATCGGCAGGCACTTGAGGTTCCCGTCCAGCGGAATGGCCAGGGGGTGGTGGATGTCCTTGGGGAGGCGTGGTGGGGTTCGGCAAGGGCGGAACGATGCGGAGTTGCCAAGATCCGTTAATGGTCTGGTGGGGATCGAACCTTGTGTGGCTGTCCTTGTCTTACCCTTGATCCAAGCATACGACCATGAAGAAGCAACTGATGATCGCCTTGTTGACCGTGGCCACCATGACGGCCCAGGCGCAGGACAAGGACCAACGGACCGCGGCGGAGCGCGCGGCCCAGCGCACCCAGCACATGACGCGTGAACTGGGGCTTACGTCGGAGCAGGTCGCCAAAGTGGAGGCGATCAACCTGAAGTATGCGGAACTGGCCGGAACGAGGCGTGCCGAGCGCGAAGCGGACCGGGCGGAGGCGCGGCAGGATGGCAAAGAGGCGCGCGAAGCCTTCCAGGCCGAATTGAAGCAGGTACTTACCGAGGAGCAGTTCGCGCAGTGGACCGCGAAGGTGGAGGAGCGAAAGGATCACCGGGAACGAAGGGCCAAACGAGGTGCGCCACAGGGTAGGTAAGGCACAACACGGTATATCGGACATCGCGCAAGGCATGTCCTCGCAGGGGGATCAGCCCTTGCCCGCTGGTGGGTCGTGCCACCGTTCAAGGTTACCTTGGTGCCGATGAACCACCGCGCAATGACGAGGTCTTTGTTGATCCTGGGGCTGATGAGTGTATTGTCCGTGGGCTGTGGACGGGTGGCCGAGGGCACCAAGGATATCCTGAACAAAGGAGGGGAGGTGGCCGGTACGGCGGCCACCGAGGTGGTGGAAGGAGTGGCCTCCGGCATGGAGAAGACCTGGAACATCGACGTGCAGCTGTCGCCGGAGTTGCGGCAGCGCGGCCTTTCGCTGGGCAAGACCATGGTGGAGGCGGATAGTGCGGGCCGCGACAACATCCTGGTGCTGTATGTGATCGCCGCGCAGGACTTCAGTGGCCCCATCACCGCCGTGGCCATGGACAAGGAGGGCCGGGAATACGGTCGTGCTACGGGCGAACTTCAGCTACAGGCTCAGGGTGCCGACTACTTCGTACTGCATTTCCAAAGCCGCACGGACCTGGAGCGCAAGACGCGGGTAGAGCTCCGTTAACGGATCCCTATCGGATCGCGGAGGCCGCTTCCACCATGGCCTTCACCACGTTCTTTCCGTTGCCGATGAAGATCTGGTCGTCCAGCACCATCACCGGTCGTTTCAGGAAGGTGTACTCCTGGAGGATGTACGTGCGGTAGTCCTTCTCGGTGAGCGCCATGGTGTTCAGTCCCAACGCGCGGTACTTCATCGCCACCCGACTGAAGAGGGCTTCGTAGCTGCCGGCGAGCTTCTTCAAGGCATCGAGCTCCTTGGCGGTGATGGGTCCGCTCTTGATCTCGCGCAGGGTGAATGCCTTGAGGTTCGGGATCTCCTTGAGGATCCGTTGGCAGGTGCTGCAGGTGCCGAGGTGGTAGATGATGCGGGCCATGTTCGGGTATTGGTGCGGTGGTGGCGTAGGGTGCGAAGGTCGGTCGGCACTGGCTATCTTGGCCCCCATGTACACCGGATTGAAACACTTCCATTCCTACGTGGCTTACCTGGTCCTGCTGTTGGTGGCCTTCGCCTTCCTGCATGCGGTCCTCTCCTTGGTGCGTGATCGGCCGTTCACGCCCACCAGCAGGAAGTACGCGCTTTTCGGGCTTATCGCCGTGCACGTGCAGTTGCTCTTCGGTGTACTGTTGTATGTCGTATCGCCCTTGGGTTTCGGCAACCTCAGCGGCGAGACCATGGGCAACAGCCTGCATCGGTTGTATGCCGTGGAACATCCGTTGATGATGCTCATCGGTGTCACGTTGATCACCATCGGCCATGCGAAAGCCAAGCGGGCCTCGACGGATGCCGCGAAGTTCAAGGCCATTGCGTGGTTCTATGGGATCGGCCTGGTGCTGGTGTTGTCGCGCGTGCCCTGGCAGGCGTGGCCGTGATCACGGCTCCATCGCCCGGAGGATGCCCACGAGGGTACGGCCTTGGCTGATCGGCCCATGCTCCATGTGCATTGGCCTCACCCCAATGGCGGAACAGTGCGGTGCACGACCATGCTTCAACGCACCATCACCAGCACCACCTGGCGCATTTCACCTTGGGTGAAGGAGAGCAGGTAGGTGCCGCTGGCAAGCCCCTCCACCCCCAGCACCTACCGATCGGTCTGCCACTGTGCGGCCGGTCCGGCGATAGCACGGCCCGTCGCATCATCCAGGGCTATGGTGGTGTAGAGGAAGGACGGCGAGGGATCGTACAGGATGGTGAGTCGATCGGTGCAAGGGCTGGGGAAGACCCGAGGTGCAGGAGTGTGGTGGTTCGATGAAAGCCCGGTGCTGGTGGTGACGGCCGTTCGGTGGAGCTGCTGTGCCTGCATATACCCCGCTGCATGGAAGAAGAGCTGGTCACCGCATGCAGTGACCTCCTTCGGAATGGGGGCCACGCCGTTGCTGCCGAGATCGGCCACCAGTTCGGTTTGGCCGCGTGTGAAAAGCGACGTGGTACGAACTGCGCTGAAAAGGACCAGGCGAACGGTGGATATGGACGATGATCTCGTGAAAAGACAGGCGTCCCGGTCGATCTCCTCAAGCGAAAGGGTTGGAC